>DATCXR010000144.1:0-2312 GCA_036565685.1 Gemmatimonadaceae bacterium
CCTCGCGCCCGGGCGCGGCCAGCGCGACGATGCGCTCGGCGAGCTCGCGCGCGGTGGCGTCTTCGGTCGGGTAGAGGATCTCTCGCGATCCCACGCGCGGACGGCTGCGCCCGGCCCCACCGCTGCCTTCGGACTCCCACCAGCACGGACCGTTCGCCCCACGCGCATCTGCATGCACGGCCAGCGCCAGGGCATCGCGGAGCGGGCGAAGATCGGCGTCGATGCAGCCAGCGCTGGCGCTGTCGTCTTCACGCGTGGGGAGAACGAGCACGTAGCTTCGCGTCCACGGAAGCGGAATCGTGGCGCGGCTCGCCTGGGTGCGCGCGTACTGAACGGCGGAGGGCGATGCCGTGATCAGCACGTCCGTGCCCGCATCCAGGATGTCGCGACCGTCGGCGTCCGGTTCCACCTGGAAGAGCAGGGGAGTCGCGATGTATCGAGCGCGGAGTCCGACCGTGGCGGTGGCCTGGTGGGTCTCGGGCCGGTCGGGTGCGTGGCGCTCGAGCGTTGGGTCCACATAGTACGACGTCGTACCGTCCGGCCAGCCGGAGCCGGAGCCGGAGCCGGCGGCGGACGGCCGGGCGATGGCCAGTTGGGGCGACGCGAATGCGCGGAGATCCACGAGGGAGTCGGGCAGTGATACCACGAGTGTGGAGTCGTCGACCGCTCGCGCGCCGGAGGCGACCGCCGATACCGGGGAGCTCGCCGGCGCCAGCGCGTGCGCGTCCGCGCTCGCGCGCCAGCTCGATACCACGTCCGCCGCGCGTACGCGCTCTCCGCTCCCGAAGAGCGCATCGCCGCGCAGGACGAAGCTCCAGCGTGCTACCCCCGCCGTGGAGGTGCTGTCGCGGCTCCAGGAGCGCGCGACCCCGGGGACGACGGCGCCCGTGCAGTCGAGCCGGACGAGCGGCTCATAGAGCTGCGCGAAGAGGAGGCGCTCGCCGGAGTTGCGCGGCCAGGGCGCGTGTGCGCCCTCCACTAGCGTGGTGAGCGCAATGGTGATAGCCGCATCGGTCGCTACAGCATGCGGGGCCGCACCCGATCGTGGCGCTCCGCGCACCTCGCCCGGCGTGCTCGTCGTGCTCTCCGCCGGAGTACCTGCGGCTTCGCCCGACGGTATCACGCACTCGGCCGCCGGCTCGGGGCCGCGCGGAGCTCTGTTGGAGCTCGTGGCACAGGCGGTAATGAGCAACGCCAGTGCGAAAAGCGGAAGCGTGTTAGGCCGGTGGGAGGGCATTAGGCTGACAGAGGGGCATTAGGCTGACAGAGGGACATTAGGCAGATAGGGGGACGTTAGGCTGACATAAGCACCTTGGGCTGACATACGCGCATTAGGCTGACGGGCGAGCCTCGGGCTCCCTGGGGGCGGACTCAAGCTGTTGACTGGTCGGCCCGTATTAGGTAAACTAAAAGGCTAAAACAGTTTACGTCACACTCCGGGGGCGCCGTACAGCGGTGCTCGGGCGGCGTGTTTTGGCGCGCCGGGCCATGAGGCGGCCCTCTCAACGTTCAAATCAGGTCTTCATATATGGCTACACCAGCGACGCAGATCCGCCGCGGAATGGTGATCGTCTTCGACGGCGACCCCTGCCGCGTGGTGGATTTCCGGCATCACACTCCGGGGAATCTCAGGGCAATGGTGCAGACGAAGATGCGGAACCTCCGCACCGGGAACAACTTCGAGCACCGATTCCGCGCCGCTGATTCCATCGAGAAGGCATCGTTGGAGACGCACGATCTCGAGTTCCTGTATCAGGGTGGCGATATCTACCACTTCATGAACACGGAGAACTACGACCAGCTCGAGATGGACAGCGAGACGCTCGGTGATGCCGCGCAGTGGCTGCAGCCGGGGATGAAGATCATGGCCGAGTACTACGAGGGGAGGCCGATCGCGATCGATCTGCCGAACGCGATCGAGCTCGAGATCGTGGACACCGCGCCGGTGATGAAGTCGGCCACCAAGAGCGCGTCGTTCAAGCCGGCCAAACTGGAGAATGGGGCGACCATCACGATCCCCGAATTCATCCCGACTGGCGTGCGCGTGCGTGTGAATCCCAACACCGGGGAGTACCTCGACCGCGCGAAGTAAGGGAGTTGATCAACACTCGAGACCTGGTTAAGATTCCGGTCTTGTTTGGAGCATCGGTGGGATCTCGGCGCCGGTGATCATGGTGACCGTAGCTCAATTGGTTAGAGCACCGGACTGTGGCTCCGGGGGTTGTGGGTTCAATTCCCATCGGTCACCCTGGATAGGCTCGTAGCTCAACTGGTAGAGCACCGGTCTCCAAAACCGGCGGTTGGGGGTTCAA
>DATCXR010000248.1:0-10280 GCA_036565685.1 Gemmatimonadaceae bacterium
TGGCCGCTCGGGCTGCATCTCGGCGTCCGAGTCCCTCTCGGTAAGGGACGCGGAGAACGCGGAGGAGCGCGGAGGGCGCGGAGAAATGCCGTAGGGCAGAGATCTCGAGCAGGAGCTTTTGGGGGAACTGCTCCCGCACCCGGAGTCCTGCCCACCCGGGCAGAACTGGAGGTGAGGGAGCAGTTCCCCTTTTTCTTTTCTGCTCCTTGCGGCTGGTAGCCTGGCTCCCTGTGCAGTTCTCCGCGTTCTCCGCGCTCCTCCGCGTTCTCCGCGTCCCTTATCGAGGGGAGCTTTCCTCCGAAAAGCAGTCAGTCTCACGATCGCGATGCCTGCTGCCGAAGGACGTTCTCCGCGCTCTCTCTTTACCCCTCCGCGCCCTCCGCGTGCGCAGGTCCGCGCGATGAACCCACCCTCGCGCTGCGCCCGACCAGCCGAGACAATGAAAAAAAGAGAGGAGCCGGCATCCCACCGACTCCCCTCTGTAATTCCGCGCGAGCCGACTAACCGATCAATCCCCCCACACCGGCTCCGGCGTGAGCCCTGCGGTCTCCCGCTCTTCCTCGATCTCGCGCACTCGTTCGGGCGAGGTGAGGCGGCGCTTGAACCAGCTGCCGATGTCGTCGAAATAGGTATACGCCACCGGCACCACCACGAGCGTGAGCATCGTGGAGGTGATGAGGCCGCCGATAACTGCGCGCGCCATCGGAGCCCGGAAGCCGCCGCCCTCGCCAAGGGCGAAGGCGATCGGGAGCATGCCGAAGATCATCGCCAACGTGGTCATAATGATCGGACGGAGTCGCACCGCGCCCGCCTCCACCAGTGCGGTGAAGCGGTCGGCGCCCGTCGCTCGGCGCTCGTTCGCGTTGTCCACCAGGAGGATGGCGTTCTTCGTCACCAACCCCATCAGCATGATCACGCCGATCATCGACATCATGTTCATGGTGTCGTCGGTGATCAGCAACGCGAGGAGCACGCCCACCAGCGAAAGCGGGAGGGAAAGCATGATCGCAAAGGGTTGCGTGAACGACTCGAACTGCGATGCGAGGATCAGGAAGATCAGGATGATCGCGAGCGTGATCGACTCGAGCACGTAGCCGGTCGTCTCCTGAAGGTCCTCCGTCTCACCGCCGAGGTGCACGGAGTAGCCCGGCGGGAGCTTCATCTCGTTAGCCACCTGCTGGATCGCCTGCGATGCTTCCGCGATCGAAAAATCGGGCGCGGTGCTTCCGGCGATCGTCGCCACCCGCTGCAGGTTCTTGCGATCTATCTGCGCGGGCGCGGTCCCCAGCTCTATCGACGCCACGTCCCTGAGCGGCACGGTGGCTACCGCGCCATCGGCGGTGCGACGCGAAGTCGCCAATGGAATGGTCGCGATGTCCTCCACCGTACGCCGCTGCTCCGGCGCAACCTGCACCACCACGTCACGCTCCTCGCCGGTGGGGTCCTCCCAGCGCGTGGCCGTCTCGCCGGCGAGCACGGGGCGGATGGTCGTCGCGATCTGCCCGATGTCCAGCCCAACCTCGTTGGCAATGTCGCGGTTCACATCGATCCGGTACTCCGGCTTCGGGTCGCCGAGCGACGACTTCAGGTCCACGATTCCCGGGATCTTCTCGATCCGCGTCATGAGCTCCGCGGAGAGCCGCTGCAGCTCGTCCACGTCCTGACCGCGGAGCTCCACCTGGAGCGGAGCCATGGCGCCGCCCAGGCCGCCGCCCACGAGCACCGAGATGTCGGTGGCCACGATGGGCGAGAGCTGTTTGCGCGCCGCCACCATCATCTCGTTCTGTGTGGCGCTCCGCTCGTCGCGAGGGAGGAGCTTCACGTAGATCTCGCCCTTGGTGACGGTACCGGTCGCGCCGGAGCCGATGGTGGTGTAGGTGTAGTCCACGCCGTCCAGCGAGCCGAGCGTCCGGATGATCTGATCCGCCTTTCCGCGCGTGTACTGGAGGCTCGAGCCCTCGGGCGTCTCGAACTGCACCACGAACTCACCGTTGTCGGAGTCGGGCATGAAGCCGCCACCGATGAACGCGAAGAGCGGGATCGTGCCGAAGAACGCGGCGGCCGCGATGGCCAGCGTCGTCTTGCGGTGGCCGAGCGCCCAGCGGATCACCGAGCGGTACTTCACCGCCTGCGAGTCGAACCAATCGTTGAAGCGCGCGATCCCGCGCGTCAGGATGTTCGGCCTCTTCGCGTCGCCGTGCCCGTGCTCGCCACTCCCCTTGTGCGGGTTCACTCCCCACCACGCCGAGAGCATCGGTGTGAGTGTGAACGATACGAAGAGCGACACCAGCACCGCCCACGCCACCGTGATGCCGAACTGGTAGAAGAAGCGGCCGATGATCCCGCCCATGAACGCCACGGGGACGAACACCGCTACCACCGTGAAGGTCGTGGCCATCACGGCAAGCATGATCTCCTTCGTTCCGCGACCCGCCGCCGTGAAGTGGTCTTCGCCCATCTCTCGATGTCGAACGATGTTCTCCACCACCACGATGGCGTCGTCGATCAGGATACCGATCGAGAGCGAGAGCGCCATCAGCGTGAGCACGTTGAGCGTGAAGCCCAGCGCGTTCATGATGATGAACGATGAGATCACCGACACCGGGAGCGCGAACGCGGTGATCAGCGTCGCCTTCCAGTCGTTCAGGAAGATCATGACCACGAGCACCGTGAGGAACGCGCCGAGGATCAGCTCGTCGATCACGTCGTGCACCGACTGGCGGATAACGACGGAGTTGTCGCGCACCACCTGGAGCGACGTCCCGGCTGGGAGCACGCCGTTCCGCATCTCCTCGATCGCCGCACGAACCCCGTCCGCCACCTCCACGGTGTTGGCGCCCGATACCTTCAGGATGTCCAGCGACACGGCGCGCTCACCGTTCACCAGCGCCACCGAGCGCTCCTCCTCGTTCCCCTCCTCCACTCTCGCCACATCCTTGAGTCGGATCGGCTGCCCGCCGCGGTTGGCCACGATCACCTCGCCGAACTGCTCCGGGTCGGTTATGCGCCCGGTCACGCGCACCAGCCGCTCGGTTCCGCCCTTCTCCACACGGCCCGCCGGGATCTCGAGGTTCTGGCCCTGGAGCGCGGCCATCACCTCCCCCACCGACACGCCCACCGCCTGCAGCCGCGAAGGGAGGATGAACACGCGCACCTCGCGCTCGAGGCCGCCCGCGATACGCACCTCACCCACGCCACGCACGTTCTCGAGCCGCCGGCGGATGGTCTCGTCGGCGAGACTGGTGAGATTCACCAGCGACGTACTGTTGGACGAGAGCGCGAGCGAGACGATCGGGAGCGACGCCGGGTCGAACTTCTCCACGATCGGCGGATCGATGTCCTGCGGGAGGTCGCGCCGGATGGTCTCGATCTTCGCACGGACGTCGGCTGCGGCCGCGTCGACGTCACGGTCGAGGTCGAACTCGATGATCACCTGCGAGACGCCTTCCAGAGAGATGGACGTGATGTTGTCCACTCCCTGGACCGGGTTGAACGCCTCCTCCATCCGGCGCGTAACCTCTCGCTCGATGGTCTCCGCGCTCGCGCCCGGGTAGGTGGTCTGCACGGTGATGACCGGGATGTCCACGTCGGGGAACTGGTCGATCGCCAGCTGGCGATAGCCGAAGATCCCCAGCACGATCAGCCCGAGCATGACCATGCTGGCGAAGACGGGCCGGCGAATCGCCAGCCCACTCAGCCCGCTCAATCGCGAGCCGCGCTCCTCGGCGCCTGGCTCGCTTTCGTTCTCTATGCGTTCCACCTCAGCTCCCTCCACTCGCTCCGCGTGCCGTCTCGCGCGGCGCTGCCGCCTCGTCGGAGGCCAGCACCACCGGCGTCCCCGGGGGCAGTTGCACCGACGGCGTCACGATCACCTTCTCGCCGCCCTCGAGCCCCTTCGCGATCGCCACCTGTCCGGTCGCCTTGTCGCTCGGGCCGACCGTCACCGCCTGCTTCGCCACGCGCCCGTTGGAAACCATCAACACGTAAGTCGAATCGCCCTGGCCGCGCACTGCCAGCTCGGGGATCACGACCGCGTTCTCGACCTTCTCGCCAACTATGCGACCGGTAGCGAACTGGCCGCCGATGATCTCGTGCTTCGCGTTGCCGAGCTGCACGTACACACCCACCTGTCGCGTCCCCGGATCGGCCACCGGATCGATGCGCGCTACCCGCCCGCGCAACTCGCGATCCGGCGCTGCCGTGAGCGTGAAGGCGACCGGTGCTCCAACGCGCACGTGCGCGGCGCGGTCCACCGGGATCTGTCCGGAGAGCTCGAGCGTGTCGGAGTTCACGACGGTGAAGAGCGGCGCATCCATCCCCACCGCCTCGCCGCCATCCACCGAGCGCTCGCTCACCACGCCGGTGATCGGCGCTCTGATGGTGCTCCGCGCCTCCGCCTCCTCGGCCTGTGCCGCCTGCGCCTGCGCCGCCTCGTACGCCGCCTGGGCGGTGCGGAAGTCGATCTGCGACATCGCGCCCGCCTCGTGCAGGGTGCGCGCTGCCTCGAGCTTCTGCTTCGCGAGCGCCAGATTCGCGCGCGCCGCCTCGGCCTGCGTGCGAACGCCGGCCGCTTCGATCGTGGCCATCACCTGGCCGCGACGCACCGGAGTGCCACGATCCACGCGCACGCCGCGCACGGTGCCGCTCACCTGCGACTTCACGCGCACCATCTTGTACGGCTGCAGCGACCCCGTGAGCACCACACCCGCTGCCAGGTCGGAGCGAGTGGCCACCGCCACATCCTCGGGAGCCAGCACCGAACGCTGCTGCTCCGCCGCGGCCGCGGGGGCCGCCTCAGCCTCCTCACCGGGAGTGCCGCCGCACGCCACCGCCGCCATCAGCGAAGCGATCGCAAGTGCCCAGCGCGCGCCTGAAAGGCCCCGGCGGGCTCGAATGCTCGACATATATGGAATCCTCTTGGACTTTGTCATCGCTTTCATCGTTCGGGCGCCGTCGAAAGTCCCAGCGCCTTCCTCATCTGCGCGTCAGCCACGTAGTAGTCCGAGATCGCCTGCGCAAGGTTGGTGCGTGCCTGGAGCAGCGCGAGACGCGCGTCGGAGGTTTCGAGCTGCGTGGCCAGCCCCTTCTCGTAGCGCAGCACGGTGAGGTCGTAGACCCGCTGCGCCTGATCCACCGTGCGGTGCCGGGCGGCGATGCTCGACCTCGCACGCTCCTTCTCACCGCGCGCGCGCTCGTACTCCAGCTGCACCGACTCCCTGAGCTGCGCGAGCTCGAGCTGCGACTGCTGCAGCTCCACCTGCGCCAGCTCCACGTCGGCGCCGCGCTTGAATCCCGAAAAGATCGGAACCGTGACCCCGATGCTTGCCGTGAAATCGGGCCGCCAATCGGCGCCGTTCCAGTCGAACGCTCCATTCGGCCAGAGCTGCCGGCCGTAGTTGAGCTGCAGGCTCACCGACGGGAGATATGCTCCCTTCGCGATCGAGATCTGCTGCTCCCGTATCGCCACCTGCGTCTCGGCGGACTGCACCGCGGGTCGCGCCTCCACCTGCGATCTGGGCATCGGGCCCGCCGAACCACTGTCCCCCTGCGGCTCCTCGAGCCGCGTGGTGAGCTGCAGCGGCTGCGCGACCGGAATGTTCACCAGACGCTTGAGATCGAGCGTCGCGATCTCGCTCGCGTTGCGTGCTTCCACGAGCTGCGGCCGCAGGTTCTCGAGCGACACTTCCGCGCGCAGAACGTCGAGCTCCGACGAGCTTCCCGACTGGAAGCGCAGCCGCTCCTGGTCGAGGAAGCGTTGCGCCTGATCCACCGCCGCCGCGGCGATGTCCTCCAGCTCGCGCGCCAGAAGGGCGCGGTAGTACGCTGTTCGCACGTTCAGCTCTATGTCGGAGACCTGCTCCCGGAATCCGAGTCGCGCCTGCGAGCCGAACTGCTTTGCGATCTTCATCGCCGCACCGGTGCGTCCGCCCGAGTAGAGGAGCTGCGACGCGCTCACGGATGCGATGTACGCGTGCTGCTGGCCGAAAGGGAGGTTTCCGAAGAGGCCGCCCAGCCCCTCGAGCCCCGCGTTGGGTGCGTTCTGCTCGAGGTAGCGGATGCGCTGCGCCATCGACGCCGTGCTGTCAGGCTCGAAGCGCAGCGAGTCGGGGATCTGGAATCCCGCGCCGCTTCCGCCGTAGGGAGACTGAAAGGTGCGCGTGTAGTTGAGAGAGCCGTTGACCTGCGGGAGCGCGGCCGAGCGTGCGGACGTCACCTGCGTCTCGGCGAGCTCCACTTGCGAGCGCGCGAAGCGCACCTCTTCGCTCTTGCTGAAGGCGCGGCCCAGCGCGTCGTCGAGACTGAGCGTGACCGTGTCGCCCCGCGCAACGGCGGAGCTGTCGGCCACGCCGACGGTGTCCACGGCCTGCGCCCGCGCCTCGGGCGTGAGCGCTCCTCCGCACAATGCGGCCAGCGCGAGTGAAACGAAGATCCTCACACTTTCCTCTGGAGTCGTTATCTGTTCAGCGCCCGGCGGCGGCACCGTTGGCGCGGAGGCCGGCGCGCTCCTCCCTGGTCTTCTGGCGCGCGGCTTTGCGCTTGTCCCGCTCGGCGTGCCAGCGCTCGAGCTCGTGGGTAGTCGCCTCCACGACGAAGCGCAGCCCTTCGACCGCTTCGTCGAGCCGCTCGCGCACCTCGCGACTCTCGATCTTCATCTGGCGCCCTTCGTCGAGCACCGCGATGAGTCGGGCCATCACCTTGAGGCGCCGCTCGAGAGTCCGCGAGTAGTGGTCGGGTGCGATCCTGTAGTAGTCGCGCCGATCACCCTTGCGGGTGATGCGCTCCACTACCCCGCACTCCTCGAGCCTGCGTGCATCGACGCTGATGCTCGCGCGGCTCACTGAAAGTCGCTCGGCCATCTGCTCGAGCGAGCACTCGCCCGGAGTGAGGAGGAGGAGGCCCAGGATGCGGCTCGCGATCCGAGGCATCCTGTCGCTCTCCTCGAACACGAGTCCGAGGCGCTCTATGAGTCTGTCCTGTTCGTCCATCGTCTTCCCCACGATCGTGTCCTGCTCCTGCTCCCGGGATGACCGTCTACGGCCGTCGACCGACTTCGGGCTAGCCGCTGAAATTAGTTCGTTCGGTTCGTTCAGTCAATACAAAACGCTCCGAACCCGGTTCTCCCCCGTACAGAGGGGCGACATGGGCGATTGACCCCATCCCGCTCACGTCTCGCCTTGCGATCGGCACTTCACGTACGAAAGGAATCCGCGCGGGTTTCAGCGAGTTTCATAACGACTGAACGCCGCGCTTCACTGCATCTCCGGCCCGATCCGGCGCTTTCCCGAGTCGGATCGACAGCGCGAAACGCGGCTTCGCGAATCGATTTAGATTACCAGTCAGCCTGCCGCCGGCCATGCCGTGCGCGGCATCCGGCGGCAGCGGCTCCGTCATTCACCGCGCCCGCACGGCGGGCGCGAAAGCCCAGAGTAATGATGAATTCGCTCAACTCTTTCGGCAGCCGCTCGGTCCTGCAGGTAAACGGGACACCCTACACGATCTTCCGACTCGACACTCTCGCCAAGCTCCCCGGCGCGACGCTCGACCGCCTCCCCTTCACGCTCAAGGTCCTCCTCGAGAACCTCGCGCGGAACGAGGACGGCGGCTTCGTCAAGCGTGAGGACATCGAGACGCTCGCAAAGTGGGACACGACCAGGCGCAATCAGAAGGAGATCGCCTTCCGCCCGGCGCGAGTCCTCCTGCAGGACTTCACCGGCGTCCCCGCCGTGGTGGATCTGGCGGCCATGCGCGACGCGCTCGCGTCGCTCGGCGGCGATGCCACGAAGATCAACCCGCTCCAGCCCGCCGACCTCGTGATCGACCACTCTGTCCAGGTAGACGAGTACGGCACCGAAGCCGCGTTCCTCATAAACACCACCCGCGAGTTCGAGCGCAATCAGGAACGCTACGCTTTTCTCCGTTGGGGACAGAGCGCGTTCCGCAACTTCAGCGTGGTGCCGCCCGGTACGGGAATCTGCCACCAGGTGAACCTCGAATACCTCGGACGTTCGGTATTTGTCTCCGATGAGGACGGCGAGCGGCGCGCCTACCCTGATTCGCTCGTAGGCACCGACTCGCACACCACGATGATCAACGGTCTCGGTGTGCTCGGCTGGGGCGTTGGGGGGATCGAGGCGGAGGCGGCGATGCTGGGCCAGCCGCTCTCGATGCTCGTCCCCGAGGTGGTGGGCTTCCGGTTGCACGGCAGGCTCCCGGCCGGCGCCACGGCCACGGACCTCGTGCTCACGGTCACCGAGATGCTCCGCAAGAAGAAGGTCGTGGGGAAATTCGTGGAGTTCTACGGGCCGGGGCTTTCGTCGCTCGCGCTCGCCGACCGTGCGACGATCGGCAACATGGCACCGGAGTACGGCGCCACCGTCGGCTTCTTCCCCGTGGACTCCCAGACGCTGGAGTACCTCCGCTTCACCGGCCGCGGCGAGCAGCAGGCACGCCTCGTAGAGGAGTACTGCAAGGCGCAGGGTCTCTTCCGCACCGACGACACGCCCGACCCCGTCTTCAGCGACACGCTGGAGCTGGATCTCGGAAGCGTGGAGCCGAGCATGGCCGGGCCGAAGCGTCCGCAGGACCGCATCCCGCTCAAGTCGTCGAAGAAGATGTTCATCGACACGCTCGGCGCGGAGCTCGAGCGCGTAGGCACGCTGGCCGGAAAGGCGGAGGTAGCGCGAGCCACGGCGGTGAGCGCCGAGCCCGGGCTGTCGCCGACGGTCGTTGCCACCAGTCCCGAGCAAACCGTGGCGCCGGAGAGCGGCGTGAACGTGACTATGAACGGCGAGAGCTTCCAGCTCGGCCACGGGTCGGTGGTGATCGCCGCGATCACGAGCTGCACCAACACGTCGAATCCGTCGGTGATGCTCGGCGCGGGTCTCCTGGCACGCAACGCGGTGGCACGCGGGCTCCGCACCAAGCCATGGGTGAAGACCAGCCTCGCGCCCGGCTCGAAGGTGGTGACCGATTACTACGCGAAGGCTGGGGTGATGGAGCCGCTCGAAGAGCTCGGCTTCTACCTGGCAGGGTACGGCTGCACCACCTGCATCGGGAACTCCGGCCCACTCAACGGACCCATCGCCGAAGCCATCGAGGAGAACAAGCTCGTGGTGGCGGCCGCGCTCTCCGGAAACCGCAACTTCGAGGGACGGATCAACCAGTTCACCCGCTTCAACTACCTCATGTCGCCGCCGCTGGTGGTGGCGTACGCGCTTGCGGGGCGGATGGACATCGACCTCATGACCGAGCCGCTCGGGATCGGGACCGACGGCCCCGTGTTCCTGCGCGACATCTGGCCGAGCCCCAAGGAAGTTGCCGACACTATCATGACGTCGGTGAAGAGCGAGATGTTCACCAGGCAGTACGCGAACGTCTTCGAGGGTGACGAGCGGTGGAAGTCGCTCGACGTGCCGACGGGCGACCTGTATACCTGGTCGGACAGCTCGACGTATGTGAAGAACCCACCCTTCTTCCAGGGGA
Organism: Gemmatimonadaceae bacterium; assembly: GCA_036565685.1. GTDB lineage: Bacteria > Gemmatimonadota > Gemmatimonadetes > Gemmatimonadales > Gemmatimonadaceae > JADGGM01. Next base: position 9,484 of record DATCXR010000248.1, read on the forward strand.
TGACAGCCGAGCCGCCCGGCGTGCAGCCGATCACCGGTGCTCGGGTGCTCGCGATGCTCGGCGATTCGATCACCACGGACCACATCTCGCCGGCGGGCTCGATCCCGGCGTCTAGCCCCGCGGGGAAGTGGCTCATCGAGCAGGGCGTATCGACGAAGGACTTCAACTCGTACGGCTCGCGTCGCGGGAATCACGAAGTGATGATGCGTGGCACCTTTGCCAATATCCGGCTTCGTAACGAGCTAGCCCCGGGAACGGAGGGCGGCTGGACCGCGACGAAGCCCGGCGGCGACCCGGTGACGATCTTCGACGCCTCGATGGAATACCAGAAGGCGGGCACTCCGCTCCTGGTGATCGCCGGGAAGGAGTACGGTACCGGCTCCTCCCGCGACTGGGCGGCGAAAGGCACGCTCCTTCTCGGCGCGCGCGCCGTGATCGCCGAGTCGTTCGAGAGAATCCACCGCTCGAACCTGGTGGGGATGGGCGTCCTGCCGCTGGAGTTCGCCGACGGCGCCACCCGTCAGTCGCTCGGCCTCACCGGCTTCGAGACGTACGACATCGAAGGAATGGACGATTCGATGCCGCCGCGGGCGCGCCTCGAGGTCCGCGCGAAGGATGCGTCAGGAAAGGAGAAGAGCTTCGACGTGATCTCGAGGATCGACACGCCGGAGGAGGCCACGTACTACAAGCACGGCGGGATTCTCCAGTACGTGCTGAGGCAGTTGGCGAGGTAGTGTAACCGACGGGGTCAGGTCTTTAAGGTAGAGCGGCCTGAGCATTCGCTCAGGCCGCTCTAC
>DATCXR010000250.1:0-8520 GCA_036565685.1 Gemmatimonadaceae bacterium
TGGCCGCTCGGGCTGCATCTCGGCGTCCGAGTCCCTCTCGGTAAGGGACGCGGAGAACGCGGAGGAGCGCGGAGGGCGCGGAGAAATGCCGTAGGGCAGAGATCTCGAGCAGGAGCTTTTGGGGGAACTGCTCCCGCACCCAGAGTCCTGCCCACCCGGGCAGAACAGGAGGTGAGGGAGCAGTTCCCCTTATTTCTTTTCGGCCGCTTGCGGCTGGGAGCCTGCTCCCTGTGCCGTTCTCCGCGTTCTCCGCGCTCCTCCGCGTTCTCCGCGTCCCTTATCGAGGGGAGCTTTCCTCCGAAAAGCAGCCAGTCTCACGATCGTGATGCCTGCTGCCGCAGGACGTTCTCCGCGCCCTCTCAGTTAATCTCCGCGCCCTCCGCCTCCGCAGGTCCGCGAGATGAACCTTACCCCGAGATGAGCCGGCCTTACGCGATGAGCTCCACCTTGGGCAGCTCTACCGGGATGCTGACCACGCGCTTCAAACCAGCATCCTCGGCGCGGGTAGTGAGCTCGAGCTGGTCGGGGAACTTGCGGAACCAGGAGGAGAGCAGGAGAAGCTCATCCACCTGGTGCGTGGGGATCTGCGTGGAGTCGCGTTCCACCGTACCGAAGACCTCATCGGTGAGGCGCGCGAGGGAGCGGCGGTCGGCGGCGGAGCGGGGAGCGGGGCGCTCGTCGCGGACGCGGCCGCGTCTTATCAGGTAGACGCGGTCGTCGCCGCCGTAGCCGGGCACGGTGTAGAGGAAGGAGAGCGTCTCCACTCCGAAGCGGAATCTCAGGAACTGATCCTTCAGCTCCTCCAGCCTCCCCAGCTTGTCGCGCAGAGAGGCGGCGCGCTCGAACTCGAGGCGGTCGGAACTGGCGAGCATCTCGGTTCGCAGCGACTCCATGGGGCCGTCGTCGGAGCCATCGAGGAAGGCGCGAGCCATCGCCACCCGGGAGTCGTATTCACGTTCGGTGCACGCGGCGACGCACGGGCCCAGGCATTTCTTCACTTCGTAGCGGATGCAGCCCGGAGTGCGCGCGCCGATCTGGAAGAGCTCGCGCTGATCCGCGAAGTGCATCCTCCGGTCGAGCGCGCAGTCGCGCAGCCCCAGCACGTCGTTCAGCTCCCGCAGCGACTCCTCCACGCGACGCGCGCCCTGGAAGGGGCCGTAGTAAACCGCGTTGTCGTCGCTCGCTCCACGCACCACCACCAGCTTCGGGGCAGGGGGGCGTGTGATCTTTATGAAGGCGAGATGGTGCGCGTCGCGCTTCATCTGCACGTTGAAACGGGGACGCAGGCGCTTGATGAGGCGCAGCTCGAGGAGGAGCGCGGCGAATTCGCTGGGCGTGTACTCCCAGTCGATTCGGACCGCCTCGCGCACGATGCGCGCACCCTTCTCCTCGGGATATGCGGCGCGGAAGTAGCTGAGGAGTCGCGTACGCACGCGCTTCGATTTCCCCACGTACACCACTTCGCCGTCGCGCGCGTGCATCCGGTAGATGCCCGGGCGGTCCGCGCAGCCGTCGCGCACGCTCTCGCGCATGAGGGCAAGCTGCTCGTCGCCCGTGGGCGCCGGCCGCAGCAGCGCGCGCTTCTTCCTGCTCATCGCTGGCAGTAGGCGCAGAAGACCGTGGCGCGTCCGTCCACGGCGTGAGTTCCGACGAGGCGCGCGCCGCAGGTGACGCAGGGAAGGCCTTCGCGTCCGTACACCTGCAGGAGCGCGGCGAAGGAGCCGCGCTCCCCGCGCGCATCGCGGTAGTCACGGAAGCTCGTTCCGCGCGCTTCGATCGCCTCTTCGAGGAGAGGCACTATCACGTCGTGCAGGCGCTCGACCTCATCGGGGAGAAGCGCGCGGCCCTGGCGCGATGGGTCGATACCCGCGCGCCAGAGCGCCTCGTTCGCGTAGATGTTACCGATTCCGACGACCCTGCTCTGATCCATCAACAACTTTTTCACCGCCTGCGTCGATCCGTGGAGCGCACCCCATAGATACTCTGTGGTGAAGGCCGGGTCGAGGGGTTCGATCCCCATTTTTCCCGAATACTCCGCCCACCGCCCGGGCGCCATGAGCGCCACCGTCCCCAGGCGGCGGATGTCGCGATAGTGCAGGGTGCGCCCGTCGGCCAGCTCGAAGGCAAGCGTGGAGTAGAGCCGCTCCTCCTCGGGGAGTGCGCCGTCGTCTATGAGTAGCGCGCCGGTGAAGCGGGGCTGCACCACCAGCCGGTCGCCGGTGGAAAGGTCTATGACCGCGTGCTTGGCGCGGCGCCACACGCGCTCGATCGTGGCACCGGTGGTCCGCCTGGCCAGCGTTCGCGCCGTGACTTCGCGAAGCACGTCGGGGCGCGTGACGGAGACGCCGGTAATGCGCGCCCCCCCCAGCGCGCGATCGAGGTCGCGCGCGATGGTCTCGACTTCAGGAAGCTCCGGCATCTCCGGTCATTCTCCTCCGTCATTCCCGCGCAAGCGGGAATCCATGTTCGGTCTGGCTAACATGGGTCCCCGCTTTCGCGGGGATGACGGTTGAGCTGAAGGGCGAGATCCCGTCTCCCTATATCCGAGCGGAAGTGCTTGCCGGCGAAGTCGATCTTCGCGGCCGCGCTCGCGCTCGAGGCGCGAGCTTCCTCCATGGTGGGCGCAACCGCCGTCACCGCGAGCACCCGTCCGCCGGAGGTCACGAGCCGCCCATCCGCATCGCGCGCCGTTCCGGCGTGGTAGATGTGCACGCCCTCGGTGGGAGCGGGGAGCGTGATCGGCGCGCCCTTCCGCGGCGATTCCGGATAGCCCTCCGCCGCGAGCACCGTGGTCACCGCGTACTGGTCGCTCCAGCGGAGCTCTCCCCCGCGCAGACTCTCCCCGCGCGCCACCGCGAGACACGGCTCCAGGAGACTGCTCTCGAGGAGCGGCATGAGCGCTTCCGTTTCGGGATCTCCGAAGCGGCAGTTGAACTCCACCACACGCGGACCGTCCGCGGTGAGCATGAGTCCAGCGTAGAGCAATCCCGTGAACGTCGCGTCGCGCTCACGCAGCGCGCGGAGCGTGGGCATGAAGATGCGCTCCACCACTTCGTCGACCAGCTCGGGCGAGGCGTCCGCCACCGGGGCGTACGCACCCATTCCGCCGGTGTTGGGCCCTCGGTCGCCCTCCAGCAGCCGCTTGTGATCGCGCGCGGGGAGCATCGTGAGGAGCTCGGTCCCATCGGTGATGGCGAAGATCGAGAGCTCATCACCCTCCATGAACTCCTCCACCAGAATCTCGTCGCCAGCGCCGCCGAAGACATGCGCGCCCAGCATCGAGTCTATCGCCGCATCGGCATCCGCGACGCTCTCGCACACTATCACTCCTTTACCCGCTGCGAGACCCGACGCCTTGACCACCACCGGCGCACCGAGCTCGCGCGCGGCACGCTTGGCCTTCGCCGCATTCGTGTGTCGCTCGGCGCGCGCCGTCGGGACGCCGGCGTTCAGCATGAGCTCCTTGGCGAAGCTCTTCGACGACTCGATTCTCGCCGCCGCGGCGGTGGGCCCGAAGATGGCGAGCCGCTCGGCGCGGAATGCGTCCACGATACCAGCGGCCAGCGGCGCCTCCGGTCCCACGATCGTGAGCGCCGGTCTTTCCCTGCGCGCCAACTCGGTGAGAGCGGTTATGTCGGTTGCGCTCACCGGTACCGTGCGGCCCATCTCCTCGAGTCCCGGGTTGCCGGGCGCGGAGATGAGCTCCAGCGACGGATCGTCGCGCCGGAGCTTCCATGCGAGGGCGTGCTCACGCCCGCCCCCGCCCACCATCAGGACCTTCATCTCCTGGTCGTATTCCTGAATGCTTCGGTGAAAGCGTCTCGCGCGTCGCGCAGCGCGTCCCTGACCTGCGTGACCGCGTCGCGCGCCTGCTCGCCGTAGTAGCCGGCGGCCGCGTCGTAGTCCTCGGAGAGCGGCCGGTCGTCGTCACCGCGGCGCGGGTAGTCACCGTTGATGATCCGGTCGTACGCGCCGCCCCTGATCCACCGCTGCAGCTCACCGGCACGTACCGTGTTGAACGGGTGCGTCCTGAAGGCCACGTTGAGGACCTTGAAGATACCATCGATGGCGTTGCCGCCGCTTTCGTATTCCTCCGCCTGCCGCATGAACTCGTCGAGACTCGTCTCGTCGTCGAGCGGCGGTCCGCCGGCGAAGCGCATGAAGAGCTGCATCGACGACCGCGGATCCTGCGTCGCGAGGAGACCGGCGCGATCCGCCGAGAGCTCCGCCTTCCTGTACCACTCGAGGAGCGCGAGCTGAATGGGCAGCGTGATGAGCCCGAGCACGGGGATGTTGTTGAAGCCGATGTTGAGGATGATCAGCGCGAGCGTGGTGTAGGTGGGGTGCCCGCTCATGATGTGTCCCAGCTCGTGCCCCAGGATCACCCGCTGCTCGTCCCGATCCAGGATCTCGATCGCCCCCGAGTTCACCACGATGAACGGCTTCTGAAATCCCACCGCCATCGCGTTCGCCACCGGCGTTTGCGACACGTAGAGCTCCGGCCGCTCCGCCCAGTCCATGGTCTCCAGCACCTCGGTGAGCAGCGCATCCAGCTTCGGCCGCTGCCGCGGCCCGACCTTCACCGCGTTCGCCGTGAAGAGCTGCCGCACCCCCCTCTCCCCGATCTGCCCCATCACCTTCCGCAACACTTCGTCGAATCCCGGCAGCGCCCTCAACGAATTCAGCGCCGCCCTGTCCGCCGGATGCTCCCACGCGACGGGGGAGATCTGGGAGAGGGGCTTGGTGTCAGGCATGGTCTGTCTCCTTAGTTGAAAGGAAACAGGAAACAGGGAACAGGGAACAGAAAACGGCTCGTGGCGAGAGATCCCTCACCTCTGGGCAGTTTCCTGTCTCCTGTTTCCTGTTTCCTGTTTCCTTACTCCACTCAGAGCCGCTTCGAGATCCGCCAGAAGGTCCCCCACATCCTCCACTCCACACGACAACCTCACCAATCCATCGGTTATTCCGAGTTGAGCGCGGCGGTCGGGGGGGACGGAGGCGTGGGTCATCGAGGCGGGGTGGCTTATGAGGCTCTCTACTCCACCCAACGATTCCGCCAGGGAAAAGATTCGAGTTCCAGACAACAGCGCCGCGGCGCGCTCGCGGGTGCCCATGTCCACCGTGATCATCCCGCCGTAGCCGGTCATCTGCCGGCGGGCAAGCGCATGTTGCGGGTGCGACTCGAGACCGGGATATATGACGTTCTCCGGGCCGAGGCGCTCGGCCAGAAAGGCGGCGATGCGGCGGCCGTTCTCGTCGTGGCGCGGCATGCGGAGGTGCAGCGTCTTCGTGCCGCGCAAAGCCAGCCAGCAGTCGAAGGGGCCGGGGACGGCGCCGGCGGCGTTCTGGATGAAGCCGAGGCGCTCGGCGATGTCATCGTCGTTCAGCAACGCGATCCCGCCGATCATGTCGCTGTGGCCGTTGAGATACTTGGTGGTGGAGTGGTAGACTATGTCCGCGCCGTGCTGGAAGGGGTGCTGGAAGTAAGGCGACGCGAAGGTGTTGTCCACGATCAGGAGCGCGCCCGCCGCGTGCGCCGCTTCGGCAGCCGCGCCGAGATCGGTGATCCACATCAGCGGGTTCGTGGGCGTCTCTATCAGCACGGCCCGCGTGTTCGCCGTGCACGCCTCGGCTATGCGGTTGGGGTCGCGCGTGTCCACGTAGGTGAAGCAGAGGCCGTGGTGCCTCAGAACGCGATCGAAGAGGCGGAAGGTGCCGCCGTAGACGTTCTCCCCGCAGATGATGTGATCGCCAGATTGGAAAAGCTTCATGATCGAGTCGACGCACGCGGTCCCGCTGGAGAACGCGAAGCCGTATTTCGCGCCCTCGAGGGCCGCGACGTTGCGCTCGAGCGCTTCCCGCGTCGGATTCTTACTGCGGGCGTACTCGTACCCCTTGTGTTTGCCGAGCTCGTCTTGTACGTACGTGGACGTCAGGTACACCGGCGTCATGATCGCGCCGGCGAGTGGCTCCGGGCGTTGCCCGGCGTGGATAGCCCGTGTACCGAAGCCGGGCTCGAGATCTTCGTCAAAAGTTCGCGTCATCCGGGAGGCCTGTAGGTGAGTTCGCGGAAGATAACCGGGATAGCATCGTGACGCACGCGGGAAGCAGGTCGGCGCGCAACTGTCTGGTGGTGGACGACGAGCCACGCCTGCGCCAGGCGCTCTCGCGGCTCATGAAGAGCGACGGCTTCACGACCTTCGAGGCCGGCTCGGGTGAGGAAGCTCTCACGATTCTCGCGCGCGAGCCGGTGGCGCTCGTTCTCTCCGACATGCGCATGCCGGGGATGGCCGGCTCCGAGCTCCTCCGCGAGGTCCGCCTCCGCCATCCCGACGTCGCCTTCGTGCTCATCACCGCGGTCGCGGAGGTGGAGGTGGCGGTGGAGTGCCTTTCGGCGGGCGCGATGGACTACATCACCAAGCCCTTCGTCTTCGAGGAAGTGCGTGCTCGCGTGGAGCAGGCGCTCGAGAAGCGCCGGCTGATGCGCGAGAATCGCGACTACCAGGAGCGGCTCGAGGAGCGTGTCCGCGAGCAGGCGGACCGGCTCGAGCAGACCTTCCTCGCCGGCGTCCAGTCGCTGGCCGAAGCGCTCGAGCTCAAGGACCCGTACACGCGCGGCCACTCGGTGCGCGTGAGTCAGTACTCGGGTGCCATCGCACGCATGCTCGGCGTTGCGGAGAGCGTGGTGCGCAACATCGAGCTGGGCGGCCAGCTGCACGACATCGGGAAGATCGGTGTTCGCGAGGACGTCCTGAACAAGGCCGGTCCGCTCACGCGCGACGAGTACGAGCACATCATGACCCACCCGCTGCTCGGCTGGCGCGTGCTGCACCCTCTGCTCAGCGACAATCCCGTTGTGCTGAACGTCGTGCGATCGCACCACGAGCGGCTCGACGGCACCGGCGTCCCCGACGGCCTCGTGGGAACCGCCATCCCGCGCGAGGCGCGGATAGTCTCCGTTGCCGACGCGTTCGACGCCATGATGAGCAGGCGTCCCTACCGCCAGGGCCTGAGCTACGACGCCGCGCTCACCGAGCTGCGTCGCGTGGTGGAAACGCAGTTCGACCCCGAGGTCGTGGACGCCCTTCTCGAGGTGGTGGCCGAGGGGGCCATCGACCTCGGCGACAGGGGGAGCGGCGTGGATGAAGCGAGGAGGCTTCTCGCGGGGTACAGCTACAAGACGTGATCGGAGGGCACCGCCGCTCCTCCGGACCTGCGCCGCGTCGCGACCCGCGCACCCGCGAGGAGCGGGGCGAGAAGCCCGGATGCCAGCCCTCGTGCCTCGTGGAAGGGGTGTAGCGCCAGCACTTCGTCTCCCTCCTCGAGCCCCGCTGCGCTCCATACATCGCGCGCGACCTCGAGCACCTCGCGATGCGTGAAGCTCCGAAACGGTGCTCCCGCCAGCTCACGCGCCACGATCGCCTCCTCCTCGCTCCCCTCGCTCTCCTCTTCGCCCTCGATCTCGAGCCCGAAGTGCGACCCCACGTCCACCCTTCGCCGCTCGTGGCCGTGTAGGAACGCCACGTGTCCCGGCAACTCATCGAGCAACACCCGCGGCACCTCCCGAGGCAACGCTTCCGCGTACTGCTCGCTGGTGAACACCACGCGTCCATCGTTCTCCTCCAGCACGCGCGCGATCTCCTCGTCCGACGCCCGCGGATCTACCAGCACCGCCCCGCGCCCCTCGCACGCCGCGAGCGCCACCAGATACGCCGCCGAATTGTCCAGCAGCACCGCCCCCCTCCCTAGCGCCAGCTCCCGCACGAGCGGCGCGCACCGCTGCAGCATTGTTACCCCCGCCGCCACTAACACCCGCGCATCGATTCCGTCTATCGACCCGCCCCGCGCAGCGGAGGCGAGGGAGATCAGGGAGAGGGGATCGGGCATGGAGAGGGAGAGAGGAGGGAACAGGAAACAGGAAAGAGGAAACAGGAAACAGGAAACAGGAAACAGGAACAGCCCCAAGATAGTCATCGCCGCGAAAGCGGGGACCCAGGTTTGGTTGAGTAACATGGATTCCTGCTTGCGCAGGGATGACGATTCCTGCTTGCGCGGGGATGACGACCCCTGCTTGCGCGGGGATGACGGCTGTTCGTGTGCAGTTCCTGTTTCCTGTTTCCTGTTCCCTGTTTCCTTGCAGTTCCTACTTCCTCCCCCCTCCCCGTAACCTCCTCACCCCTCGATGGTCTTTATAAACGCGATGTAGCTTTCGGGTTTGCTCACTGGAGGTTGGACAGTGTATGAAGGGCTGATGGTAAGCGTGTCGGGGATCCGGGGGAGGGTGGGGGAGGCGCTCACACCCGAGGTCGTGAGCGGATTCGCGGCGGGGTTTGGAGCGTGGGCACGCTCGCGGGGGGACGGACGGAGCATCGTCGTCGGACGTGATTCGCGCGTGTCGGGACCGATGTTCCACCGGGCAGTCATAGCCGCGCTGCAGTCGGTGGGGTGCGACGTGATAGACGTGGGGCTCGCACCGACTCCAACGATCCAGCTTGCGGTCGAGCACCACCACGCGGCGGG
>DATCXR010000255.1:0-7918 GCA_036565685.1 Gemmatimonadaceae bacterium
ACGCCCGCGGGCGCCGCGCGCAGCGAGAGCGGAGGCTTTCCGGCCGCGCTCCCCTGGGCGGTGGCGGGCATAGCGCTGCTCGCGCTGATCGCCCTCCTCGCGGGCCAGCGCTTCAACGGCGCGCGTGCAGCGCAACCCGAAAACACGGCCAGCGCGAGCGCCGCCGGTGCGGTGAGCCCTGACGGTGGTGGGATGGGCGGCGCCGGTGTGGGTGTCGCCCCGGTCCGCGCTCCGGACATCTCGCAGATGTCCCCCCGCGAGCGCGCCGACCGCCTCTACGACCGCGTCATGCGCCTCAGCGAAGAGGGCAAGCAGGACTCCGTGAATCTCTTCGCCCAGATGGGGATCTCCGCCTACCAGATGCTCCCCGAGCAGGACGCCGACTCGCGCTACGACATGGGTCGCATCGCCGAAGCCGCCGGCGCGCTCCCGCTCGCGCGCGCGCAGGCCGACAGCATCCTCGCCTCCGACCCGAACCACCTCCTGGGCCTCATCCTCGCCATCTCCACGGCGCGCGCCGCTGGCGACTCCGCCGGCGTGCAGACTTTCGAGGCGAAGCTCCTCTCGGCCCAGTCGTCGGAGCTCGCTCGCAACCTCCCCGAGTACCAGCGCCACGAGCGCGAGATCGCGGCTGCGATGGACGCCGCGAAGAAGCAGACGACGAAGAGCTAAACCTAAACGATTTCTAATCTTGCGCGGCGTTACACGACGCCGCGCAGCTTCGTCACTCGGTGGCGAGTCGTGCTCATCCACGACGCGGTCACACTATCGCGCACACGGCCGCCGCTCCCCGTCTCACTCGGAAATCGCTGATGGTACGCGCAGCTCCATTTCTCGCCCATGCACCGCTCGACGCAGCGGGTCCCTCATACCACTTCGGAAGCGAAGCGTCCTCCCGACTCCTCGTGGTGGACGACGAGGAGCCGATCCGCTCGGCGCTCTCACGCTTCCTCCGCACCTGCGGATACGAAGTGGACTGCGCCGGCTCGGGCTTCGATGCGATGGAGCTCCTCGCCCGCGAGAAGTTCATGCTCATGGTCTGCGACATCCGCATGCCGGGGATGACCGGCCTCACCCTCCTCGACCACGCGACCGCCGGCGATTCCGATCTCGCGGTGGTGATGCTCAGCGCGGTGAACGACGCCACCACTGCGACGGATGCTCTCGCCAAGGGCGCGTACGACTATCTCGTGAAGCCGGTGGAGCTCCCGGACCTGCGCAAGGCGGTGGAACGGGCGCTGCACCGTCGCACGCTCCGCCTCGAGCAGCGACGCGTGGAGCAGCTCATCCGCGACGAGGTCGCGCTGCGCACCGCGGAGCTCGAGTACGAGCAGGAGGCACTCCGCTCGATGACGGTCAACATCGCCGAGACGCTCATCAACGCGATGGAAGCGAAGAGCATCTACCTCCGCGGCCACTCTCAGCGCGTTGCCGAGCTGGCGGTCTCGATCGCCGACACGATGGCGCTCGATGCCGACACCATCGAAGCCGTGCGACTCGCGGGCCGGCTCCACGACGTGGGCAAGATCGGGATCCGCGAGCACGTGCTCGACAAGCCCGGCCGGCTCACACCGGAAGAGTTCGACCACGTGAAGGACCACGTCCGCATCGGGATGGAGATCCTCGCACCGCTCAAGCACCTGGGCGTGGTGCTCGACTACATCCGCGACCACCACGAGCACTACGACGGCTCCGGCTACCCGAACGGGGTCGCCGGCGAGCGCATCTCGCTGGGCGGGCGGATCCTCGCCGCGGCCGATGCCTTCGACGCGCTCACATCGAAGCGCGCCTACCGCGACCCCATGACGCCGCGCGAAACCATAGACTACCTGGGCGAGCAGACGGGCACTTTGCTCGATTCCTCGGTGTATGACGCTCTGCGCGAAGTAGTACTACGTGGGAAGACCCTGGTCTTCATAGACGACGTACCCGACTGACCCGCGGCACTCTCCGCCGCGCGGGTCGGTCGCTCCATCGCCGGTGTCTCGAGTAGTCGCTGGCCCTCCGCTTCACCGCGCTCGTGGTCCAACAGACTGCGAGCGCGACACGTATCTGCTCTTGTGAACTCCTCGATTTTTCGCGCCCGATGGCGCACCGCCATCGGGTTGATGTCTTCTTTTGTCCTCGCGACGGCAGGCTGCGTGCGCACGCCCTCCGTTTCCGGGGTTGCCGGTACCGCACCGAGCCCGGACAAGCCGTGGACTCCACCGCCCGCGAAGAAGAGAGCGGCCGAGGCGCCTCCGCCGCCGCCCGCCGCCGAAGTGCCGGCGGATATCGCCGAGCGCATCGCTAATCTCACCCTCACCGACATCGTGGACCTCGCGCTCCGGAACAACCCGGCCACGCGACTCTCATGGTCCAACGCGCGTTCCGCGGCCGCGGCCTATGGGTCGACCAAGGGCGCCTACTATCCCACCATCGATGGGAATATGGGTGTCACCCGGATCAAGACGCTCTCCGCGCAAGGGCGCTCCGCGGTCGAGCAGACCACCTATGGTCCGAGTCTCCAGCTCTCCTGGCTCCTCCTCGACTTCGGCGGACGCTCGGGCTCGATAGACGCGGCACGGCAAGCACTCCTCGCCGCCGACTGGACGCACAACGCCACCATCCAGGGCGTGGTGCTCGACGTCGAGCAGGCGTACTTCCAGTACGTGGCCACCAGGTCGCTCCTCGAGGCGCAGCGCACCACCTACGCGGAGGCGCGCCGGGGTCTGGAGGCCGCCGAGGAGCGGCACCGTGTGGGGCTCGCCACCATGGGCGACGTGCTGCTGGCGCGCACTTCGGCGTCACAGGCGCGGCTCGATATGGAGACCACCGAGGGCGCGCTCCAGACCACCCGCGGAGCGCTCGCCCTCTCGGTAGGGCTCCCCGCCAACACACCGTACGACATCTCCCCGCCCGATACTACCTTTCCGGTGGAGAGCCTGGTGGACAGCGTGGGTACGCTCATAGACCGGGCGCTCGAGTCGCGCCCCGATCTGGCCGCATCGGCGGCCGCGGTGCAACAGGCACGCGCGCGGATCAAGCAGCTCCGCTCCGAGCGTCTCCCGGCGCTGACAATGACGGGGAACGCCAACCGCACTTACCTGCGCACACTCCCCCGCGGCGGGAACAGCTACACCGTGAACCTCGGGCTCAGCATCCCGCTCTTCGCCGGCTTCTCGCGCGCGTACGACCAGGTGCAGGCCGAGGCGGAGGCCGAAGCGGCCGCGGCACGCCACGACGCACTCCAGCAGCAGGTGGTTTTCGAGGTGTACAGCTCGTACTACACCCTGCAGACCGCCGCGCGCCGCGTGCGTACGGCCGCCGATTTGCTGGCCAGCGCTCAGCAGTCCGAGGAAGTCGCGCTCGGCCGCTACCGCGCCGGCGTAGGCACCGTGCTCGACCTTCTCTCGGCGCAGAGCGCGCTGGCCAACGCGAGAGCACAGCAGGTACAGGCGCGCTGGATCTGGCAGAGCGCGCTGGCACAGCTGGCACACGATACAGGAGTTCTCGACTCGGGCGGCGGCACGCCATTCGATTTCGCACCCGATTCGACCCGGAATTAATCCACCAAGATGATCGTCAGACCTCGAACGACCGCATACGGCACTCCAACGCCGTCGAACCGTACCTCGCATAGACGCGGTATCCGCCTCACGCTCGTGCTCGGCGCCCTGGCGCTCGCCGCCGGCGCGTGCGGCGACACGCACACACCGCCGCCGCAGACCGTCCCCGTCACCGTGGCCAGGGTGGAGCGGAGCTCGGTACCGTGGGAGATCGGTGCAACCGGAACGGTGGAGCCGCTGCAGACCGTGTCCGTGGCGTCGCAGGTGAGCGGAATCCTCACCGAGGTGGGCTTCAAGGAGGGCGACGAGGTCAGGCGCGGTCAGATGCTCTTCCGGATAGATCCGCGTCCCTTCCAGGCCGCGCTCCAGCAGGCGCAGGCGATGCACGCCAAGGATCAGGCGCAGCTCGTGGCCGCGGAACAGGACGTGAAACGTTACGAGTCCCTCGTCGAGAAGGACTACGTGACCCCGCAGCAGTTCGAGCAGATGAAGGCCAACGCGGCATCGCTGCGCGCCACCGTGCAGGCCGACGAGGCCGCGGTGGAGAACGCGCGCCTCAACCTGCAGTACGCCACCATCCGCGCGCCGATAGACGGCCGCGCCGGCGCGCTCCTCCTGAAGAAGGGGAACCTCGTCCGCGCCGCCGGCCAGACACTGGTGGTGGTGAACCAGCTGCGTCCCATCCTGGTGCGCTTCTCGGTGCCCGCCTCCAACCTGCCCGACATACGCAAGTACAAGAGCGACTCGCTGCCGATCCACGCTCAGCCCGCCAGCGGTGTCGGCGAGCCGGCGCGGGGCACGCTATCGTTCCTGGACAACGCGGTGGACACCACCACGGGCACGATCCTGCTGAAGGGGATCTTCCCCAACAAGGATGGCGAGCTCTGGCCCGGCGAGTTCGTGAACGTCGCGCTCGAGCTGTTCGTAGAGAAAGACGCCATCGTCGCTCCCGCGCCGGCCATAGTGCAGAGCCAGAACGGGACGTACGTGTTCGTGGTGAAGAACGACACCGCGCGGACGCGCGACGTGACGGTGGCGCGCACGGTCGGTGACCTCGCCATCATCGCCAAGGGGCTCTCCCCCGGCGAGATGGTGGTGACCGACGGCCAGCTCCGTCTCACACCCGGCGCGAAGGTCCAGATAAAGGGCGCGCCGAACGCCGATCAGCCGAGGGCGGAATGAACATCTCCGCATTGTTCATCAAGCGTCCGGTCATGACGACACTCGTCATGGCCGGCATTCTCATCTTCGGGATAGTTGCCTACCGGCTCCTGCCGGTGAGCGACCTCCCGACGGTGGATTACCCCACCATCTCGGTGAGCGCATCGCTCGCGGGCGCGAGCCCCGAGACGATGGCTACCGCCGTGGCCACGCCGCTCGAGAAGCAGTTTTCCACGATCCCCGGCATCGAGCAGATGACCTCCTCGAGCGAGCAGGGGAGCACGAGCATCACCATGCAGTTCGCGCTCGACCGCGACGTGGACGCGGCCGCGCAGGACGTGCAGGCAGCCATCTCGCAGACGCTCCGCCGCCTCCCCGACGGGATCATCCCGCCTTCGTACCGGAAGGTGGACCCGTCGGCATCGCCGATCCTCTATCTCGCGCTCACCTCGGAGACGATGCCGCTCACCGAGCTGGACGAGTACGGCGAGACGTATCTGGCGCAGCGCATCTCGACGGTATCGGGCGTGGCGCAGGTGCAGGTGTACGGCTCGCACAAGTACGCCGTGCGCATCCAGCTCGATCCGCAGGCGATGGCGGCGCGCAAGATCGGCATCGATGAGGTGGCCAACGCGGTCAACTCCGGCAACGTGAACCTCCCCACTGGCGTGCTCTGGGGGACGGACAAGGTCTACACGCTGCAGTCCAACGGCCAGCTCCAGGACGCCAAGCAGTTCCGCCCGCTCATCGTGGCCTACCGCAACGGCGCCCCGGTGCGGCTGGGCGACCTCGGCAACGTCATAGACGGGATCCAGGACGACAAGCAGGCGAGCTGGTACAACGGCACGCCCTCCATCATGCTCGCCGTGCAGCGGCAGCCGGGCACCAACACGGTGAAGGTCGCCGAGGATGTGAAGGCCGCGCTCGAGCAGATGAAAAAGCAGTTCCCGCCGTCGGTGGAGATCCACACCATGTACGACCGCTCGGCGTCCATCCAGGACTCCGTGCACGACGTGAAGTTCACGCTCCTCATCACGCTCTGCCTCGTGGTGATGGTGATCTTCCTCTTCCTGAGGAATCTCTCCGCCACGGTGATCCCCAGTCTGGCGCTCCCCATGTCGCTGGTGGGGACCTTCGCGGTCATGTACCTGCTGGGGTACAGTCTGGACAACCTCTCGTTGATGGCGCTGACGCTGTCGGTGGGCTTCGTGGTGGACGATGCCATCGTCATGCTCGAGAACATCGTGCGCCACATCGAGAAGGGCGAACCGGTGTACCAGGCGGCGCTCAGGGGCTCGCGGGAGATCGGCTTCACGATTCTCTCGATGACGCTCTCGCTGGTGTCGGTGTTCATCCCCGTGCTCTTCCTGGGCGGGCTGCTGGGGCGGCTCTTCCACGAGTTCGCGGTGACTATCGGCGTGGCGATCCTCGTGTCCGGCGTGGTGTCGCTCACCCTCACGCCGATGCTCTGCTCTCGCTTCCTCAAGCCACAGCACGGGAAGCAGCACGGCCGATTCTACAACACCACCGAGCGGGCGTACGAGAAGACGGTGGGCTTCTACATGCGCACGCTCGAGTGGTCGATGCAGCACCGCGGGCTCGTCATGCTCTTCTCCGCCGCCATCCTCGTAGGCACGGGCGTCCTGGCCGTGGTGGTACCGAAGGGCTTCCTCCCGAGCGAGGACACGGGCCGTATCTCCGGCACCACCGAGACCGCCGAGGGGACCTCGTACGACAACATGCTCCGCCACCAGAAGGAGCTGGCCGCCATCGTGGCGCAGGACCCGAACGTGAACGTGTTCATGTCGTCGGTGGGCGGCGGTCGCGGGACGGTGAACCAGGGACGGCTCTTCATCCATCTGAAGGACCGCTCCGATCGCGATCTGAGCGCCGACGAAGTGATCCAGGAGCTGGGCAAGAAGCTGAGCGTGGTACCCGGCACCAAGGTCTACCTCAGCAACCCGCCACCGATCAACGTGGGTGGCCGCCGGTCGAAGAGCGAGTACCAGTTCACCTTGCAGAGCGCCGACATCCAGGAGATGTACAGCGCGTCGAACACGCTGCTGAAGAGGATGCAGCAGATCCCGGGGCTGCAGGACGTGACGAGCGACCTGCAGATCAGCAATCCGCAGGTGGACGTCAAGATCGACCGCGACCGGGCCTCATCGCTCGGCATCAGCGCCGAACAGATCGAGCGCGCGCTCTACAACGCCTACGGCGCGCGGCAGGTCTCCACGATCTACACCTCGAACAACCAGTACTGGGTGATCATGGAGCTCATGCCGCAGTATCAGCGCGACCTCTCGGCGCTGAACCTGCTCTACATCAACTCGAACACCGGTGAGCTGGTGCCGCTGGCGTCGCTGGCGAAGATCACGCAGAGCGTGGGTCCGCTGACGGTGAACCACTCCGGTCAGCTCCCCTCGGTGACGCTCTCCTTCAACCTCGCCCCCGGTGTGGCGCTCGGTAACGCGGTTGCGGAGGTGGAGCAGGCTGCCGCCGAGGTGCTCCCCTCGAGCGTCTCGACGCAGTTCTCCGGAACGGCGGCCGCCTTCCAGGATGCGCAGAGCGGTCTGCTCATGCTCCTGATTCTGGCGGTGGTGGTGATCTACATAGTACTCGGGATCCTGTACGAGAGCTTCATCCACCCGCTGACGATTCTCTCGGGGCTCCCATTCGCCGGCTTCGGCGCGCTCCTCACGCTGCTGATCTTCAACATGGAGCTCAGCGTGTACGCCTTCGTGGGGATCATCATGCTGATAGGTCTGGTGAAGAAGAACGCCATCATGATGATCGACTTCGCCATCGAAGCCGAGCGAACGGAGGGCAAGTCGGCGCACGATGCGATCATGGAGGCATGCTCGGTGCGATTCCGTCCGATCATGATGACCACGATGGCCGCCCTGATGGGCACCCTGCCGATCGCCCTCGGCACCGGCGCCGGCGCCGAGTCGCGCCGCCCCCTGGGCGTCGCCGTGGTAGGCGGCCTCGCCTTCTCGCAGCTGATCACTCTCTACGTTACGCCGGTGATCTACACCTACCTCGATTCGCTCCAGCACCGTCTCCACATCTTCGGCACCGCCCCCGAGATGGAGAGAGAGCGGATGCCGGTGCCGGTGGCGGGGGATTGAGGGACAGGGTTCAGGGGGCAGGGTTCAGGGTTCAGAAACCGCCTCGGGGTATAGATCTATACCCCGAGGCGGTTTCTG
>DATCXR010000261.1:0-9566 GCA_036565685.1 Gemmatimonadaceae bacterium
CCCGCGCCGACGAAGAGCGGCCGCACGCGCGACGCCCGCGACTCGGTCCCCTCTATCCGTCGCACGAGCACGCTCCACGCGGCCTCGCGCTGGTAGGTCACCGCCACCTCGCGCGAGAGCGCCGTGATTCGCTCGAGCCCGCGCTTCGTCCGCTCGCGCTCGGGATCCATGGCGCACCACTCGGCCAGGCGATCGCGCTCCGCGTAGCTCGTCTCGCGCGCCAGGGCGCGCGCCATCATCCGCCACGACGCATCGTCGGGCATCGCTGGAGGGGTGGACGCCGCCGCGCGGCGGTGCGGCAGCCGGCGCGCGAGCGCGCGGATGCTAGCCGTGAATTGGCTGCGAGTCATTGGAAAAGATCCTCCAGGCGGCTCCACAGGATGCGCAGCGCCCTCGCCAACTGATTTTCGACCGTCTTCACCGAGACGCCCATCACGCGGGCGATCTCCGTATAGCTCATATGGTGCTGGTAGTAGAGGACGTACGTCTGTTGCGCGCGGCGGGGGAGTCGCTCGATGGCATCCTTCACCCGGGCCGACAGCTCCTCCATGCGCAGACGTTCTTCGGCATCGTTCGCGACGGAGCCATGCATGCCCGCGGCGATCGCGGGGTAGCCCTCGACGTAGCGAGTCTCGCGGCTGCTGCGCTTGATCTGACTGATCGCCGTATTGCGAACGGCCATGTACAGGTAGTTCTTCACCGCGCCGCGTACGTGGATCTTCTCGCGGTGCATCCACAGCTTGAGAAAAGTCTCGCCCACCACATCCTCGGCGGCCGATGCGGAGCGAACGATCGTCTGCGCGAAAGCGCACAGCGGCACGTAGAGAGCCTGGAATAGCAGCTCGAGCGCGCGCGTGTCGCCCGCGCTCATGCGCTCCATCCACGCGTTCAGGTCGGCGGGCGACGGCTCCGGCGGGGGCTGGTGGATCTCTTCTCTCTCCCGTGAGCTACGGTGCGGGAGCAGCATCATCAGGAACTCCTCCGTTGGAGTTCGGGCATTGGCGAGTAGCGGGTGCAAAGCAGAGGCACCGTATGACAGGCCTCCATCAGGTGGCGCGGGTTGCCGGCCGGGGATGCGGTTAGAGGGGGGCGGGTTGGCTTAGCGTCGAGCGAGCGCGCGGAGGCTGCTCTACGCTCTCACCCGAAGATGACTTCGGTCGGGGCCGGAACCCCTAAACGATAAGGGGGCCGGCTCCGGGGTCGTGAATAGAGACGGCCGACTTCCCAGTCCGTCTCTATTCACGACCCCGGAGCCGGCCCCCATCCGCATCTGTCCGTAGGGGTGGACGGTAGCCCGCCAGTCTAACGAATGACCCCCGCCGTCGCTGCCGGCGGCCATACTACTCCGGAGGGCACTCCATGCGTCACTCGTTCGCACCCCTCGCGCTCGCGATAGCCACTGCACTCATCACCGCCGCCCCCGCGGCCGGCGCCCAATCGGCCACGGGGCACGTGGCGAAAGGGGACCAGGCATACGCTTCGCGCAGGGCGCCCGAGGCGCTGCGGCACTACCTCGCCGCCATCACCGCCGACTCCACCAGCGCCGATGCGCTCTGGCGCGCCTCCGTGATCGAAGCGGAGCTGGCGGAGTTCGAGCCCGATTCCGCGCGGGCCGTCTCGCTACTCGCTTCCGCCGAGCGGCACGCGCGTGCGGCCGTGTCGCTCGCCCCGAAGAGCGTAGACGCGCACTTCGCGCTCGCGCACGCGCTGGGGCGCATCGCGCTTCGCGTACCCACCGCCTCCCGGCTTCCCTACGCCAGCGAGATCCATCAGGAGGCGCTCGCCTGCCTCGAGCTCGCGCCCGGCGACGCCCGCTGCCTTCACGTGCTCGGCGTGTGGTGCGCCGAGTACATGCGGCTGGGGCACTTCACGCGAGCGATGGCGAACACGATGACCGGCGGGAAACTCTTCACCAACGCGACGTGGGAGGAGGCGGAGCGGAACTTGAAGGCGGCGATCGCGGTGGAGCCGAAGCGGGCGATCCATCACCTCGATCTGGCGCGCATCTATCGCGACCAGGGAAAGAAGGCGGAGGCGAAGACGGAGTTTCAGGCGGTGCTCGATGCACCGCTCAGGGATTACAACGACGAGAAGTACAAGGAGGAGGCGCGGGTGGGAATGAAATGAGGGGCAATGCCCACTCCCCATCCAGAGTCCGCGTCTGGCAGCTCGTCGCGGCGCTGCCATTCTTTCCCTCCCTGATCCTGGCTCAGGGGAACAGCGAGATCATCCGGGGGCGTGTGCGCTCGGCGGATCTACGGCCGATGCCCGGCGTGGTGATCACCGTGACGGGGCTCCAGTCCCGGACAGCGTGAACCACTCGCACCAATGACGAAGGGTCATACACGGTTCTATTCGGTGAGGGAGAAGGACAGTACGTGGTGACCGCACGGATGATCGGCTACGCTCCCACCACCGTACGCGCGATACGGCTAGGGGAGTCGAGCGTGATCATGGCCGACATCGTACTCGCACCAGTTGCGGCGACGCTCGACTCCGTCAACGTCATTGCGGGTGGTGCCAGCCCGCTGGACGAACGGGGCTCCGACATCGGCGGAAACGCCCAGGACGCGCTACAGGGCGCGCTCTTCTCTCTCGACCCGTCCGACCTCGCTGCGCTCGCGGCCGCGGTGCCGGGCGTCATGGCCATCCCGGGAGCGAACGGCGTGATCGCTGGCTACTCGATGCTCGGCGCGTCGCCCGATCAGAACAGCGTGCTGCTCGACGGCACCACCTTCGATGGCGTTGCGCTTCCGCCGGACGCCATCGCCAGCGCGAAGCTGGCCAGCACCACATTCGACCCCGCACGCGGCAACTTCGCCGGCGGCCAGATGAGCATCAACACGAAGCGGGGAAACGACTTCCTTCAGGGCACCGCGCGCGTCGGGCTCGCCGACCCGCATCTGGCGTGGGCAGATCCCGCCGCGCCAACCACGATCTCACGCGATCTGGAGATGAGCGGCGGGGTGAGCGGGCCGATCAGGCGTGGCTCGGCCTACTTCAGCCTCGCCCTCTCGAGTAACGAGGCGACGCGGTATCTTCTCTCGTTGTCGTCTCTCGATGGGCCTCGTCTCGACCAGTACGGCCTCACGCGCGAGTAGACCAGACGGGATTTCCGAATACCGTGCGCCAGTTGAGTTGCGTTGGAGCTGCGACTCCCTTCCCCGATTGGAGTGAATACGCCGCGGATGCCGGGGCCGTACCCGCAGCGTGTCTCGACGGTTCCGCGCCGGTGGAGTTCTCCACCAATCAGCCCGCAGTGTCCGTGTTCGATCCATCGTTCCACGCTCCCACGAGCTGGCGCGGAAACCTCGCCGTCAACGGGCTGTCCGTGGCGGGGTGGCCGCTGAACCTGAACGGTACATACTCCCTAGGGGCGGACGGTGAGAGCAGCATCGATCTCAACCTGCTACGTGCTCCCTCCTTCGCGCTCGGCGCCGAGGGCGATCGTCCCGTGTACGTGGCGCCCGATGCGATAGTGCCAGGCACCGGTATCATGGCGCCGGGCGCATCACGCGTGAGCGATCGTTTCGCAGGCGTCACGAACTATCTGTCGGACCTGAAGTCGACCGCAATGCAACTCTCGCTCGGCATCGCTTCGCCCACTCCCCTCCTTGGCAAAGTCCCCATCAACCTGACCTACACGTACACACGCACCAGAGGCCAGGAGCGTGGTTTCCAGGGGAGCACCGGCGGCGATCCCTTCCTTCGCGAGTGGGCGGATGGTCAGCAGCCCAGGCATCAGTTCGTGCTGTCCACGTCGTTCAGCAGTAGATGGGTTTCGCTACAGCTCCGTACCATGTTGCAATCCGGCACCCGCTACACTCCGATGGTGATGGGGGACATCAACGGCGATGGCCGTAACAACGACCGTGCTTTCATCTTCGATCCGGTGCGTACAACGGATCACGTACTCGCACGGCAGATGGACTCGCTCCTCGCGTCAGCTCCCGCTCGTACGCGTGCCTGCCTCGAATCGCAGCTGGGACGAATCGCGAGTCGCAACAGCTGCGTCACCGGGTGGCGCCTGCAGCCCGACATCAACGTGGGGATCAACCTTCCCTGGCAGAACGTGGGGCTCGGCAGGTTCGACGACCGGCTGCACATCTCGATCACCACGATCAATGCGGTGGGCGCGCTGCTGCGCCTCACCGGCCTCGAGAATTCCGCGCTCGGGCGCGCCACCGGCGCGGCGTACTCGATCGACCCCGGCCTGCTGTACGTAGGCGGCTTCGACCCCGAGACCCGGGAGTTCCGCTACCGGGTGAATCAACAGTTCGGCGAGGGGGAGGCGCGGCGCTACAGGAATCGCCGCTTCAGCGGTCCGTTCCAGGTGAAAATCGGGGTGAGTCTCGCGCTGGGCGGGCCGCGGCGCCGGTCGCTGGCCGAGCAACTCGGGCTCGAGCTCCACGCCGAGAAGGGCGAGGCGGCGCCGCCCACCGAAGAGGAGGTAAAGGCGCGTCTCCGTGCCCTGGTGAACGATCCCGTCGCGCCGATCCTCCGCATGCGCGACTCCCTGCTACTCACGGAGGAGCAGGTGGACAGCATCGAGGCCATCCAGACACGCTTCCGAACGGAGTCCGACTCGCTCCTCGCGCCGATCGTGGAGTACGCGACCGGGCACGCCGGCAAAGTGAAGGACAAGGAGCTGGCGAAGCTGATCGGGAAGGTGATGCCGAAGATGAGGGCGTCGATGCTCGAGGCCGCGAAGGCGGCGAGGGCCGTGCTGGACGAGGGGCAGCGCGAGTGGGGGGGGCGGCATCCGCAGGTGATTCACGTTCACGGATGGGGGATTCGTGGCAGCGCCACCGACGATCGGCGGCGGCCACTCCGGCACCTACAATCACGCGATGCACAAGGAGCAAGCGCGCGAGGCAGTGAAACGAAGTTGGCGCACGTGAATGCGCCTCGTGCGTCGCTCGAGCCCATGCAGTGGCGGCGCTCACACGTAGGTGAGCGCCGTCACCACCTGCTGCGTCACCGCGAGGCCGCGTTCTTCCCCTGCGCGTAGCTCGTGCTGTCTTTGGGCATGAAGGTCAGGTGTAGAAACACGTCCGCCGGTAAGTACGTCTGGGCTGCTGCCTGGAGCCCCGCTGGCGTCACCTCGCGCTCCGGGTATGGAGCTGGGATCGCATCCAGTGGGATCCCGAGCCGAAGATACTGACCGATTGTGCTCATCCAGTATTCATTGCTCTGGAGACGCGTCTCGAGCTGCCGACGCTCGACCGAGGCGGCGCGCCCCGCCTCGGCCTCCATCACGCCGTAAGTGCGAAGCGAGTCGAGCACATGCATGAGCACCTTGTTCAGCTCGTGCATCCGCTCGGGTGCGGTATCGAAGGCGATGAGCACACGATAATGCTCGCCGGGGATCGCGAGTGTCTTGGTCGAAACATACGGGCTGTACGTTTCAGCCAGCTCTTCGCGTAGGCGCATGCGGAGCCGGTCCTGCAGCACCGTGGTAAGAGCTGAGAGCCACCCACGCTCCCGCAGGTAATCGGCGGGCGCGTTGGGGAATACTCCGTCGAACACCAGAAGCGTCTGCGCCTTCGGCACTGGGAGCGTCCGCTGAGTTTGTTCAATGCGGTAGAGGATGGGCCGCGCGTCCTTCCCTCGCGGAGTCTCTCGTTGGTCCGTACTCGGAAGGCTCGCTATGTATCGCTCCACGAACGACCGGACCTCCCGCGGTTTTATCGCGCCCACTAGCATGAAGGTGAAATCGCCCGCGTTCCCAAACCGATCGTGGTGTACGGCCCGGAGTTGCTGGACGGCCGCCAGCTCAGCGATTCGCGTCTACAGCGGCATGAGCCGGGGATTGCCATCGGCGAGACGCTGGTTCATCTGGTCGTCGAAGGACACGTCGTGGGCTTCATACTTGGCGGGGCTCTGCCAGCCAGACAGTGTGGCCGAATCGAGCATCGGAGCGGTAAGTCCAAGTACAGCAGCTGGAAGAGCGTCTCCAGCGCCCTCGGTGAGCCCACAAGCCCGATCGACTCGTCGGCGAAACCGATATCCAAGTGGAACGATCGCACGCCACTGCTGGCGAGCAGCGGGCTCAGGGCGTCGTTCACATGACGGCTGGCCCTACCCATCTCAGTCATCAGGCATGCGACCATCCGCCCGGGGGTGAAGAAGAGCGAGTCTGGCATTACCGAGAATCCTCCCGGGCTCCACGCACGAAGGAGTACCTCATCCGGATCGTTCTCGGTCGGCTTGACGATCACGTGTGCGCCATTAGAGAGAGTCCATTCGGTAATCCCGGATTCCCCGTCGTATCGCTCACGGACGATTTGTCCCGGGGCAGGAGGCCTCGCCAGGAGTCGCTCCTCCGTGACCACGTCGGCGCCCTTCGAATCTAGCGGTGCGCGCGCGACCGAATCGAACGGAGCCAGGACAGTCTAGCGCGTGGGCGGCCGCACGTGGGAAAGCTCAGGGAGTTGTATCAACTCGCGCCGAGACGCCGGTTCGCGCCAGAAACGGGCTGCTCGAGCAAGCGTCTCGGGCGTGAAGCGCGGCCGGCCCCGCTTACCGGTTCCGAGCGGCGGGATCGCATCCAGCATCGTATCGAGCATGGTGGAGTCGTGAACGTTGGCACCGGTTATCTCAACAGCGAGCGGGATTCCCTGGCGATCGGAAATAACATGGTGCTTCGTTCCCGGTTTTCCCTTATCCGTTGGATTCGGCCCGGTCGCTTCGCCCCCCTTTTTGCCGGGAGGCTGCGAGAATCCACAACCGCCCCGCTCCAGTCGATCTGGTCAGCCTCGGCGAGGCGCTCGAGGAGGGCGAGCTGTAGCCGCTTCCATACGCCTCGCTTCTGCCACTCCCTCAGCCGCCTCCAGCATGTCACTCCACTTCCGCACCCCTTCCCAGCGGGAGCATCTCCCACGGAATACCACTCTGGAGGGCGAAGATGATCCCGGTCAGCGCTGCTCGGTCCGGTACTCGTGGCCTTCCGCCCTTCTTGCTCAGCCGCTTCTTGGGCAACAGCGGTTCAATAACCGCCCACAACACATCTGAAACCAACACCTTCATGCCTGGATACTACACCACCCCGGCACGAGGGTTGTGAAATTCACTCTTATTACGGTTCACGAGGGCCGGGGGCATGGAAGCGGCGCGGGGGCCGTATGGGAGCCGAAAATGTGCAATCTGCCCACGACGCGGGCACAATGTGCCCGCGTCGTGGGCAGATTGCACATCCCTTCATTGCGTAGCTCCCTCTAATGCACCCGCTGGTTCAACCCCTCCCCGCTGCTGTCCGCCTTCGTGTAGAGCGCACTGTCCCGTGGCACGGAGATCATGTGGATGTACACTTTCTTCGGCAGATACGTCCGCGCCACCGCCGCCAGTTCCGTGGGCGTCATCCGTGCCTCGGGGAAGGGGGAGACGATCCGATCGAGCGGGATCCCGAGGCGGTGGTAGAGCTCCATGGTCGAGAGCCAGTAGCGATCGTCCTGCAGCATTGTCTCGAGACGGCGGCGCTGGATATGCACATGCGCCGCCAGCTCCTCCGGCGTGGCTCCCACCGTACGCACCGAGTCGATGAGCTTGAACATCTCCTCGTCCAGCTCGTCCATCCGCTCGGGCGCGGAATTGAGCAGGATGCGCACGCGGTAGTGCTCCGGCGGGAACAGGTACGTTTGCGCGCTCACCTGCGGGCTGTAGGTGCCGCCGAGTTGCTCGCGCAGCCGCTCGCGGAGCCGCTTGCTCACGATCCCGGTGAGCACGCCCAGCCGCTCGCGCTCGCGGAGGTACGCATCGGGGTTGGTCGGGAACGGCCCGTCGAAGACGAGCAGCGCGTCCGAGCGCGGCACCATCGCGAACGGGAACTTCGAGCGCAGCCGCGTCGCAAAGGGCGCGACGTCGGGCACGACGGGGGTCTCGTGCCCGCCGATGCTCGGCAAGCTCGCGAGGTACCGCTCGACCAGCGGTTTCACCTGCACGGGCGTCGCCGCGCCGACGATGAGGAAGGTGAAGTCCCCGGCGTTCCCGAACCGATCGTGGTACACTGCCATTGCCTCCGGCACGCTCACCAGGTCGGCAAGGAAGGTCTGTACCGGGAGCATCCGTTTGTTACCGCGCGCGAAGGTCTGCGTAAGCTGGTCGTCGAGCGAGAAGGTGCGCGGCTGATACTTGGCGAGGCTCCGCCAGCTCGCCACCGCCGCCGTGTCGAGCGTGGGCGCGGTGAACTGGAGGTACAGCATCTGGAAGAGCGTCGTCAGGTCGCGCGGTGAGCCCGCGAGGTCGATAGACTCATCGGCGTAGCCAATCTGCACGCGGAAGTCACGCACGCCGGTCGTGGAGAGCTGGCGCATGAGGTCGTCGCGCGCGTGCGCGCCGAGCCCCGCGGCCTCGGTCATCAAGAAGCCGACCATCCGGCCGCTGCTGTAGAACAGCGAGTCGGGTACGAGGGAGAAGCCGCCAGGGCTCCACGCCCGCAGCAGCAGCTCGTCGGGGTTGCTGCGCGAGGGCTTGAAGAGTACGCGCGCACCATTCGAGAGCGTCCACTCCGTGATCCCGGCCTGGGCGTCGTGCTTCTCCCCCACGATCCGCCCCGGCTCCGGGAGCGTGGCCATCAACGGCCCCTCGGCGACGGCGCGCGCGCTGTCGGGGGCGAGCGGGGTGTGCGCGACGGAGTCGAAGATCGCCAGGATGCGCTCGCGCGTGGGCACGGGTGCATGGGAGAACTGCGGGAACCCGACGAGCACGCGGAGCCCGGCGCGCTCGCGCCAGAAGCGCGCGGCCTCGGCGATCACGGCCGGCGTGATCTGCGGGAGGAGCCGGCGCGCCAGCGCGAGTTCCTGCGCCGGGCTCGTCAGTAATGTCTCACCGGTGAGATAATTGTCGACGTACCCGCTCGCGTACCCCGCCGATGGATGCGCCGCCGCGCTCGCGGCATCCCCTTCGAGCTGACGGAGGAGCGCCGCCTTCTCGCGCGCGAGTACAGGCGCGGGGGGCCCGTGCTGAGCGAGGCGCTCCAGCTCCGCGAGCACCGTGCCTAGCGCCCGCTCCAGGCTGTCCGGCACCGCGATGATCGCGACACCGCGCACCGAGAGCGCACGCACGTACCGACCACGGACCGGATTGGCCGTGACGAACGGGCGCGAAGGGTGCTTTCGGATGGAGAAGAGCGTGCGTTGAATCTCCTGCTCGAGGAGCTGCGCGACGAGCCCCTGGCGGAAGGCGGCCGCCGGGTCCGGGGGCCGCGCCGGCGTGGGCCACAGCACCTGGATGCGCGGGCTTACGTTGTCGCGCAGTACGTCGACGACCGGCTCCGTGCTCGCAGGGAGCTTCGGCGTCACGCGCGGGCGCACCTTCCGGGGCGCGGGGATCGCACCGAAGCGCGTGCGAACCTCGCGCTCCATCAGCGCCGCGTCGAAGTCCCCGACCACGATCACCGCCATGAGGTCGGGGCGGTACCAATCACGATAGAACCGTGCGATCGGCGCCGCCGTGGCCTTCTCGATGAGCGACGGGAGGCCAATCGGCATCCGATGCCGGTAACGTGAATTGCCGAAGAGGACGGAATCGGCGTGGTTGCGGAGACGCTGGCTCGCGGTGTCCACGAG
>DATCXR010000264.1:0-12684 GCA_036565685.1 Gemmatimonadaceae bacterium
CGGCAGCGGCCACGTCTCCATGGCCGAGCCCCGCGAGCATCGAGCTGTCCTTCACCACCACCGCCCCGTCCTTGGTGGCGGCCAGGAGCTTGTTCTGGAACTCCGTGCTGAGCTTCGACTCCTTCTGGTTCAGCTCACGCAAGCGACTCTTGTCGGCATCCGACAGGAGCGCTCCGGCGCGCACGAAGTCGCGGTGGTAGCGCTCCACCAGGTGCTGCTGCCCGGAGTCCAGCCCCGACGTCTCGCGCGACTCGTAGATCTTCTGAATCCTCTGGAAGAGCTTCGGGTTCAGGTGGATCGAGTCGGAATGTGCGGCGAGGCGCGGCGCCATCTCCGTCTGGATCTCCTGGATCGTGTCGTTCGTGTTCGCCTGCGCCAGGCCGAAGAACACCGCGCTCACGCGGTTCAGCAGCTGCCCGGAGCGCTCGAGCGGGATGATGGTGTTCTCGAAGGTGGGCGGCGCGCTCTCGTCGGCGATACTGTCCACCTCGGCGAGATGACGCTGCATCCCCTCTTCCATCGCCGGCTGGAAATCGGCGATACGGATCGCGTCGAAGTCCGGCGCATGGAAGGGAAGCGTGCTCTCGTGGAAGAATGGATTCTCACGCCCGGGCTCGGCGTTCGGCTGGGCGCCGGTGCCGGCGCCCGCTTCGGCCGCCCCGCTGGCGGAGCGGCCCGTAGCGGCTACGGTGGCAGTGCTTTCCGCGCCGTTCACTCCGTTTCCCGCGCCCTCGGCGCTCGCGCCCTCCACCGGAGAGGGAGCACCGCCTTCGGAGCCGCGAGGCGAGTGGTGGGCGCAGCCAGCAAGCAGGATGACAGTCACGATCGGTAGCAGACGTTGTGAGTGCATTAGGGTGGTCCTCGTGATTGGCGCCGACCGCCCGGCGCGCAGACGAAGCTTACGGTGAAGTGCCGGTTGATGGCAAACGAAGTGGCGAAGCCGTAGATTCTCAGTTCATGCCAGCACTCGCCTCCGGACGGACCCGCGCGCAGATCCTGATCGTAGTGCTGGGCGCGGTCGTGGCGTATGCGATCGCGCCGTACGCCAGCGGTCTGCTCGGCGCCGCGATTCTCTATGTGATCGGCGCGCCCATCCATCGACGGCTATCGCGACTGATCGGCGCGCACGCAGCCGCCGCGCTCGTTCTCGTCCTGCTCGCGGTGCTCATCATTCTCCCCGGCGCCTGGCTGCTCAATCTCGTGATCGTGCAGGCGCCGATCATGCTCCGCAATCTGCAGAACAGCACCTTCCTCACGCGCCTCTCCGATCTCCGCGTGGACGGCGTGGACCTGGGCGCACAGATCGCCTCTGCGAGCGGGGCACTGATCTCCTGGCTCTCCGGCCACGCGATCGGCTTCTTCGGCAGCGCCACGCGATCCGCGCTCAACCTCGTGATCGCATTCTTCGCTCTGTACTACCTGCTCATCTCCGCGAGCACCGCCTGGCGCTGGGTAGCCGCGTTCCTACCCTTCTCGAAGGAGAGCAACGAGCAGCTTCGCGAGCGCTTCACCAGCATCACCGAGGCGATGCTCCTCGGCACCGCTCTCACCGCCGTCCTCCAGGGCGCGCTCATCGGCTTCGGATTCTGGATGGTGGGCCTCTCCAACGCGGTGTTCTGGGGCGTGATCACGGCCTTCGCGTCGGTCCTCCCGGTGCTCGGCAGCGCGCTCGTGTGGCTCCCCGGTGCGATCGTGCTCCTCGCCCAACAGCGCTTCGGTGCCGCGATCGCTCTCCTGATCACGGGCGGCCTCCTCGCATCGAACCTCGATAACGTCGTCCGCCCCGTGGTCTACCGGAAAGTCTCCGACGTCCACCCTCTCACGACGCTCGTCGGAGCATTCGCAGGGGTATCCCTTTTCGGACTGGTCGGCCTGTTGCTCGGGCCGCTCGCGATCACGTACTTCTTCGAGTTGATCGACATCTACGAACAGGAATACGGGCGGAACGCCGTGGTGCTCCCTGCTTCGTCGTCGGAGTCACCCGATCTCATCGCGCGGTAGGATCTCGTGGCTGTTCGGCATCATCGCGGGGGCTGGTTCATCGCGCGGACCTGCGGACGCGGAGGTCGCGGAGGGGAACTGAGAGAGCGCGGAGAAGGCTCCGGACAGTAGGGCCCTCTCTGGCCGATCCGGCTGCAGCTCGGCGTCCGAGTCCCTCTCGGTAAGGGACGCGGAGAACGCGGAGGACCGCGGAGAACGCGGAGAACGGCACAGGGAGCCAAGCTGCCAGCCGCAAGCGGCCGAAAAGAAATAAGGGGAACTGCTCCCTCACCTCCGGTTCTGCCCGGGTGGGCAGGACTCTGGGTGCGGGAGCAGTTCCCCAAAAGCTCCTGTTCGAGATCTCTGCCCTACGGCATTTCTCCGCGTTCTCCGCGCTCCTCCGCGTTCTCCGCGTTCCTTACCGAGGGGAGCTTTCTTTCGAGACACAGCCAGTCTCACGATCGTGATGCCTGCTGCCGCAGGACGTTCTCCGCGTGCTCTCTTTACCCCTCCGCGACCTCCGCGTCCGCAGGTCCGCGCGATGAACCCAGCCCCCGAGATGATGCCGAAAAGGAGCGATACACCACCGCCCCGCACGTCCGCGCGATGAATTACGCCCCCGCCGATGAACCAGCGCCCCCCTCCCCTGGCCTCGTCAACAGCACCGGGATCTGCGCGCCTCGCACGATCTTGTCGGCCACGCTGCCGAGCATGAATCGGCGGAAGCCGCTGCGGCCGTGGGTGGACATGGCGATCAGGTCCACACCGTGCTCGTCGGACCATTCGAGGATCGCTCGCGGGGGACTCTCGGCGAGGACCGCCACGCTCTCGATCGACGGGAGCGCTCCACGGAAGCGGTCGGCCACTTCATCTACGTAGCGCTTGGCCTCGCGCTGGAAGAGCTCCAGCTGGTCGACGTTGAATTGCATCACGACCGACGGGGGGCCCATGGCAATCTGCGGGACTACCACACGAAGGAGAGTGACGCGCGCGTCGCTGAGCGCCGCGAGGCGGGCGGCGATGGGGATGCTCTCCTCGGCGAGCCTGGAGCCATCGAGCGGAACGACTATATGGCGGAAGGCGCTCGCTGGGGCGGGTGCGCCCTCGCGCGGGTGCACGAGCAGAGTGGGGACGTTCACTCGACGGATCAGCGCGTCGGCGACGCTGCCCAGCCACGCGCGCCCCAGGCCACCACGCGCGTGGGTGGCGAGCACCATGAGATCGGGGTGCAGGCGCGCGACGTCGCGACGGAGGCGGTCCACGACGGCGACGCTCTCGCTGTATGGCGAGCGAATCGGGCGGGTGCGCACCGGGTCGGCGTGCACATGATCGGGGAGCTCCTTCGCGACCCGCTCCGTCACTGAACGGAGGTACTCGGTGGACTGCTCCTCGAGCTTATGTTCGAACTCGGTGTTGTCGATGATCGCGCCGGGCATGTCGATGCGCGCGGCGTAGGGGACGAAGACGTGGATCAGGTGGAGCTCCGCGTCACTCGCACGCGCGAGCGCGACCGCCAGAGGGAGCGCCTGCTCGGCGAGATCCGAGCCGTCGAGCGGAACGAGGATCGTCGTGATGGGCGCGGTCATGTGCGAGTCTCCTCCCTGTGGTTCGAGGCGCCGCGCAATGCGCGCGAGCTACCGCAGTGTAGCCGCCAGGAGAACGATGTGCTTGGCGGAGCGGACCATGGTCGGGATGTCGGCCCACTCATCGGGAGTACTACTCGCTTCGCTGCGGTCGCCACCGAGCACGATGGCAGGCGTTGCGCTGGCCGTCGCCACCTTCACGCTCGCGGAGCCGGAGCTCGTAACCTTGGGCTCCATCCCCAGCCATTGCGCGATGGCCGCGGCCGTCCCCACCAGCGGTGACTCCGCCACACCCGGCAGCTGATCCTCCGATGCGCACCCGATGCTCTCCCCATCGCCCTGCACATCGACCACGGCCACGATACTGTCGCCGTGCGCGGCGTAGAGCCGCTTCATTCCATCCAATCCCGCGTCTTCCGCTGGGACCGCGGCGAAGATCAGGTCGCGCGCCGGCTCCACTCCCGAAGCCCGGATCGCGGCGGCGGCAGCGAGCATCGCAGCGGTCGGCGCCGATCCGCCGGTGCCTGGGCCCGTGATTCGCTCGCCATCGGCCCGCGGCCCGTGCGCCACACCACCGTTCTCACCCTGCGCTATGGCTGGGACTTCGTTCAGCGTCGACACGAACAGTATCGCGCCGCGCGAGCGACCCTTGATACGACCGATCACGTTGGGTGTCGAGCCCTTCTCGAGCGACACGTCCTTCAGTCCGATGTCTCGCATCCTGCGAGCCACCAGCCCGGCGCGAGCCCGCCAGTGCCCGTTGGCCGCGTCACTTCCCGCGAGCGCCACGAGCATCTCCGTCATCTCCTTCCGGTGCTCGTTGATGTGCAGGAGCGCCGCCTGGACGTCCTCGTCCTTCAGCGCGCTGTCGAGCACGACCCGCTCGGCACCCGCGACGTAGCGCGGCGGCCCCTGCGCCGCCAGACGCGGAGCGGCGCAGAAGAGCAGCGCGGCCACGACCGCCGCCGCGGCAACCATGTTGCGGTCCGTCCTGCATTGAACTACAGAGCTCATCCTTCCCCTGCTAGAGCGGTGATCGACACATCAATTATAGCGAACGAAACCATATCTCACCCCATGGCACCAGTCGGGTTCCAGTGCTATCGTCGGTTCAGAGGGGCGAGCAGCGGGCCGGCACCCCACGGAAGGGCCAAAAATGGGGGCTTTCGCGCCATTACGGCCCTCTTTTGCCCATCGTCGCCGCTCCTCGGGAATGCGCCGCTAGCGGCCTCGAGAATTATCCCCGCTCCCTCGGGGATGACGATGGCACAGGATCAGGACGGCATACGGAGGGCTTCCGGATGGCTATTCAGATCGAGGTGAACGGCCGGCGACACTCGGTGGATGTCGATCCGGCGCAACCACTCCTCAGCGTGCTGCGCAACGAGCTCGCGCTCACCGGCACCAAGTACGGTTGCGGTGAGGGCCAATGCGGCGCCTGTACGGTGCTGCTCGGCGACACTCCCGTGCACGCCTGCGTGACCCCCGTATCGAGCGCTGCCGGAAAGCCCATCACCACCATCGAGGGACTCGAGCGCAACGGCCGCCTGCACCCGCTTCAGCAGGCGTTCATCGACGAGGGCGCGCTCCAGTGCGGCTACTGCACGCCGGGGATGATCATGGCCGGTGTCGCGCTCCTCAGCGCCAATCCCGCGCCCACGCCCGGCGAGATTGGTCGCGCGATGGAGGGAAATGTCTGCCGCTGCGGTACCTACCCGCGCATCGTCGCCGCCGTCCAGCGCGCCGCCAAGGGTGCCGAAGTATCCGAGAAGGAAGAGCGACCATGAGAGATACTTCGACGTCGAACGATCTCCCGAGGCGCGGGCAGAGCGTTGCCGACGAGCACGCGCGCGCCGATGGCTCCGCGGGCAGCCTCCCGCGCGACGAAGCGTCCCGCGAGATCACGCTCCACGACGGCTCCAGCCGTACGACTCGTCGCGAGTTCCTGAAGGTGCTGGGCGGCGGACTGGTCGTGGTGCTCGTCACTCGCGATGCCTTCGCCGCACCCGCCATGCGATTGCAACCGGGTGGCGCCCCTGCCCCGCTCGGCGACACGGGAAGCGAGAGCGTCGCCGAGCAGATAGCGGCATGGCTGCACATAGACGGTGACGGAGCGGTGACGGTCTACACCGGCAAGGTGGAGTTCGGCCAGGGGATTCGCACCTCGCTCGCCCAGCAGGTGGCCGAGGAGCTGCGCGTCCCGCTGCACTCGGTGAAGCTCGTCATGGGCGACACCGAGCTCACCCCCTTCGACATGGGCACCTTCGGCAGCCGCTCCACGCCGCAGATGGGAACCAAGCTCCGCCAGGTCTCGGCCGCCGCGCGCGAGCGGCTCGTCGCGCTCGCGGCGGAGCGCTGGGGCCTCGACGGATCCACGCTAACCGCCGCGGGCGGTCGCGTCAGCGACACGCGCACGAAGCGCTCGCTCGGTTACGGAGAGCTGACGGCGGGAAGAAGGCTCGCCGAGACCGTGCGCGATGACGTCAGGCTGACGCCGCCGGAGAGGTGGGCTGTCGCGGGAACGAGCGCACCCATAGTCGGCGCGCGCGACGTCGTCACCGGAACTCACGAGTACACGTCGGACATGCACCTCCCCGGCATGCTCCACGCGAAGGTGCTGCGGCCGCCTTCCATCGGCGCCACGCTCGCCTCGCTCGATGATCGCGACGCGCGCGCTATGGCCGGCGTGGTGGTGACGCGCGACGGCGACTTCGTCGGAATCGCCGCTCCAAAGCTGGCCGATGCCGCGCGCGCCGTCGCCGCGCTCCGCGCACGCTGGACTCCGGCCACCGGACCACAGCCGTCCTCGAACGATATCTACGACTATCTGAAGCAGACGAAGCCGAAGAACGACGAAGATGGCGAAGGGTGGCGCCGCGCCGAGCCATTCGTGGTTGGCGACCCGAACGCCGCGCTCGCCGCCGCGCCGCACAAGCTGGGGCGCAGCTATCGCGTGGCGTACATCGCGCACGTCCCTCTCGAGCCGCGCGCCGCGGTAGCGAAGTGGTCGCGCGAAGGCGGACGCGAGAAGCTCACGGTGTGGACCGGCACGCAGCGTCCCTTCGCGGTACGCGACGATCTCGCCGAGCAGCTTGGCCTTCGCCAGGAAGACGTGCGCGTCATCGTCGCCGACACCGGATCCGGCTACGGCGGCAAGCACACCGGCGAGGCCGCTCTCGAGGCGGCGCGCATCGCGCGAGCAGCGGGGCGTCCGGTGAAGCTGGCGTGGACACGCGAGGAAGAGTTCCGCTGGGCCTACTTTCGCCCGGCCGGCGTCATAGACGTCGGCGCCGGCGTGAACAGCGACGGCACCATCACCGCATGGACTTTCGACAACTACAACTCCGGCTCCGCCGCCATCCGTCCGCTCTACTCCATCGCCAACCAGCGCGTGGAGTACCACCCGAGCGAGTCGCCTCTGCGCCAGGGCTCCTACCGCGCGCTCGCCGCGACCGCGAACCATTTCGCGCGCGAGATGCACATCGACGAGCTCGCGGAGCTCGTGCGGATGGACCCGCTGGAATTCCGCCTTCGCAACCTGCGCGACGACCGTCTTCGCGCCGTCCTCCAGGCCGCTGCCGAACGCTTCGGCTGGGAGCGCTCCACCGGACCCACGCGCGCATCGAGCACTTCACGACGCCGCGGCATCGGCATCGCCGGTGGCTTCGAGAAGGGCGGCTATGTCGCCACCTGCGCCGAGGTCGACGTGAGCGGCGATGATGTCCGCGTCGTCCGCGCCGTCACCGCCTTCGACTGCGGCGCCGTCGTGAATCCCGACGGTCTCCGCAACCAGATCAGCGGCGCCCTCATCCAGGGAATCGGCGGCGCCCTCTTCGAGGCAATCGAGTTCGACCACGGCGTGATCCGCAACGCCCACCTCGCCGACTACCGCGTCCCCCGCTTCTCCGACACCCCGTCCATCGACGTCGTCCTCGTCGACCGCAAGGACCAACCTTCCTTCGGCGCCGGCGAAGCCCCGATCATGGCCATCGCCCCCGCGATCGGTGCCGCCATCGCGAGAGCGACGGGGGTGAGGGTGCGTTCGATGCCCATGGTTCCGGAGATGAGAAAGCAGAAAGCAGAAAGCAGAAAGCGGTGAAACCCTAGGGTTCAGGGGGCAGGGTTCAGGGTTCAGGTACTACCTCGGAGTCGAGACCTCGACCGTAGGGCACTTCCTGAACCCTGCCCCCTGAACCCTGAACCCTCTGGCAATTCACTGCTTTCTGCTTTCCCCCTTTACTTGAGCCTCGGATTCGTAGTCCTCGGCGCCTTCTGGCAGGTCGGCCATTCCGTGGGGAAGCGGGATCTACGGGCGGCGCCGTTCGCGCCCGTCTCCGACTCCTGGTGCACCGCGCTCGGCGACGAGGCAACGGCGGCGAGGTCGATGCGGTCGCGCTTCACCATCGTCGGGTCCTCGCTCGCGAGGTAGGCGAGCATCGCGGTCAGCGTCGCGTTCTTCTTCAGGTCATCGAAGACGACCTTGTCGTAAGTGTCGCGGTTGGTGTGCCAGGTGTAATTGAAGTAATCCCAGGGAAGCGCGCCGAGCCCGAACGCGGGAGCACCGTAGCAGGCGAATGAGGCGTGGTCGCTGCCGCCGCCACCTGGGAAGCCAGTGCCGCCGAACTCCACCTGGCTGCGGAACTCGAGCGGAACCTTGTCGAGCCACTGCGTGATGTGCACCGCGCCGTCGGGGAGGCCGCTCGCGCTCATGCGCACGATGCGTCCGGTGCCGTTGTCCTGGTTGAAGAGCGCCTGCAGCCCCTTGACCACCTCGGGATGATCCTCCGTGAACGCGCGCGAGCCCACGAGCCCTTCCTCCTCGGCGCTCCAGTGACCAACCATGATCGTGCGCTTCGGGTGCGGATAGACCTGCTTCAGGATGCGCATCGCCTCGAGCATCGTGAGCGTACCGGTGCCGTTGTCCGTCGCGCCCGATGCGCCATCCCACGAGTCGAAGTGCGCGGAGAGCATCACGTACTCATCGGGCTTCTCGCTCCCCTTGATCTCCGCGATCGTGTTGAACACCGGCACTTCGCCGCGCAGCTCCGCGTCGAGGTTCATCGTGATCTTCGGGTTCTGCTCGTTCTCGGTGAGGCGGAAGACGAGTCCGTAGTCCTCGCAGCTCAACGCGACGGCGGGCGCCTTCCTGTCGTAAGTCTCGAAGACCTCGATCGTACCCCACGCATCCTTGGGGCGCGACGTGATTATTCCGGCTACACCCGCCTCTTCGAGCCGAAGCCCCAGGTCACCGGTGCCGAGCGCCAGCGAATAGCCCGTGCCGCGCACGTTGCGGCCGCCCCACTCGCGGCGCACCGCCTCGCGCAGACTGTCCATCCGCGCCTTCGACTCCGGCGTAGCGTTCGTGTCCCAATCCTCGCTCGGCCTGCACGTGGGCTGCGGCGCGGAGACGAGGATGAACTTGCCGCGCGCGTTGGGGAGCCACTTCACGAATTCGGTGCTGTCCGCGAAGCGGGGGAGGATGACCGTCGAAGCGGTGAGGTCTTTCTTACCCGTGCCCGGCGAGTAGCCAAGCATCATCCCCTCGAGCGTGCGCACGCGCGGCGAGATGAGGTCTATGTGCGAGTAGCCCCTCCGCCACCCGCGCCACGTTCCGTACTTCTCGTTGCGCGCGGGGATTCCCCACTTCGTGTACGTCGTCACCAGCCAGTCGTTGCCGGCCTTCTGGTTCGGCGTGCCGGTCAATCGCGGTCCGATGGAATCGAAGAGGACCTGTGCCAGCCGCTCGGTGTGCGAGCTGTCCATCCCGAGCGCCCAGATCCTCTGGATCACCGGGTCGCTGGTCGGAAAGGTCTGCGCGGTCGCGCGCGAGCAGGGCGCCGCGGCCAGCGCCGCGCCCATGGCGAGAACCAGGAATTTCTGCATGGCGGAGAGGGTGGGGGTGGTGGGGAGAGTCGGTGGCTCCCCGAGGGAATATCGCGCGGGGAGGGGGTAGGTGCCACCTCTGAGAGGAAGCAGGGACTGCAGGAGACAGGAAACAGGAAACAGGAAACAGGTACCGACTCCTGGGGAGAGAACCCTCACCCCCGAGGCAGTTTCCTGTTTCCTGTTTCCTGTTTCCTGTTCCCTGTTTCCTTGCAGCTCCTGCTTCCATCTATCTCCCTCCCCGCACCTCCCTCCACCTCCGCATCACCGCCTGGTACTGCGCCCTCGCCGCATCGCATTCGGCGATCTGCATGGAAGTGGGGGCAACGTCAGCGCCCTGCATCGCCATCGCGGCGGCGAGCATCGCGTCGCTCACGGCGTTGAGCGTGGTGGCGGGGCCGGTCGGGCCGCGGCGGAACTGCGGGCGAGCGGTAGTGTCGGGCGGCGGGGCGATCGAGTCCACCTTCGCCCTGAGCGCCGCGGATTCCGCGCCGCCCCTCTTTTCGAGCTGTTCCGAGAGGGCGCGCGCCTCGGTGTACGCCTCGTGCGCGGCGACGGCGCCATCGTACATCTCCTTCGAGAGTGAGGCGAGCCGGGCGAGGCCGGCAGCCGGGGTCTTCACACGCGGGTCGAGGCGGAGCGTGAGCGGCTGCTCGTAGCTCTTCCCATTGACGGTCAGTCTAACGCGGTACTTCCCCGGCGGCACCCAGGGGGCACTCGCGGCCGGGTAGGTACGACCGGGAACCGCGCCCGTCGCTTCCAGCTCCAGGTCGTGGTCGTCGCCCACGGGCTGGTAGTGCAGGTCCCACGCTACGCGATGCATCCCCGCCTTCGTGGAGATCTCCATCTGCGGCGCGGGCCAGTAGAGCGGGAAGCGACAGAACACCGTGGTGGGCTGCGCCTGGCAGATCCTGTCGTACGCCTCGCGGTCGATCGCGGGGTGCGGATCCATCTCGGGGTCGGCGCTCGAGTACGAGCGCACCACGTCGCCCGATGCGTCGATGATGTCGACTTTCACCGGTCCGTTCGCATCCTCCGCGAGATAGTAGTCGATGATCCCGCCGGCCGGCGGGTTCTCGCCCGCCAGGATCTCCGGCGGCCAGGGAGTGGGGTCGTTTGTCGCGTTACGCACGCGCAGCGCCGTCACGGGCTCGAACAGGTACGCCTCCTTCGCCGCTCGCGCGGCGGCCACCTGACGCAGCGGCGTCACATCGTCCAGTATCCAGAAGCCACGGCCGTGCGTAGCGGCCACGAGGTCGGCGCACCAGCAGGTGGTGTCCTCCTTCACTGCGATGTCACGCACCGAGATCGCCGGCATGTTCTGCCTGAGCGAGCTCCAGTGGTCGCCGTCGTCGAACGACACCCACACCTGCGCGTCGGTGGAAGCGTACAGCAACCCCTTCACCCGCGGGTCCTCGCGAATGGAGTTCGACACGTAGCCGGGCGTGATCCCGTTGTTGATCTCCGTCCACGTCTTCCCGCCGTCGTGCGTGCGGTAGAAGTGCGGGTTCATGTCGTCGAGCCGCATGGTGTTCGCCGCGGCGTACGCGGTCCGATCGTCGAAGTGCCCCGCGTCGATGTTGAAGATGCGCGTCCACGGCTTCACCGAGGGCGGAGTCACGTTCGTCCAGTGCGCCCCTCCGTCCATTGTCACCTGGATCGCGCCATCGTCGGTGCCCGCCCAGATGATGCCGAGCTTCCTCGGCGAGAGCGAGAGCGCGGTGATCGCGCCCTGCGGCGAAGGCTCCACGTCCGTCGCGTACTTCCCCGTGCTCTTCGGCACTTCCCACGTGGGTCGCGCGAGATCGGGCGAGATGCGCTTCCAGCTGCGCGCGTGGTCGGTGCTCTTCCATACCACGTTCGAAGCGTAGAAGAGCACGTCCGGATTCACCGGCGACCAGTGCAGCGGCATCGTGCGAACGTTGCGCCCAACGTCGTGGCCCTTCTCGTCCTTCCCGCGCATGTCGGGACCCACATAGGTGGTCTGACGCGTGCGGCGATTGAATAGCGACACACCGCGACGCATGCTCCCGTACACCATGTCCGGATCGCGCGGATCGGGCGCCGCGATCCCGTACTCCTGAATGTTGACTGGGTGCCAGTCGTTGAAGGTGATCTCGCCGTCCGCCGAGCGACTCTTCACGCACGCCGAGCCCGCGTCCTGCTGGCCGCCGCACAATCTATAAGGGAAATCGTTGTCGGCCGTGACGTGGTACATCGCCGCAGCCGGCTGCGTGTACCAGTTGCTCCAGCTCTTCCCACGATTCGCCGAGACCACCGCGCCCTGGTCGGTCACTACGAGAACGATCTTCGGATCGTTCGGGTTGATCCACACCTTCTGGTAATCGTCGCCGCCCGGCGCGCCGCGCACCGCGCTCCAGTTCTGGCCACCGTCCTCGGTACGCCAGAAAACCACCGATGCGCTGTAGATCACGTCGGGATCGGTGGGGTCCACGGCGATCGTGGGAAGATCGCCGCCGCCGATGCGCGACATCGGCCGGCTGTCCGGCTCGCGCGAGGTCACGTGGTCGCCGTTCACCACCCGCCAGTGCTCGCCGCCGTCGGTGGACTTGTAGAATCCGATCTCGCCGCCAGTCGGGCGCTGACCGGGAGGCGCGTACGCGGCGACCACTGCGTAGATGATGTCGGGATTGCTGTAGGAGATCGCGAGGT
This sequence comes from Gemmatimonadaceae bacterium, assembly GCA_036565685.1. Classification (GTDB taxonomy): domain Bacteria; phylum Gemmatimonadota; class Gemmatimonadetes; order Gemmatimonadales; family Gemmatimonadaceae; genus JADGGM01. Next base: position 12,120 of record DATCXR010000264.1, read on the forward strand.
TGGCCTCGAGGACGCTCGGGAGGCCGTTCGTCAGCTCCTTCCAGGTAGTGCCCCCGTCCGTGGATTTGTAGATCCCGCCGCCATCACCCGCGAACGCGCTCCCCTCGCGGAAGCTCTCCTGCTGCTGCCAGAGCGCCGCGTACACGATGTTCGGATTCTTCGGATCGATGACGACGTCGTTCCCGCTCGTGTACTCGTCCTTGTAGAGCACCTTCTCGAACGACTTCCCACCGTCGGTCGAGCGGAAGATCCCGCGCTGCTCGTTTGGGCCGTACGGATGGCCGAGCGCCGCGACGAAGAGTCGGTTGGGATTGCGCGGATCCACGTCCACCTCGGCGATCATCTGCGTCTCGCGGAGGCCGAGGTGCGTCCACGTCTTCCCGGCGTCGGTGGTCTTGTACATCCCGTTTCCCGTCGCGAGGTCGGGACGGATGATCCCGGCTCCGCTTCCCACATAGATGATGTTCGGGTCCGACTGAGCGACAGCTATCGCGCCGATGGAGCCGGTGGACTGTTCATCGAAGAGTGGGTGCCAGGTGGAGCCGTAGTCGGTGGAGCGCCACAC
>DATCXR010000314.1:0-3276 GCA_036565685.1 Gemmatimonadaceae bacterium
GCCGCCGTGCGGCGGTGCTCTCCGGTCGAACCGGCCCTCCGCCCGCTATTGTGTATACATAGTTATGTCCTATATTGGCGACTACCTCCCGCCGGGCATGTATGACGCTCCCGCATCGCCACGCCAGTCAGCGAGCCGCCCTCACTCCCCAGCCTGATCGAGCCGTAGCTGATCGGCAGCTCATCGCTCGTGCGCTCGGCGGCGACGAGGCCGCCTTCGAGCGCGTGGTGCACACCTACTACCCGGGCCTCTGCGAGCACGTCCTCCGCTACGTGGGCTGCCCCGAGGTGGCCGAGGACCTGGTACTGGAGCTCTTCGCCCATCTGTGGGATAGGCGGCACCGCTCCATCCCGCTCACCGTCGATCGCGGCTATCTCTATCGCTCCGCCCGCAATCGCGCGCTCGACCACCTTCGCCGCCAACGGGTGGCCACGACCTGGATCGACCGGATGATCCACGAGGCCGATGAGCCGGATGAGGCACCGGACGATTTGCTCGAGTGTCAGGAGCTGGCCGCGGCGGCCGCGCGCGCGGTGGCCGAGCTGCCGGAGCAGCGACGCCGGATATTCGTCCTCTGTCGCGATCACGACATGAGCTATGCCGAGGTGGGCGAGCGCCTGGGAATCTCGCCCCGCACGGTCAACACCCAGATGACCCGCGCCCTCAAGTCCCTCCGCGCCAAGCTCGCGCCGTACTTCCTCTGTACGTGATGCGCGCGCGGCGCGCGTTGTATCTGAGCTGACCGCACCGCCACCCTCGCGATGGTGAACGCTGACGACCGCCACGCCGGCCCCGGCAGGGCGATCGGGCGCGCCGATGCCGGCCAGCTTCCTCATGACTCCCTGGAGGCTTCATGCGCGGTCCCCACCACCGTCGTGCACTCCGCTTCTCCGCCACCCTCGTCGCGCTCGCGGCTCTCGCGGTCGGCAGCAGCGTAGCGGCGGCCCAGCTTCCACCATCCACGGAGGCCGCCACGGAGCCGACCACCATAGCTCCCGCGCCAGCGCGCGGTGTTGGCGACCGGGCGGAGCTCGAGGCCTTCATAGATGGCGTCATGGCTGGCCAGCTCCGGCGCCAGCACGTGGCGGGAGCCACGGTGTCGGTGGTGAAGAACGGCGCGCTCCTCTTCGCCAAGGGCTACGGCTACTCCGACGTCGACAAGCGGAAGCCCGTGGACCCGGCCACGACGCTCTTCCGGATCGGATCGGTGAGCAAGCTCTTCACCTGGACCGCGGTGATGCAGCTCGTCGAGGAGGGGAAGCTCGATCTCGATACGGACGTGAACAAGTATCTGGACTTCAAGATCCCCGATACCTATCCGCAGCCCATCACGCTGCGCCATCTCCTGACCCACACGCCCGGTTTCGAGGAAGACAGCCGCGGCATCATCAGCGACGACAGCGCCGACATAGTGCCGCTGGCGAAGTGGCTGCCGGCGCACATCCCGACCCGTGTGCGCCCGCCCGGCACCTACTCGGCCTACTCCAACTACGGCGCCACGCTCGCCGGATACATAGTGGAGCGGGCGTCGGGGATGTCGTGGGAGGAGTACGTGGAGAAGCGCATCCTCGTCCCGCTGGGGATGACGCACACCTCGCCGCGCCAGCCGCTCCCCGCCTCGCTCCAGGACGACATGTCCGTGGGCTACAAGTACGCCAAGGGAGGCTTCGCCCCGAAGAAGTTCGAGATCGTGCTGGGCGGACCGCCCGCGGGCTCGATAAGCTCCACTGCCACGGACATGGCGCTCTTCATGCTCGCCCACCTCGGGATGGGCACCGTGGACGGGAAGCGCATCCTGAGCGAGGCCACCGCCGCGCAGATGCACACTCGCACCTTCGGACACGACCCGCGCCTCCCAGGCTGGGCGCTCGGCTTCTACGAGCAGACGACCCACGGACTCCGGCTCATCGGCCACGGCGGCGACACGCAGTGGTTCCACAGCGACATGATGCTGATACCGTCGGAGCAGGTGGGGATCTTCGTCTCGTACAACACCGACAGGGGCGGGCAACTGAGCTTCGGTCCCTTCGTGGAGGCGTTCCTCGACCACTACTATCCCACGCCGCTGCCCGCGGTGGTCTTCCCCTCCGACGCCGTGGAGCAGGCCCGGCGCGTGGCCGGCGTGTACCAGGTGAACCGGATGTCGTATACCACCTGGCAGAAGGCGGCCGGGCTCGCGGGCGGTACCACCATAAGCGCCGACAAGGATGGAGCGCTGCTGATGACCTCGGGGGGCGATCTGGAGCGCTACGTGCCGGTAGGGCCGCTGCTCTACCGCGAGGCGCTGGGCCATGACCTCCTCGCCTTCAAAGTCGATTCGTCGTCGGGGAAAGTGGAGCATGCCTTCATGTCGAGCACGCCGATGATGGCGTTCGTGCGCGTCCCCTGGTACGGCTCGCCCAAGCTCCACCTTTTCATACTGGGGCTGGCCAGTGCGGTATTCGTGGGCGTGATCGTCTCCGCCGCGCGCAGGCTCTACCGGCGCAGGTTCGGCGACCCGCTCCCCGGTGACGCGGCGCCCGGACGGAAGTACCTCGTCGGGCTCGCGCTCGCGAACGTCGCCTTCGTTATAGCGCTGGGAGTGCTGATCTCCGACGTCGAGGCGCTCCTCCTGGGCGACGGCACGGGGATCGAGGTGACTCTCGTGTTCCCCGTGATCGGCGCGATCCTGACCATCGTCGCGCTCGTGGTAGCCGTACAGCAGTGGAGGAAGGGGATAGGTACGAGGGGCTTCCGTATCCGCTACGACATCGTAGTGGTGCTCGCGCTGCTCTTCATGTGGTCGCTCAACCAGTGGAATCTGTTGGGTTGGAGGGTGTAGCGAACTACCCCCACGCTTTCCGGGCTCGTCGAATGAAGCACGTCGGATGAGGAACCACCCACGGAGCGGCCGGTGAGATCCGGGCGGAGTGACGACGACGAGCGCATCGTGCGCTACGTCGCTGGGCAGTGCTCGCCCTTCGAGGCGGCGCGGACCCAGCGCTGGATAGCCGCGGATCCAGCGCGCTGGGAGAGATTCCAGGCGCTGGAGCGCGTCTGGCGAGCGTGTGGGAAGGAGCCGTCACGGCGGTGGGATGCGAACGCCGCTCTGACACTGCTGCGCGGGTCGCTCGAGCCAGGGGCGGTGGTGCGGGTAGAGGGGGTGGAGGGTAGCGCGCCAGAACGCGCGCCGCCGCGGGCGAGGCCGCACGCGCCGCCACGCTCGCCGGTGGCTCCGTTCACGCTCTGGAGGCCGGCACGGAGGCGATGGCTTTCCGGTGGGACGAGCATCGCGGC
>DATCXR010000322.1:0-40610 GCA_036565685.1 Gemmatimonadaceae bacterium
CCAGATCGCCCCGCTCCCCGCGCCAGGCGAGACGGCCCGCGGAGCAAGTCGCGGAGCCGCCAGCGGCCGCTGCCTCGGCCCCACCGCCTCGAGCCGCGCCGGCTATCGCCGCTTCTATGAGCGAGGAGCTGACGCCGGCAATCGGCTGCTCGCGCGCCGGGTAGATCTCGGTGAGGAAGATCTCGTCGGCCTGCGCCAGCGCGGAGCCGAACTGGGGAGCGAAGTCGCGTGTACGTGAGTACAGGTGCGGCTGAAACGCTACCACCAGACGCCGGCCCGGGAGCGCGGCTCGCGCGGCCGCGAGCGTCGCACGGATCTCGGTGGGGTGGTGAGCGTAGTCGTCGATCACCAGCACCCCGCATGCCTCACCCACGCGCTGGAAGCGTCGCTCCACCCCGCGGAAGCTGGCGAGGCCGAGCGCCATCTGTGCGGCATCGGCACCGAGTACCAGGCCGCTGGCGAGCGCCGCGAGCGAGTTGAGAACGTTATGCCTTCCTGGCACGGCGAGGCGCACCTGTGGCAGCACTTTCCCGTCGTAGACGGGCACATACGAGGTGCCGCCACCCGGCTCCGGTATGACCTCCCGCGCGACAAGGCGAGCATCGGTCGAAGAGATGCCGTAGCGTACCACCTCCGCCGTGGGTGGTGCAGGAAGCGCGTTGGCGCCGGCGTCATCGGCGCAGAGAACCATCGCGTGCGCTTCGCGAGCGAACCTCGCGAAGGTCTCCCGAATCTCGGCAAGATCACGGTAGATGTCGAGGTGGTCCGCCTCGATGCTCGTCACTACGGCAACCGTGGGCGTGAGCGCGAGGAAGGAGCGATCGTACTCGTCGGCCTCCACCACGAAGAGTCGGTCGGACCCGGCACTGAGATTGCCGTTCCACGCAGCTACGCGGCCGCCAACTATCCCGGTGGGCTCGAGTCCGGCCGCCGCGAGCGCCTCCGTGGTCATGACGGTGGTAGTCGTCTTGCCGTGGGTGCCCGCCACCGCGACCACACTGCCCACGGAGACGGCCTCCGCGAGCGCTTCAGCGCGCCTGATGACCGGGATACCCATCTCGCGTGCCGCCTGGAGCTCCGGATGATCGCGCGGCACCGCGGAAGTCACCACTACCGCGCGCGCGCCATCGACGTGCGAGGCGTCGTGCCCCCGCGACACGTGTATCCCCAGCCGTTCGAGGTCCGCTACCGTTGCAGGGTTCGCATCGCAACCGGTTACTCTCACTCCGCGTCGCGCAAGAAGCTCGGCGAGCGCGCTCATGCCGGCGCCGGCTGCCCCCATGAAGTGAACGGGGCGAGGATCGGAGGGAGCGAAGAGAGACATTCGATGTGCGGCCAATCTAGCGCTCACCGCACCCTCCTCTCAAGTGTGATCGAAGTGACGCGATGCTGGCCCCTGCACTGTGCGCGCACGCTCGCACGCTCAGCGCGCGCCAGCCGACCTGCGCGCGCTCAACGCCAGCACGCGTCGCGCGATGGTCATCGCGGCATCCGGGCGCGCGCGCGCGAGCGCCGCGCTCGACATCCGCTCCAGCCGAGCATGATCTCTCAACAGCGCCGCTACCTCCGCGGCGAGCGTATCCATCGTGAGCTCCGCCTGCGAGAGATGCACGCCCGCGCCGGCGTTCGCCAGTGCGATAGCGTTGTACGTCTGGTGATTGGCTGCGGCCGTGGGGAGCGGGACGACTACAGGAGCGATCCCCCACGCGCACAGCTCCGCCAGCGTGAGCGCGCCCGCCCGCGTGAGCGCGATGTCGCTCGCGGCGTACGCGTCGGCTATCGGCGAAAGGTACGGCACTACTCTCACTCTCGCCGACTCGAGCTCCGCGTACCGCTCGTACTGTTGCCGCCCCGTGCCCCATATGATGTGCAACCCGTCGGGGAGCGAGCGCCTCACCCACTCGGCCATCGCCTCGTTGAGAGCGCGCGCACCCTGGCTCCCGCCCACCACGAGGAGCACGCTCCCCCCCGACGGCGGGAAACCCCACCGCTCGCGCGATGCAGCGCGGTCGGGGCGCGGCACCGGCGGCGGCTCGATCGGGTTGCCGGTGTCGCCCACCCACGCATCGGAGCGCGGATGCAGCAGCGCGCGCGCCTCGCCGTAGCCCAGGTAGATCTCGCGCGCGTAGCGGCTGAAGAAGCGCGTCGTGATACCCGGATGGCTGTTCTGCTCCTGCAGCGCTATCGGCACTCGATGCGTGACGGCCCACGCCAGCGCCGCTCCCGAGGCGTAGCCGCCGGTGCCGACGACCGCTTCGGGACGGTCGCGGCGCGCTATGCTCGAGAGCGTGCTCCATGCGCCTGCCAACCCCGCCGCCGTGCGCCAGCTCTTCCACGGTCTGCTCCTGTAGAGCGGATGCAGATCGAGCAGCACGTGCTCGAACTCCGTACCCGGAAGTATCTCTCGCTCTACGCCCCGCCGCGCGCCCACGAAGAAGGGCCGCACCGACGCGTCGATCGACACGAGTGCTCGCGCTATCGCGAGCGCCGGGTAGAGATGGCCGCCGGTCCCGCCGCCCGTGAAGAAGACCCTCACAACGGATTGCGAACCATCGGGTTGGTCGCGTGTTCCCCCACCACGCGCTCACGCTCGCTTCCGATGTTCGCGAGGATCCCGGTCATCATTATCGAGAGCACCAGATTCGTGCGCCCATACGATATGAACGGCAGCGTGAGCCCGGTAGTGGGGAGAAGACCGATGACCACACCGATGTGCAGGAACGCGGTGCTCACCATAGTGAACGTTATCCCCACCGCGAGGAGCTGCTGGAAAGGACTACGCGCCTTCTTCGCGATCCGGAAGCCCAGCCACCCGTAGAACGCGAAGAGAAGCGTGACGAAAAGGATCCCGAGGAAGCCCCACTCCTCGCCGATGTTGCTCGCTATGAAGTCGTTGTACGGAAATGGAACGAAGCCCATCTGCTGCCGCCCCTGGCCGAAGCCTACCCCCCACAGCCCTCCCGACCCCACCGCTATGAGCGACTGCTTGAGCTGGTAGCCCACCTCGGCGGGCGCCTGACCCGGATCGAAGAACGAAGTCATGCGAAGGAGCGCGTACTGCGCTTTCTCCACCTCACGCCAGAGAAGCGGGATCGCGAGAATGCTGAGCAGCACCACGTGGCCTATGCGCACGCCGCCGGCAAAGAGCACGACACCCATGATGAGCGTGAAGGTCATCGCCATCGAGAGGTCGGGCTCGAGTATCACGAGAAGGTCGAGCACCGCGAGCACTACGAGAAAGGGGAGCAGCCCCTTCGTCAGCCTGCGCAGCAGCTCGCCCTTCTTCACCACGAGCATGGCGGTCCATGCCACCACCGCGAGCTTCGCGAGCTCCGATGATTGGAAGGCGAAACCGAGGTACACCCATCGGCGCGACCCGTTGATGCGCGGAGCTATCGCTCCGGTAAACGGGAGTATCGGTATGATGAGCAGCACCAGGCTCACGCCGAGCAGCGGCCACGCCCACTTTCGCCATCGCTCCGCATCCACTTTCGCGAACACGGCGAAGAGAAACGTGCCGAGGCCCACCCCCGCGACCTGCCGCAGGAGGTAGAACATGCTGTCGTGCCCCTCGCGCACCGCCAGCAGCGCGCTGGCGCTGTAGAGCACCGCGAGCCCGAAGGCCAGGAGGGTGGCCGTGATGATGAAGAGCGCGCGCGCCTCGACGCCCATCCGCCAGCGCTCGCGAACCGCCGGCTGCGGGGCGCTCTTCAAGGCTCCTCCCCCCGCGCAAGCTCCCGGAAGCGCTTGCCACGCTCCACGTAGTTCGTGAACATGTCGTAACTCGAGCAGGCGGGCGACAGAAGCACTACATCGCCCGGCTCCGCGAGCGAGCGCGCGAGCGCCATCACCTCCTCGAAGTCGAAACCGAGCCGGTGAACGGGCACCGTCCCCGAGAGATCGTGCTCGACGATCGGCCCCGCCTCGCCATACGCGATCACCGCCTTCCCCACGGCGGCGAGCGGCTCCGCCAACGAGGTGTACGGCTCACCCTTGTGTCTGCCGCCCAGGAGGATGACGGTCGGACGCGTCATCGCGCGCAGCGCGACGAGCGTGGAGCTGGGGTTGGTCGCCTTCGAGTCGTTTATCCAGAGAACGCCGTCGCGCTCCACCACGCTCTCCAGGCGGTGCGGCAGCGCGCCGAAGGTACGGAGCCCTTCCGCGATCCGCTCGAGCGCATCTCGCTCGGCATGCCGCTCATCGGCGACGATCACCGCGAGAGCCGCCGCCATGGCGTTCTCCACGTTGTGGTCCCCCAGGAGCGGGATTTCCTCGCGGCGGATAATGCGCTGCCCGCGCCACGTTACCCATCCCTCGCTCGGCGTGCCGGCGCGCTCGTACACCATGTCGCACAGGCGCGATCTGCCGAAGTGAAAGTGGTGTCCCTGCGCGCGAGCCACCATGTCCACCGCGGCGTCGTCGGAATCGTTCACGACCCACTTCGACTCCTCCGTTGCGTTCCGGAAGAGCAGCGCCTTGTCGGCGTAGTAGTCACGCACCGACTCGTAGCGATCGAGGTGGTCGGGACTCAGGTTCGTGAGCACTCCGACATCGGGCGCGATCCCCGGGGTGTCGTGCAATTGAAAGGACGACATCTCGAGGGCGAGCCACTCGGGCCGCTCTTCGGCGAGCGCCACCTCGGTGAGCGGCGTCCCTATGTTGCCGGCGTCCACCGCGGAGTGGCCCAGCGCGCGAAGGAGATGACCGACCATCGCGGTTGTGGTGGTCTTGCCATTCGTGCCGGTCACGGCGATGTAGCGGGTGCGAGTCCCAAGGAAGCGCAGGCCGATCTCGATCTCACTCACTACCGGCACACCGGCGGCGAGCGCGCTTCGCAGCGCTTCGGAACCTGGCGGTACGCCCGGACTCGCCACCACCAGCGAAGCGCGAGCGATGCGATCGAGATCGTGCCGTCCGACGTCCGCCGCGGCTCCGGCTGCGCGCACCTCGGCGACGCCGCGCTCCATCGCGCTCGAGCTCCCCGAATCGGACGCGTACACCCTGAAACCATGCCGAACGAGCAGCCGCGCCGCGGCGATGCCACTCTTGCCGAGCCCGATGACGGCTATCTCACCGCGGCTCCACTCTTCGGGGATCATCTCAGCTTCAGCGTGGTGAGGGCAATGAACGCGCAGAAGATTCCCAGGATCCAGAATCGGGTCACCACCTGTGTCTCGGTCCATCCCTTCAGCTCGAAATGATGGTGAAGCGGCGCCCGGCGGAAAACGCGGTGCGCCTTGGCGTAGTCGAGGCCGTACTTCTTTCGCCGCAGCTTGAAGACCGTGCGCTGGATGATCACCGAACCGGTCTCCGCGACGAACACCCCGCCTATCAGAAGGAGGAGGAACTCGCTCTTGAGCAGTATGGCGATCGCGCCGAGCGCTCCGCCGAGGGCGAGAGAGCCGGTGTCACCCATGAAGACCTCGGCCGGATGACAGTTGTACCAGAGGAAGCCGATCAGTGCCCCGATGAGCGCCGAGCAGAAGATCGTGAGCTCACCGGCGCCGCGCAGGTAGAAGATCCCGAGGTACTGCGACGCGTCCACGCGTCCGATCAGATACGCAAAGATGGCGAAGGTGGCGATCGCTATCGCGACGAGGCCGGCCGCCAGCCCATCGAGCCCATCGGAGAGGTTCACTGCGTTGCTCGTCCCGGTGAGCACGAACGCGACCCACGGTACGTATAGCCAGGCGAAGAGCGGGACCACGAGCACGTACTTGTAGAACGGCAGCGTGGTCGACGCACCGGGGAGAGTGGAGAGGGGGAACTGCCAGAGCAGCACTCCGAGAATCACTCCGATCGAGAGCTGGCCCGCCAGCTTGTAGCGCTCCACGAGCCCTACGTTCTCGCGCCCCTCGCGCTTCTGCTTGAGCTTCAGGTAGTCATCCAGAAAACCGATCGCGCCCATCCACGCGGTGACGAAGAGCGCTATCCACACGTACCGGTTGCCGAGGCGCGCCCAGAGGAGCGTGGGGACGATGCCGGCAATGAGGATGATCACCCCGCCCATGGTGGGGGTACGGCTCTTCCCTGCGTGCGTTTCGGGCGTCCCCTGTCGCACCACCTGCCTCACCTTCATGGCGCGCAGGCGGAGGATGATACCGGGCCCGATCAGGAAGGCGGTGAGGAAGCCGGTGACCGCCGCTCCAGCCGACCTGAAAGTGATGTAGTTGAAGAGATTGAAGACGCTGCAGAAGCCGCAGGCATCGGTGAGCCGCACGAAGATATGGTAGAGCACTAGCTGTTTGCCCAGGCGGTGATTGAGGGGACCAGGCGCTCGAGCTCTACCCCGCGCGATGCCTTGAGGAGGATGACCGCGTCGGGCTGCAGCCGGGGCCGGAGCGCGGTCCAGAGATCATGTATGTCGTCCGCCACCACGAGCCGCGGATCGTCGGCGCCTGCACGCTGGAGGGCGTCGCCCATCTCGCCCGCACCGGCCAGCAGCTCTATCGGTGAATCGAGCGCTTCGCGCGCCAGCTCGTGGTGCAGTCTGGTGGAGTGCGCGCCGAGCTCGCGCATCGTGCCGAGCACCGCAACGCGTTGGCGTCCGCCGGGGAGCCCGCTCAGAAGCTCGAGCGCGGCACGCATGGATGCCGGGCTCGCGTTGTACGCATCGTTTATGAGTGTGACGCGGCCGAGGTTCTCCCACGCCATCCGCATGGCCGGCCCCTCGGCCGACTCCACGCCTCGCGCGCCGTCGGCGAGACTCACGCCGCACTCGCGCGCGACGGCGAGTGCGAGCATGGTGTTGCGCAGGTTGTGCAGGCCGCGCACGCGAGGGCGGACGCTCACGCCGTCCACCTCGAGCCAGACATGTCCATCCGGCTCCACGCCCCATCGCTCGGCCCCGAGGTCGCCCTCGCCGAGTCCGGCCGTAACGACCCGCGCCGCACGACCTCGAGCCGCACGCGCGACCTCCGGCTGCGATGCCGGCACGATCGCGACACTCGCACCGTCGAAGATGAACGACTCCTCGCGCATAACGCCCGCCATGTCGCCCAGCCCCTGGAGATGCTCCTCTGCGATGCAGGTTACCACGGAGATGTCCGGCTCGACGACGCCTACCAGCCGCTCCATCTCGCCAGGCACGTTCATCCCCATTTCCACCACTGCCGCATCGGCCTCGTCGGGGAGCGCGAGAAGCGTCTTCGGTACTCCCACCAGGTTGTTGAGATTCCCTTTCGTGGCGTGCACGCGGAAGCGCGTCGAGAGCGCGCCGCGGATCAGCTCCTTCGTGGTGGTCTTCCCGTTCGAGCCGCCCACTCCGATCACCTGCCCGTTGGACGCCCATGCGCGGCGCCGCTGACGGGCGAGCGCGCCGAGCGCGGCGAGCGTGTCTCCCACGCGAAAGGCGGGAACGCCGAGCGACGTGTAATCGCCGGCCCGGCTCACGACGAGTGCGGCGGCGCCGCGCGCCACCGCCTCGGCGAGGAAATCGTGCGCATCGAAGCGCTCACCGACCAGGGCGACGAAGCAGTCTCCGGCGCGAATCTCGCGGGTATCCGTCGAGATCGATCCTACAGGCGCGTCGCCCTCGGGTGCGCTCTCCACTAGCAGGGGGCCGAGCGCATCGCGCACACGGCCGAGCGTCCAGAACGGCACGCTCATCGCCGGCGCTCCGTCAGCTCCGCCACTATCTGCTTCTCGTCGAAGGGGAGCTTCGTGGTGCCGCGGATCTGGTACGTCTCGTGTCCCTTCCCCGCCAGGAGCACCACGTCGTTGTCGGGGTCCGCCATGTCGAGCGCCTGGAGGATCGCCAGCTCGCGCTCCTCGATCCGCTCGTGGTTCTGCTTGCGCATCCCTCGCTCTATGTCGTCGAGGATCTCTTCCGGGTCTTCGGTGCGCGGATTGTCCGATGTCAGGATCACATGCTCGGCACCGCGCTCGGCGATGTTCCCCATCTGCGGTCGCTTTCCGCGATCGCGGTCGCCGCCGCAGCCGAAGACCACTATCAATCTGCGGCGGGTGAAAGGACGAACCGCGGCGATCGCGCGCTCGAGCGCGTCGGGTGTGTGTGCGTAGTCGCGCACGACGGTGGGATGCTCGTGGATGACCTCGAGGCGCCCGGGAACCTGGGGCGAGGTGCGCAGCCGGGCCGCTATGACGGACACGCTCATACCCAGGTGCCACGCCGCCGCCGCGGCGCCCAGCGCGTTGACCACGTTGAAGTCGCCGATCAGCGGGAGCGTGAGCGAGTGCCGCTGCGAGCCGGCGCAGAGCCGCCATTCGCTCCCGCGCGGATGGTAGTGTACCGCCTCCGCGTGGACATCGGCCTCTGGCTCGACACCGAAGGTGATCAGGCGCGGAGCCGGCGGGAGGTTGCGCCACGCTGGATCTGCTGCGTTGATCACCGCGGCGCCCTCGGGGCCGAGCTGGCGAGCCAGACGCGCCTTCGCCGTGAAGTACTCCTCCATCGTGCCGTGGTAATCGAGGTGGTCGCGCGTGAAGTTGGTGTAGACAGCGGCATCGAAGTGCAGGCCCTCCACTCGCCGCTGGTCCAGGCTGTGTGACGACACCTCCATCGCCACCCAGCGCACCTCTCGGTCGGCGAGCACGCGCAGCATTCGCTGCAGCTCCACCGGTCCGGGAGTGGTGAGCCCCGCGCCTCCCTCCACTGGCTCGCCCGCGCTGCCCACGAGAATCCCGAGCGTACCCACCGAGGCGGCACGCCCTTCGTGACCATCGAGGATGTGTCGGAGCAGACCTACCGTGGTAGTCTTGCCGTTGGTCCCCGTGACGCCCACGAGGCGGAGCTGGCTCGCGGGGTCGTCGAAGGCCGCGGCGGCCGCAATTGGAGTGGCTCTCCGCCCGTCGCTCACCACGAGCGACGGGAGCGACGTGCGTCCTGGCTCCTCGACGATGGCTGCCACCGCGCCGCGCTCCTCCGCCTGGGGGAGGAACTCGTGGCCGTCGCGCGTGGAGCCACGCACGGCGATGAACAACGCTCCGGGCGTCACGGCCCTGCTGTCGTCCGTGATGTCGGCGGCGCGGTCTGGAAGCTCACCATTGGTGGACACCAGCAGGCCCGCCTGCTCGAGCACCGAGCGGATGCGCTGGAGGTCCGCTCCGCTTGCCATGGGCGGCACCGTCATCGTGAGATCATCAGGCGCACGACCGTACCCGGAGCGGCCTGCGAGCCCGCCTCGGGCGAGGTGCCGCTCGCCGTACCGAGTCCCGCTACCCTCACCCGGAATCCCGCGCGATGCAGCTCGCGCACCGCCTGACGGATCGGGAGGCCCTGCACATCGGGAACTGTGCGCGGCTCGGGAGTCGCGCTGCCGGTGCTGTCGCTCGCCGCCACTACCGGAAGGTCGAAGCGCACCGGCGGCGAGCTGCCGGGAGCCGGTGATTCGTCGGTCTCGGGCCGTTCATACTCTACAGTGTCGGCGCGGCCCGACGGAATGGTGTCCGACATGCTGACCAGCGATGCACGGGAGGCGAGCGAGTTGCGGTCGAGGGCCGCGTCGCGCGCGGCGATCGCCGCCTCGAGCACGATCTTGAGAACCGGCGCGGCGGCGGTGGCGCCGTAGATCGTCTCCCTCGGGCCGTCCACCTTCACGAGGATCACGTACTCCGGATCTTCCGCGGGGAAGAGTCCCACGAACGACGCGGTGTAGGCGCCGGAATAGCCGTGCCCCGGGTCCACGCGACGCGCGGTACCCGTCTTTCCGCCCAGCGTGTAGTTGACGAGGGCGGCGCCCTTCGCCGTTCCCTCCCGCACCACTCCCATCAGCATCTTGCGCACCTTGGCCGCCACGTCGGGCGTCATCACCCGGCGCACCACGCGCCGGGAATGTGTATAGACCACCTTACCGTCACTGTCGCGGATCTCCTGCACGATCGCCGGCTGCAGGAGCTCACCGCCGTTTGCGACCGCCGCATACGCGGTAGCGAGTTGCAGCGGGGTGACCGAGACCTCGTACCCCATCGCCAGCGATGCGGCCGACTGCCGCGACCAGCGCGACGGCTCGCGGAGCACGCCGGAGGCCTCGCCGGGAAGCGCGATTCCGGTGGGCATCCCGAAGCCGAAGTCGCGCAGCGTCTCGAACTCCTCGCGCTCGCTCATACGGGAGACGAACTTCACTATGCCGATGTTGCTGGAATACTTGATCACGTCGGCGAGCGAGAGCTCCGAGGCCGGATGCTCGTCGCGAATGGTGCGCCCCTCGATCGTGTAGACGCCGTTCTCCGTCTCGACGCTGTCCGTGGGCTTCGCGAGGTCGCGCTCGAGGAGGGCCGAAGCGAAGAGCGGCTTCACGGTGGAACCGGGCTCGAAGGGCTCGCTGATCACCGGGCTGCCGAAGCTGCGGTCACCCACCCGCTCGCTGGCCATCGCCCGGATCCCGCCGTCATGCGGATCGATGATGACGATGTCGCCGCCGTCGGCACGGGTACGCTCGATCGCCTGCGCCAGCGCGCGCTGGGAGATCTCCTGGAGCTCCTGGTTGATAGTGAGCTTGACGCTGGCGCCGGCGACCGGCTCCACGTCGGCCTCCTCCGTCTGATCCATCTTCCGCCCCCGCGAATCGCGCGCGAGCGTGGTGCGGCCGTCTGTGCCGCTGAGGAGGGAGTCCAGCGTGAGCTCGAGCCCCCCGCCGCCGCCACCCGGCTCGCCGCGGCGGTCGTCTACCCAGCCCACCACTCTTCGCGTCGCGGCGCGCTCCGTGTAGACGCGCTCCTCCACCGGCTCGGAGTAGACGCCGCGCATCGAGATTATCTCCTGCACGTCGGTCGGCAGGTAGCTCCCGGGGAGCGGCACCCAGGCGCGGTGCGTGTCCGTCGCGCGGGCTATCACGGAGCGAGGAACCCCGAGCCGCGAGAGCGCCTTCGACAGCGCCTGAGGGCTGGCCACCTCACGCGGGGCGACGCTCAGTCGGGTCATCTCGCGGCTCATCGCCAGCGGCGTTCCACGCACGTCGTAGATGTTTCCGCGCGGCGCCGGCACGGTGGACGAAGCGAAGTGCTGGCGCTCGGCGCGCGCCGCCCACTGGGCGCGCTCGAGGAGCTGCACCTGCCCGGCGCGCACGATGAGCGCCAGGGCGAAGAGAACCAGCGCCCCATGCACGAGAGCTATGCGGGTCAACCGTGGCATCTACGGCGTGCTGCGCGCTCGAGTTAGTATCACTACCTGTGTGTCGTTCGGCACATGCATGTCCAGGCGGCGCTCGACGATCGGGAGGAGGACGCTCCGGCTGGAGCTCCGTCTTATGTCACCCTCGAGCTGCGCCTTTCTCGCCTCGAGCTGCGCTCTGCGCTCGCGGAGCGAGCGCAACTCCCTCGCCTGCTCCACGCCCGCGGTCCTCCGCCAGATGACGCTCGCCGCTACCAGAACGAAACTCACGAGGATGAGGGCAACCCACGCCCGCCCCCGTGGAGCTACTCCGCGCGCCATGCGCGCAGCCGCGCGCTCCGCGCGCGGGGGTTCAGCTGGATCTCGCTCGCGGAGGCAATCACCGCCTTCCGCGTGAGCGTTTCGCCCAGGGCGCGCCCGCCGCAGGTGCATATCGGCTGGAGCGGAGGGCAGGTGCACGCGGTGCTCCACTCGCGGAACGCGCGCTTCACGATGCGGTCCTCGCCGGAGTGGTAGGAGATGACGACCATCACGCCGCGCTCCGCGAGGTGGTCACGCAGCGCGGGGAGCGCGGCTTCGAGCCCCTCGAGCTCGCGGTTGACCGCGATGCGCACGGCCTGGAAGAGGCGCGCGAAATCGGCCGGCCCGGAGCGGGGGCCGAGTACACCGCGGATCGCGCCCACGAGGTCGTCGCTCGTACGGAAGGGACGATTCGCCCGACGTCGTACGATCTCGCGCGCGAGCCGATGCGAGCGAGGCTCGTCTCCGTATTCACGGAAGATGCGCGCGAGCTCGCGCTCATCGGCGCTGGCGAGCAGCTCCGCCGCGTCGAGGGCCGCGTCATTGCCCATGCGCATGTCCAGGGGCGCGCCCTCGCGGAAGGAGAAGCCGCGCTCCAGCTCATCGAGCTGATGGGAGGATACACCGAGGTCCAGGAGAATGCCGTCGAAGCGCGCATGTCTCGTCGCTTCGATCTCGTCTATGTCGGCGAAGTTGCCCAGAATGGGAAAGAATCGCCCCGACTGCACGTACTCCCGCAGTCGCGCGGATGCCTCGGTGATCGCCTCGGGGTCGCGATCGAGCGCAGTCACGGTGGCACCCTGCTCGAGCAGCACGCGCGTGTGTGCGCCGCCGCCCAGCGTGCCATCGAGAATCGTGCTCTTATCGCGAAGAAAGCCGACCACCTCGCCGGCGAGCACCGGCGTATGGTAGCCGCCCGCCGACTCGGAGCCGTGTGACTGTGGGGAGAGCATACTAGCGGAACCGGAAGCGCGGCGTCAAGCGCGAACGCCCGCCGAAGGGATCCGGCGGGCGTTCGAGAGTGACTTCACTACGGCGCTATTTACAGAATCTCTTCACCTGCGACTCGACCGCTGGCCCGTACTGCTGCAAGCCGCCGAGCAGCTGCTGGGCCGTTTGTGGATCTACCGATCCACCAGCGGCGATGTTGATCTGAGCCGTGAGGAACGACGACTCGGCCAGCTTGGCCAGATCGCACGTCTTGGCCTCCGCGTTCTGGCGGACCGCCATGTCGCCCACCCTGAAGGCGGAGATACCCATGACGAACTTCGCCTGCGGCGACGCAGCGACGCTGTCCGCCAGTGCCAGGATGCTCACTGCCTTCTGGAAATCCTCCATCCGAGGCGGGTGCGACGTATCGGCCGCCTGCTTGTACGCCTGGCTGCCCATCGCGAGGGCGAACTGTCCGAGCGTGGAGGAGTCCTGGCCGACGGCGAGTCCCGCGCGCAGGGTGGCGAGGGCGCTGTCCGGTTGCTTCAGGTCGAGCTCCGCCTGCGCCTTGCGCACATACACGTGCTCCGCCTTGGGGTCGATCTTGATGGCAGTGTTGGCCGCTTCCACGGCCGCCTGCGTCTGGCCGGCCAGCCGCTGGACCTGCGAGTTGAGCGACCAGAGCGCCGCGTTGTTCTTGAACTTCGCCACGCCACGAGCCGTAGTCTCCGCAGCCTTCTGCGGCTGCTCGGCTGACGCGTACAGCGCCGCCTGGCGGATGAAGAAGGCGGTATCGGCTGCCGAGGTGTCGCTCTTGATCATCTGTTCGCCGGCCGCCGCGGCCTCGGCGTAGTCCTTGGTCGCCGAGAGGATCAGCCACTTGAGCCGAACCAGCGAAGGATCGCCCGGGTTCTCATCAACTGCCTTGACGATGATCGGCTTGGCGCGCTCCGCCTTGCCGCTGGCCGCGATCTTCTCGGTCACGTCCTGCACCAGGCGGGTGTTCTTCGGGTCGGCCGCGAGCATGGCCGCCCAGGTGTCCACCGCCTTGTCGAGCGCCGTGCTGTCCTTGGTCGCGTCGAACTTGGCCTTGTAGGCGTCGGCCGCCAGCGCGAGCGCTGGCTTGAGGCGCCCGTCGATCTCGATGGCCTTCGACGTTACCGCGATGATCGAGTCGGGCGGCTGCTTCATCGCCAGGTACGCGTTGGCGAGACATACGCGTCCGATAGTGGAGCGCGGATACGCCGCGATCGCCGCCTTCGCGGCAGCGGCGGCGTCCTGCGGCTTGCCATCCCGGATGGCGAGCTCGCACCGGCGCTCATCCGCCAGCTGCTTGCGGGCCGCCTGGAGCTCACTCGAGACCTGCTTCGCGAGATCCTTGATCTTGCTCCCCTCGACCGTGGGGAGCGGCTGCACCATGCTGTTGTCGCGCGTCAGCACCATGCGCGTCTCGAGCTTGTACCCGTTGGCCGTCTTGGTGATGGTTCCCTCGAGGTACTCATCGGCGCGCAGCGCCGTGGCGAGCAGCTTGGACGTGATCGGGTCCGGCGTGCTGTCGCAGCTGAAGCCCGAGGCCTCGAGCTGCTGGCAGACGTACTTCTTCGGAATCACGAAGAGAGTCTTCAGCGGGACGTCGTCGGTGATCTTGTCGAGCACCGCTTCCGACGCCTCCGATCCAAGTCCCTTCTCGTTGCCGCGGAACGGCGTAACCATCAGTCGTGGGGTACCTTCCGGCGGCGCGGTTCCCCTCTGGGCGGAGAGCGAAGATGGGACCCACACCGCGCTCGCGGCCAACAGGCCGAAGAGCGCGATCTTCGCCTCACGTGTCAGTGCCTTCACTTTCCAAACCTCCGAGTCGTTGAACAAAGTACCCCGACCTCTGCCTCGATGATCCCTCTTACGGTACGACAAATGGGCGAAGAGGGACTCGAACCCCCGACATCCTGCGTGTAAGGCAGGCGCTCTAACCAACTGAGCTATTCGCCCCGCAAACCGACCGCCCGCCCGTAGATATCAACTCGCGTGCCGACCGCCGGGGAATCGTCCGGAGGGGCCCGCGGAGCTACTTCTTGAGGATCGCCAGGGGGATCAGAACGCAGTAGCCGATGACCAGAAGCACGGGACCGAGAGTGATCCCGCCGCGCACGAGGTCAACATATCCAACGGCGAGCGCCACGACCGCCAGCGCCCACCAGAGGTACGGGCGCAGACGTGGCGCGGATTGCGGTGTCGACATGTCCTATAGTGTAGACCTCGTCAACACCACGTGTCAAGCACGGCCATCACCTCGGTCGCTCCCGAGCTCGATGATGGCTCGCAGCGCGCTCTCGCGCTCGGCGCGCTCGGCAGCTTCGTCCGCCGCCAGCATTGCCGCCAGACGGCGCCGCTTGCTGCGCAGGCGCATCATGTATAGCGGAACGATGATGAACCCCATCAGTCCCAGCGCCATGCTCATGTTGGCCGCCAGCGCCAGCGCCCCGTAGCGTCGCTCGGTCTGTTTCCGCCAGCGCTCCTGGAACTGGGCGCTGGTGATGCCGTACGCGCTCCGGATGGCCCGCTCCATCGAGCCCTCCTCCTTCCAGTACCGGAAGAAGAGCGAGAGGCCGCGCTCGGGATCGAGCGAAGCCAGAGCGGCCACCGCGCGATAGGAGAGCGCATACGCCGCCTGTGCGCGGTTCGCATCGAATCCGAACTCCTCGTCCAGCGAGTCGAGCGGCGGGATGCCGTGCACGAGCAGGGCGATGCTGGTCGTGAGGACTTCGTCCCTTCCCCACTCGCCCGCGCTGTAGCTGGCGTATCCCTCGTCGAACCAGCGCGGAGGGAGATCGCCCATGTACTCGTGCAGAGCGAGGTGCGCCAGCTCGTGGCGGAGCACTCGCATCGGGTTCCCGGCATCGGAACCGGCGCTGCTCCCCTGCATGACGATGCGGTGCTCGGATGGGATCGCGACCGCCGCGCCCCACTCGGGGGCGCCCGCGCCTATCCAGTCGCGGAAGCGGCGCTCATCGGGCGCGATCGCGATGAGTATTCGCTGGCGCGGCCGCGGGAGTCCCGGGAAGGTGTCGTTGGCGACTGCGCTGTCGAGAACCGCGCGAGCGAGGCGCGTGTCACGCGGGTACGCGACGACGGTGATCCTGCCGCTGTCCAGCCTGAGAGGAGCCTGTTGCGCGGCCGCGCGGAAGCCACCGGCCGCGATCAGCAGGAACGCGACGACTACTGCGTGGAGCGCGACGGAGCGCCACCCTCCTCTACCTGCTTCAACATCTCGGCGCAGCGCTTTCCCCATGGATTGAACTTGTTCGCTGCCACCCCATCTCGCCAAGCCTGGAGAGCGGCGCCCTTCTTTCCCCCGAACCAGAGAGCGCGGCCCAGCTCGTAATACGCCTCTACCAGATTCGGGCCGAGCGCGAGCGCTTTTCTGTAGAACGCTTCGGCGTCGTCGTACATCTCTCTCTCCGAATACACCAGCCCGAGGTAGAAGTGCGCGTAGAGAGTGGCCTTGCGGTCGTTGTCCAGGCGGATCGCACGCGACAGATGCTCGATCGCTTCACCGAAGATGCGCTTCTTGAGGCAGATGTACCCGAGATTTATGCGCGCGAGGGAGTTTGCCGGCTGACGCGTGAGCACCTTCTGGAAGGTGAGCATCGCTTCGTCGTACTTCTCCTGGAGCATCTGCGCCCAGCCGAGGAGAGACTCGGTTTCCGGATCGTCGGGCGAGAGCTCCAGCGCGCGGTGGAGAGCGCGCTCCGCGCCCTGGTGATCGCCGAGCGAGATCAGACTCCATCCCTTCTCCACGTACGTGGAAGCACCCAGGCGATCAGCCATGACGGGGGTCGCTGGCGTGGGGGCGCTCGTCGCCGGCGTGGCTGGCTGACGTACTTCGTCGCCGCTCGGCGCCAGCGTCTTCCAGCGCTCCACGAGCTTCTTGATCTCCTCGCGCAGCGCGTGGAGCGCGACGATCTCGCGCTCGGTGTCCTTGTAGAGCGCGATGATCTCGGCCTTCATGGCCTCGCGCTCGCCGCCCGCCGTCGGGCTGTCCATGCGCGAGGCGATGGCGTCGTGACGCCGCCGAAGCGACGACCGCTCGTCAGACATCACGCTTCCTGGTGGGACGCCGAGCGCTTTCGGCCGCTCGCGTCTCCGCGTTCTCGGTCATCGCGCGCTCGAGCACCATACGCTCGGTGGCACTCAGCAGCCGCCCCACCTCGAGGTAGATCAGCAGCGCTGCGTCGGCGGCCGGCGCTCCGCCACCGCGCTTCGGTTCGGCGCGCCGCACCAGCCCGCGCAGGTATTCCGCCGAGAGTCCGCGGAAGATCGCGGGTGGTGGGGAGAGTCGTTCCTCCGGGATCGCCACCACTTCGAGGACTGAGTCCACGACCGCCCCGATCCACTCGTCGCCCACCGCGAAGACTATCACGCGCCGCGTGGTGCCGCCGCTCTCCGAACCGCCATCGGCGTCGCCCGCGCGCTCGATCTCGAAGCGTCTGGCGAGGTCTATCACGGGGATCACGCGCCCCTCGTACTCGATCACGCCTTCCACCCACTCGGGGAGGTTGGGAACCGCGGTGGGCTGGACGTAGCGGAGGACGCGTTCGACGGCCAAGATGTCGGCTGCGAACTCATCTTCGCCTACGCGAAAGGTCACGACCTGGTGCGACGTATTCTCGCTCATCGGCTCTCTCCAGCCAGCGTGTTCGTGCATGCCGCGACCAGCGCCTCCACATCGACCACCGCCACCAGCGCATCGCCGTGCCGCGCAATCCCGAGGAGGATGCCATCCGCGGCCTCGCGCGGCGATGGCCGCTTCAGCTTCTCCATGTCCACCGCGATCACCTCATCCACGTCGTCCAGCGCCAGCGCGATGCGCTTCCCCATCGCGTGGACGACGAGCGCCACACCGTCTCCCTCCGCGCGCTCCACACGAAGAGCACGCTCCGGCGAATAAAGGCCCATAAGCTGACCGCGCAAGGGGAAGACTCCGAGCGCCGAGGGAGGCATCCCCGACACGCGCTCCACTCCGGGCCACTCGAGAACCTCTTCGCAGGCGTCGAGCGCGACGGCGAAGAGCTCTCCTCCAACCGCGAAGAGGAGCATCTGGCTCAGCGTGTCGTCGGCTCCCGGTGCGGCGCTCGCCGCCGCGCGCAGTGCGAGGGCGGGATTTCTCATGCCGGCACCTTCGCCGCGATGCCCCCGATGACCGGTGCCATCGCCTGGAGGGGCACCACTCTGTCCACACCGCCCGCCGCGACGGCCGCGCGCGGCATCCCGTGGATGGTTGATGTGGCCGCGTCCTGCGCGAGTCCCACGCCACCGGCATCGTGAATGGCGCGCAGCCCGGCGGCCCCATCGTGCCCCATACCCGTGAGCACCACGCCCACCGCGCGCTGGCCGAAGATCGCGGCGACCGACTCGAAAAGCGGATCGGCCGAAGGACGCACTCCCCAGATCGCGGGCGACTCATCGAGTGCGATCACGGGGGCGCCGTCGGCGATACGGATGCGCATGTGGAAGCCGCCGGGCGCCACGTATACACGGTCGTGCTGTACGACGTCGCCGTCCTCCGCCTCGTGCACCGACAACTGGCTCTGCGCGTCGAGTCGCTCCGCGAGACTGCGAGTGAAGCCGGGCGGCATGTGCTGCACCACCAGTACTGCCGCGCCCAGCGGGCGAGGGAGCGACGGGATGAGCTCCGCCAGCGCGCGCGGTCCACCGGTGGATGCCGCTATGGCCACCACTCTGGTGGCGCCGCCGGTGTGCTCGATGGCCGGAAGCGATGGCGGGGTGCGCGGACGCGCCAGCACCTCCACCCCGCCCAGGTTCACTCCGCGCGCCGCGCGGAGCGCGGTGAGGAGCTGATCGCGCACCGAGTCCAGGTCCATGCTTATCGGCCCGGACGGCTTGCGCACGAAGTCCACGGCCCCCAGCTCCAGCGCGCGGATGGTGAGGTCGTTGGCATCTCCCGTCGCGGCTCCGCTCAGCATGACCACCGGTCGCGGCGCCTCGCTCATGATGTAGCCGAGCGCGCCGATCCCATCGAGCTGGGGCATCTCGATGTCAAGCGTCACGAGATCCGGGGATAGCTCGTGCACCTTCTCCACCGCATCGAGACCGTTGCGCGCGGTTCCCACCACGTGGAACTCGCCCGACGACGCTACCAGCTCGGAGATGAGCTTCCTCATGAACGCGCTGTCGTCCACGACGAGGACCGAGCGCTCTTCAGATGACGACATTGCCACGCACCATCGAGCGCACTTCCACCTCTCCCGATGCCACCCTGAAGAAGACGTTGCGACCGTGACCGCCGCCCACATCCTCGGCCACTACCGGGATGCTCGCCTGGGCGAGCGCGGCCCGCGCCGCGATCAGGTTGCGCTCGCCCATCTGGAGTCCGCTGGTAGGAAGCAGGTTGGCGAACATGCTCGCGCCACCGGCGAGCTTGGCCACGATGCGAGCGCGATTGGCGCCCATCGCGCGCATCCTCTCGAGCAGCAGGGGAACGGCCGTGGCCGGGAACTTGGCCCGGTTCGAGCGATCCTGCGAGAGCGTCTCGCTCGGCAGGAGGATGTGCGCGAGTCCTCCGACGCGCCGGTCGGCGTCGTGGAGCACGATCGCCACGCACGAACCCAGGCCGATCGTGGAGATCGTCACGTCGCCCTGCTCCACCGCGGCATCCGCCACCCGCACACGTATGTCGGTCATGCGCGCCGGAAGATGCGCTCGCGCGGTTCGACGGTCGCGAAGTGGGAACGGGCGGAGCCGAGGAGCGTCTCCACCTTTCCGAGGACGAGAAAACCGCCCGGCTCCAGGGAGTCGTGGAAGCGGCTGAAGAGCGTTTCCTGCGTATTTCGGTCGAAGTATATGACCACGTTCCTGCAGGCGATCAGATGGATGCCTTCGGATGTCGCATCGGGTGCGGACTCGCGCAGCAGGTCGCGTCGCTCGAAGCGCACCATCTTCCTGACCTGGTCGGCAACCACGTGCGGTGGATGCGGAGAGAAGTACGCGGCGCGGAGCTCCGCGGGGGTGTCCGCGAACGCGCTCTCCGCGTACGCGGCGCGCTCCGCTGCGGCGAGACTCGCGCGATCGATGTCGCTGCCGATCACCCGCACGCGCGAGAGCCAGGAGAGCTGGCCGCGCATCGCCGCGTGGCGGTGCAGGAGGATCGCCAGCGAGTACGCCTCCTCCCCCGAGGAGCAGCCTGCGCTCCAGACGACCATTCGCCCCTCGGTGCGATCCCAGAGCTCCGGGATCACGCGCCGCGCAATGGTGTCAAACGCCTCCCAGTTGCGAAAGAGCTTGGTGACGTTGATGGTGAGCGCGTCGAGGAGACGCTCGTACTCGCCCTCGTCGGAGTCGAGGATCCGCGCGTAGTCGCCGTAGGTATGCACCCCGCGCGCTCGCATGCGCACGGCAATCCGCCTGCGCAGGCACTTCTCCTTGTAGCTCTCGCAGCCGAAGTTCCGATCGCGCGAGATCTTCCTGGTGAGCAGCTCGAATTCCGGATCGGCGATGACGTCGCTCATGCGCTCAGCGTCCTCGCGAGCTCGAGGTTCGCTCGGGCGGTGTCGTTCGCCGGATTCAGCTCGAGCGCGCGCTCCCACGACTCGATCGCCGCATTCTGGTCGCGCGCCTTGAAGCGGATGTTGCCTACCCTCAGGTACACGTCATCACCCAGCGCCGGGTTGGCCCGGATCGCGCGCTCGTAAGCCTCCAGCGCATCGTCGTAGCGGCCGGCGCGGTACAGTGCGTCGCCATGGTTCTTGTGGAGCTGCGGCAGCGGCGGATCGCCGTCCTCGAGTATCCCGCCCTCGACGGCACGCGATGCCGCCTCGTAGTCACCGCGCCGCTCGTGGATGACCGAGGCCATGTTGTACAGCGGCGCCGAGTGCGGGTGGGCCTCGAGTCCTTCGGCCACCAGCCGCAGCGCGCGGTCGCTGTCGTTCACGAGCGCTGCGGCGAGCGCCGCGTAATGGAACCACGCCTGCGACGGCGGCCGGGCACCCCAGAGCGAGCGTGCGGCCGTCAATGCGGCATCTGCCTCGGCCACGTCTCCGGTCCTGAGCGCGAGGATGCCGAGCGATGTGCGCACGCGCGGGTCGTCGCCGCCGCCACGGTCGAGAGCAGTGCTCAGCACGTCGCACGCCTCGTGGTAGCGGCCCTGACGCTCCAGCGCGTAGGCCAGGTCGTGATGCACCGCCGCATGCGCGCCCGGACGTTCGGCGGCCTCTCTCAGCAGCGCCGTGGCGTCCTCCAGGCGGTCCTGACGCAACGCGATCAGACCCAGATAGAAGCGCGCCTGCACGTCGGCATCGCGCAACTCCGCCACTCTGCGAAACTCGCGCGTGGCTTCCTCCAACATCCCGGTCTTGTAGAAGGCGACTCCCAGATTGCGGTGCTCCTCCACGCGGGCCTCGCGGGCCAGCTCGTCGGCAGGACGCGACTTCCCCACACGATGGAGGAACGCCGCAGTGGCCAGACCGTACAGCGCCTTCCCGACCTCGAACTCGCCGATCCCCGATGCCTCCACCAGCGCGGTCACATCCCGGCGCCCATCGATGAGCGGAAGGAGCCGCTCCTGGATGGGCGTGAGCTGCGCAGCGCTCGCGTCCAGCCGCTCGCGGTCGAGGCCGAAGATTATGTCGAAGCTGGGTATCTTCTTGTCGATGAGGCTCCACTCATCCACACGTCGCGCACCCTCGAGCAGGAGCGACTCGGGGTTGATCGCCACGAGCACCTCGCTCTCCTCGGGGCGAACGTCCGCCTCGAAGCTGAACGTTCCCTGCGTCCAGGTGAAGAGGAAGTACACCGCCTCCTCGATCTGCACGCGTACGTAGTGGTGAAGGTCGTCGCGTGAGATGGCACCCCACTCCACCAGGATCTCTCCCAGACGCTTGTCGCGCTGTTCGTTTGCCTGCGACTGGATGGCCCGCTCGAGCTGCTCCGGTTCGATGATCTCCGCCTTCACCAGCATGTCGCCCAGCCGGTCGCGCCGGTTGACGATGGATGCGTAGGAGATGCGCCCGCGGTCGAAGTAGATGTAGCCGAAGCTGCTCCGGTCGGTGACACTCAGGCAACCGGTCTTCTGCCCCATGGCGAGGAGCTGGAGCACATCCGGAAGACTCGCCTCCCTCAGGCTGCCCTTGATGGCCATCAGCGAAGCTCCTCGATGGCGCGCCCGGCGATGTCGGGCCACTCCCAGATCACCTTCTCGCGGTCGAGGAAGATCGCGTCGTACGCCTCTCCGTTTCCGCGAATCGCCAGCATGGAGCCGCTCGATGTGGCGGCGCGCCGCGCGCGGGCGCCCGGTTCGACTTCGGGTGAGGTGGCCCCTCCTTCCAGCAGCCGCATCGCGAGCGCGGCATCCAGAGAAACTCCCGCGGCGCGAGCGCCATCGACGAGGCGCTCGACCATCGCCTGCAGCTCGGCGGCACCAGCCGTGGACCACGATGCCAGGTAGTCCACCAGCTCCGCATCGTACGCGATTCCGGCGGCGGCCAGCCCACGCGCGAAGAGCTTCCGTCGCAGCTCGTCGTCCGGCGGCTGGATCTCCACCACCAGCCCACCCGCGAAGCGCGAGCGCAGCCGATCATCCAGACCATCCATGGCCGAGGGCGCGCGATCCGCGGAGAACACCATCTGCCTGCCGAGCGAGTAGAGCCCGTTGAAGAGATGGAAAAGCTCCTCCTGCGTGCGCTCCTTGCCGACGCACGCCTGCACGTCGTCGAGCATGAGCACATCCACCGCCCGGTAGCGTGTCCGCCACCGCTCGATGGTCCGCTCACCGAGCGCCTCGATCAGCTCGTTCACGAAGTCGCGCGCGTTGACGCAGGCAACCCGCAAGGATCCACCGCTCATTCCCAGCAGCTCGTTCCCGAGCGCGTTGAGAAGGTGGGTCTTCCCCACGCCGGCGACGCCGTACACGAAGAGCGGGTTGTACTTCGCGCCCGGTTCGTCGATGACCGAGTCCACCGCGTGCACCGCGAGCTGGTTCGAAGGACCGACTTCGAAGTCGGCCCTGGAGTACCGCTCGCATGGTCCAGGCAGCGCGTCGGCAACCGTGGTCGCGCGCTCCAGCGCTCGCTCCGCCTCCGCGAGACGCTCCGGGTCCCTCAACAGGTGAGCCGGCACCGCGTCGGGACCGAAGCGCGCCGCCTCCGTGGCCAGCGCGCGAAGCCGCTCGACCGCCGACTCGTAGCGCGCCAGCGTCGCGTCCGCCGCGTCCTCGAAGCGCGCCTCGCTAGTGGTGTCGCCTTCCAGAAGGCGCTCGAGCACCGCGGTCTCGAAGCCCGCCGAGCGCCAGCGGCTCACGGCGTCCATCACGCGAACGCGCCACGGCTCCAGGTGCTGTGAGACTACCTCCGTGACGTCCGAGATGAAGCTGGCGAACTCGCCGCTCATCGCGGGCCCTACCGAGAGCCCCGCGCCCACTCCGGCTCCCACCTCGGCGCGCTCGCCGAGAAGCGCGCGCACGCTCGCCGGCGTCACCTGCGTCCCCGTGAGCGATTGGCAGGCTACCAGGCGGTTGAGCGCGCCCTGCAGCTCGCGCACGTTTCCGAAGGCGATCCGCGCGACCGCCTCGAGCACGCCCTGCTCGAAGCGCGTCCCCCGCTCGTCACACCACATGCGGAGGATCGCGACGCGCGTCTCGTAGTCCGGCGCCGCCACGTCCACCACGAGCCCTCCCGAGAAGCGCGTGATGAGCCGCTCGTCGAGATCGGCGATCTCCGAAGGAGGCCGGTCGCTCGTGAACACGACCTGCGTCCCCGAGCGCTGTAGTGCGTCGAAGAGGCGCAGCATCTCCGACTGCGTCTCGCGCCTTCCCGCGAGGAACTGCACGTCGTCCAGGAGGAGCATCCCCGTACGCTGGTGTCGCTGCTTGAATGCTTCCATCGACCCAACCGCGACGGCCTCCGTCAGCTCGTTCACGAATTCGTCCACCGTGGAGTACTCCACGCGCAGCTCCGGCTGGAGCCGCATTGCATGGTTGGCGATGGCGAGCATGATGTGAGTCTTGCCGAGCCCGGAGCTGCTGTAGATGAAGAGCGGATTATAGGTGGCGCCCGGCGACTGGGCGACCGCGCGCGCCGCCGATACGGCCAGGCGATTCGCCGAGCCGACGACGTAGTTGTCGAAGCGGTAGCGCGCGTCCAGCTCCATGCCTCAGACGCTCCCTACGGTATCTCGTGCGTTCTGGCGCGGCGCGCCCGGCGTTCCACCGCTCAGCCGGCGCAGCACCTGCTCGGAGATCCCCCGCAGCGTCTCGAATACCCCGTGACCGTGCAGCGCATCGGCGGTGAACGCGGGGACATCACGGAAGTTGAGCGCATCGTCGAGAACGTCTGCACCCAGGATCAGCTCGCGCGGCAGGTCCTGCTTGTTGTATTGGATCACCAGTGGAGTTGCCCGTACATCCATGCCGTGCTCGGCGAGGTTCGCGTGGAGGTCCTGCATGCTCTCGATGTTCTCCTCGAGCTGGCGCGCCTGGCTGTCGGCCACGAAGACCACGCCGTCCGCCCCCTGCAACACGAGCTTGCGCGTGGCCTGATAGTATACCTGGCCCGGCACCGTGTAGAGCTGGAAGCGGGTCGAGAACCCGGAGATGGATCCCAGATCGAGCGGCAGGAAATCGAAGAACAGCGTGCGGTCGGTCTGCGTGGCGAGCGACACCATCTTGCCACGGCGAGCGCTCGGAACCTGCTCGTAAATGTAATGCAGGTTCGTCGTCTTACCCGACCGCCCGGGGCCGTAGTAGACGATCTTGCAGGTGATCTCGCGCGTGGCGTAGTTGACGAGAGGCACCGGATGCTCAGGCTGGAGGAATGGAGGGCGGAACGGAGAGCATCCCCTCCGAGTCCGGACGCGCGCGCCCGAACAGGATGGCGAGACTGCGGTTGAGATCCCGCTCGAGATTCTCGCCGAGATCCACTCTGTCCGCCTCGGAAGGCGCGGGATCGGCCGCGGACGCGGCGTTCGCGAGCGCGGCGCACAGCTCCCGGAAGTACAGACGCACCAGGCCGAGCGAGCTCTCGCCATCGAACGCCGCCAGCAGCACGAGCGGTCCGCGCGCCGTGGGCGCCTCGGCTATGAACAGCTCGCGCTCGCGGCCGGCATGATGCATCTCGCGAAAGGGCGACCCCTCCAGCTCGCGGCCGAGCTGCGCCGCGGTGACGTTGATCGCCGCTGCCAGCGAGCAGGCAGCCATCACATCCATGGCGCGGGTAAAGCCGAACTGTCCCAGCACCTGGCCGCTCGGCTGCAGGAGAAGGGCGAACGTCACCCTCGACTGGTCCGCGAAGTTCTGCAGCGGCGCTTCCACCCACTGCTCCGAGACGCGCGCCCTCATACCAGCGAATCCACGGACTGGAGGATCACCGTGCGGAGCTGCGCCACCGGCGCTCCCGTCTCCGCGATCACCACCGCCACGAGATCGTCGCGTCCGGCGGCGCAGATGTGACCGCGCTCCGACTCGAGCTGGAGGAAGCTCACCCTCGAGAGCCCGGCAGCCTCCGAGCAGAGACGCGCGCGCCTGTAGAGCGCCGCCGCCAGCGCGGCCACGGCCGCCGCGTCCACGCCGGCCTGCACATCGGCATCCACGATGATTCCGTCGCGCTCGCTCACCACGAGGCAGCCGAGCACTCCACGCTGTCTCGTGAGGGCCGAGATGAGGCCGGTGAACTGGGTGGTGCTCATGACGTTGCCCCCAACCAGGCGCTGGCGCGACGGCCGCACTGCTGGAGCACACGCCGCACGAGCCCCAACGGAACCGAGCGCGCTGCCGCGACCAGGACGAGCGAGTCATCGAGCACCGGCGCCATCGCCACGGTAGCCACGTCGGTCTCGAAGGTCACCGACGACCAGGCGCCGAGGCCCAGGTGTTCCGCGGCGCGCGCGGCGTCCTCTCGGATTCCGGCCAGCGATGCACCCACCTCCTGACCCACATCCCTTCCGTCCTCGGTGACGTAAAGACCAGCGGTCACGAGTCCGGACGCATCCAGCAGGAGCGCGGTCTGTTCGCCTTCGCCGAGGATCTCGGCGAACAGGCGACGTGCCTCCTCCTCCACCCTTCTTCCCGCCTCCGCCAGCGGCGCGGCACCGTTGCCATCGGTGAGCGCCTCCGGCGCTTCGGCGCCGTCGGTGAAGTGCAGCATCCGGCGAACCATGTGCAGCGCTGTCGCGATGGATGGATCAGCGCCGTTCTGCGCCGACGCCTGGCTCAGGTAGCGCTCCGCCTCGGTGAGGCGACCCTGCTTGAAGAGCACGTAGCCCACGCCCTTCCGCGCGCCCACGTGCCCGGGCGCCAGCTTCAGGACCGTGTCCCACTCGTCGAAGGCGGCAGTCAGCTCGTTCCGGTCCACGTGGATCCTCGCGAGCAGATCGTGCGCATCGGCGTCGTGCGGGTGGCGCTCGAGACCACGCAACGCGACGCGAAGCGCGAGATCCAGTTGCCCGGTACGGCGCAGCTCCTCGCCGAGCTGGATGAACACCAGACTCGATGGGTCGCGAGCCAGCTCGTCGCTCAGTCGCCGAATATCGTCAGACATGAGCGTGCTCCTGGAGGATGGAGCGGAGCGCTACCGCGTTCTCCACGGCGGTGCGCACGCTCGGCGCCAGCGCGTCGTTCGGCGCCAGCCGGAGGTAGCGCTCCCAGTGGGTTGCAGCGTTCGCCAGGTCGCCCCTGCGCGCTGCACAGTGACCCAGCTCGAGATGCACCTCGGCGTTGAGCGCGTCCGCCTCGAGCGCGGTAGTCAACTCGGCAGCGGCCTCGTCGTGGCGTCCGGCGCAGGCCAGCGCGCGCGCCAGCATGAGCCGCGCGCCGACGCACTGGTCCGATGCCGCCACGGCCATGCGCGATGCCGTTATGGCGGCATCGACGTCGCCGGTGCGGAGTGCGTCCTTCGCCTGCTCCACGTAAGCGGCCGCGCGGGCCGCCGCGATGGCGGGAGCGGTGGCGGGAGCGTCGTCTTCGACGAGCTCCACGATTCCCGTGCTCAGCAGCCCGAACACCACGCGGGCCACATCGAAGTCGCTGCGCGCGAGATTCGCCGCGATGGCGCGCAGATCGCGCTCGCCATCGATCTCCGCGAGCACTTCCCACTCGTTCGGGAGCAGGTCGAGCAGTGCCGCGTGCGAGTCGTGCACCGTCGCCAGCGCCGGTACCACTCCCAGGTGCGGCACCTTCCCTTCGATGCGCGACCACTCGTCTATCCGGCGCGCGCCCTCCATGAGGAGCGACTCGGTGGAGATGCGGATGCTCGCTTCGGCTGGAGCATCGAGCGTGCTTCGCTCCTCGAAGCGGAAGAAGCCCTCGCTCCACGAGAGCAGCTCGAATACGACCTCCTCCACCTGGAACCGCACCTGCCGCTCCAGCTCCTTCCGCGTGATCGCTTCGCGCTCCACGAGGATCTCGCCGAGCCGGCGCGTGTCGGCCGACCGCGTCTGAGCATCGCGCGCGCGTGCGAGGTCGCCCTCGGAGATCTTCCCCGAGCGGAGGAGGAGCTCGCCGAGCGGGTGCGGGTTGCTGCGGATCGCAGCGTAGACCACGGCACCGTTCTCGAAGTACACGGTGCCCTGGTTGTCGCGCAGCGATGACGTGATCGTGAGCGTGCCGGTCTTCCGGCTCAGATCGAGGAGCTGGAAGACATCGTGAATCCCTAGCTCGCGAAGCGGACCTTCGATCGCCATCAGGACACCGCCTCCCGCGGGGAGCGAAAGATCCGGAGAAGGTCCGCCGCGGTGCGCGCCTCGCGACGCGCCCGCAGCGCGTAGTCACCCTCGGGTTCCAGCTCCACCACGCGCTGCCAGAGACCTATCGCCTCGCGATAGTGGTGAGCATCGGAGAGGAGCACTCCCCTCAGGAAGAGGGCGCCCGCGTGGTCGGGATCGAAGCGGAGGAGCCGCGCGACGGCCGTCCCGGCGTCCTCGCGGCGGCCGAGCTCCATGAGAATCTCGGCCAGGACCAGCAACGCGTCCACGTTGTACGGATCGCGCCTGAGGAGATCCACGAGCGGCGCCACCGCCTGCCGCTGGCGGCCGAAGCGGCGGCGCACATCGGCCAGCGCGAGTGTGGCCTCCACGTAGGTGGGCACTGCCTCGAGCGCCGCAAGGAGCTCGCGCTCGGCACCGCTCGCGTCGCCGCGCGCCGCGAGCAGCGCCGCGAGGTCGTAGCGCACCACCGCGAAATCGGTGTCGAGCTCCAGCGCGTCGCGGTAGGCCTGGATCGCCCCGTCCACGTCGCCTACCGAGCGAGAGGTGTCGCCGAGCTGCTTCAACACGTCCGCACGAGCGGGTGCGATCCGGCGCGCATCGTCCAGCAGCTCGCGCGCGAGCGCCGGCTCGCCTACCTCGGCACGCACCTTCGCCACGAGAAGAAGCGACTCCACGTTCGATGCATCCGCCGCCAGCAGCGACTCCGCGGAGGCGCGTGCATCGGCCGCGCGGCCGAGGGCGAGAAGCGACCGCACCTCACCCGCTATCGCTCGCGGCACGTCCTCGCGTACGCTGCGCGCCTGGCGGTAGCGCTCCAGCGCCTCGCCGTGCAGACCCTGCCGTGCGAAGACATCCCCGAGCAGGGTCATCCCCGCCGAGGTGTCGCCTCCCCTCCCGAGAGCGCGGTTTATCTCCGCCGCCGCGCGATCGAGCATCCCCTTCGCGAGATAGTCTTCCGCCATCGCGTAGGTGGAATCGCCGGCCGGTGGTGCGTTCGCACCTCCGCGCGCCGTTTCCGCGCTCGCGCTCCTGAAATCGGTGAAGAGCGAGTCGAGGACCGAAGCGTCGAAGGCGAAGTCACCGACCGCGCCCTCGGTACGCTCCGCGCCCTCGAGATCGGGAGCGATCGAGAGATCGGGGTCCTCGTACTCGACGTCTATGGCGAGCTCGAACTTCTGCGGCACGTAGTACGGATCGAGCTCGAGCGCGCGCTTCGTGGCGCGCAGCGCGCCCGTGAAGTCGCCCAGGTTCGACAGCGTGAATGCGAGGTTGTAGTGCGCCTCGGCAAAGTCACCGCGGCTGTTGATCGCGCGGACGAAGGCGTTGCGCGCATCTTCGAACTTCTTGAGCTCCGCGAGCACCAGCCCGATCCCGTTCCATGCCACCGGGTTCTCCGGCTCCGTCGCGAGCGCCTGGCGGTACGCCTCGAGACTCAACTGCAACCGCCTCGCGCGGTAGAGAATCAGCGCCAGGTTGAGCCACGCCTTCACGAATGCAGGCTGCGCCCCCAGCGCCGCGCGGAACGACTCCATCGCCGCCTCGGAGTTGCCGGAGTGATAGGCGGCCACCCCCAGATTGTTGTGCGCTATGGCGTACACTGGATCGACGGCGAGCGCGCGGCGGTAGCTCTCCTCCGCGTCGACGTGGCGTCCGTCCTGGTGCAGCGCCACGCCACGCTCGCACCAGAGCTTCGGGCTGTCGGGCTGTTCCTCGAGAATCCGGTCGTACAGCTCGATCGCGGCCTGGGGGTCGCGTTTCAACAGGTGAAGCTCCGCCATCGCCTGCAACACGAGCAGGCGGTCCTCTTCGCGCTCCAGCGCGATGCGATACTCGCGAAGCGCCTCGGCGTAGTAGCCCTGGCGCCGGAAGGCGAGTCCGAGATTGTAGTGGGCGAGCCCGCCCTCGCGCGCCACTTCCATGCGCTCGCGCGAATGGCGCTCCTTCCGCTCGGGAACCAGCTCCTCGTAGGTGGAGTGATTGTACCTGTCGAGCGAGAGATTGGCCTGCGCGCGCGAGAGCGACGGGTTGAGCTGAATCGCACGTCCCGTTGCGGCGCGCGCCTCCTCGTGACGACCGAGATCGCCGAGCACGAACCCCAGCAGATAGTGGGCGTCCGGGTTCTCGGGGCTCAGCTCGATCGAACGGCGGAGGGCGGCGATCGCATCCTCGTTGGCGCCGCGGTTGTACAGCACCTCGCCGATGTAGAAGTTGACCAGCGGGCTGTCCGGCTCGCGCTCGAGAGCGCGCGACAGCCACTCCTGCGCCTCTTCGAGGTCGCCGCTGCTCTTCTTGGCGAGCGCCAGCTGCACCATCGCGCCCACATCATCCGGGAAATACGAGAGCAGCGCCTCGAACTCGGCCTCCGCCTCGTTCACATCGCCGAGAGACGCGTACGCACGTCCCAGCTCCCAGTGCGCCTCGCGGTCCTCGGGATGCGCCCGTAGCCGCTCGCGCAGCTCCGTCACGCGCCGGTCGTAGTACCCGGTGCGGAAGTAGGCGACTTCCAGGTTGCGCTGGGCCACCTGCATCTTGGGGTCCAGCTCGAGCGCCTTCGCGAAGGCGGCCACCGCCTCCTCGTGCATCCCCTTGTGGTAATAGAGAACGCCGAGGTTGTTGTGCGCGCCGGCGTCCGACGGATCTATCCGCCGGGCGAACGACCGCAGGATGTCACGGTCGCGCTGCGAAGCCAGCGACGCTGCCATTCTCAGGCGACGCGAACGGCGCGCAGGAGCGTCTGGAGCGAGGCGACGTCGGGGAGCAGCAGGAAGAAGCCGCGCAGGCGCTCGTCGGTGCCCTGGAAGAAGAACTGCGTCTCGACGGCGAACACCATGTCCTTGTCGCCGCCGAACTGCAGGTACGCCGTAGTGAGCACTGCCGCCGACATGTCCACGGCGAGACTCGGCGGCGACGGCAGGAGCATGAGCCCCATGAACTCGCTGAGCGCGTTCATGTAGGCACCCGTGAGGATGTTCCCCGCCTCCTTGATGGCCGACTGTTCGAGCTCGCCGAAATCGGCGCCCGGATCGTGCGGCCGGCGGAGCATGAGCTGCGCGAGGCGGACGGCGGTGGGCATCGGGAACACCAGCAGCGTGCGACCGGTGAGGTCGCCCAGCATGTGCATGAGCACCGCCGCGATCGGCTCCTCGCCGTCGTCGATCTGCGAGGGCACGTCCTCGAGCGCCGCGATCGTGATGGTGGGCACGCTGATCATGATCGTGCCGCCCGTCATCTGCGAAAGCGCGGTGGCCGCGTGGCCCGCTCCGATGTTGGCAGTCTCGCGGAGGGCGTCGAGCTGCGGCTCCTTCAACGACATCAGGTCAGTCATTCCCACTCCTTACATGAGGCTTCCGACATCCACGATGAGCGCGGGAGCGCCATCGGAGAGTATCGTAGCGCCGCTGAACAGAGACACAGCATCCCGAACCGGATCGAACTGCTTGACGACAATGTCCTGCTGCCCCGTGAGCTCGTCCACGACGAGCCCCGCGCGGCGATCCCCCACCTCCAGGACGATCACCTGCCGCGCTTCGTCGCCGTCGTTGGGAAGTCGTACGAGATCGTGGAAGCGGATGAGCGGGAGAACGTCGTCGCGCATCGTCATGACCTCGCGTCCCCGCACCCTGCGCAACGCCTGGGGCACGAGCTCCACCGTCTCGTTCACGTGCGCCATGGGCACCGCGTACACCTCGCCACGTACGCGCGCGAGGAGAGCGCGTACGATCGCCAGCGTGAGCGGAAGACGAACGGTCACCGTGGTGCCCTCGCCCTCCTTCGACCGGATCTCGACCGCGCCGCCCATCGAGCGCACGCGGTTCATGACCGCGTCTATCCCGACCCCGCGCCCCGAGATGTCGGTGACGCGCTCGGCGGTGGTGAAACCGGACCGCGAGATGAGGCGCACCAGCTCGTCATCCGAGAGCTCGGTGCGCGACGCCTCCACCAGGCCCGTCGCGCGCGCGCGCTCGAGCACCTTCTGGCGACTCACTCCACGGCCGTCGTCGCTCACGCGGATGGTCACGGTGGAACGCTCGCGCGCCACGCTCAGAGTGAGCGATCCCTTCGCCGGCTTCCCCGCGGCCGCGCGCTCGGCTGGCATTTCTATCCCGTGGTCCACCGCGTTCCGCAAGAGGTGCATGAGCGGGTCGCCGATCTCCACGAGCATCGACCTGTCCAGCTCGATCTCGTTCCCCACGATCGTGAAGGAGACCTCCTTTCCGAGCGCGCGTGCCGAATCGCGGACGAGTCGCGGATAGCGGTCGAACACCTGTCCCACCGGCACCATCCGGCAGAGCATGATCTCGTCCTGCAGCTCGCCGATGAGTCGCGACGCCTGCGCCATCGCCTCGCCGAGCGCCGGCTCGTCCATCGGCGCCACGAGCTCCGAGAGGCGCCCGCGGGTGATCACCAGCTCGCCCATCAGATTCATCAACTTGTCGAGCCGTCGCAGGTCGATCCTCACGCTCCTGGTGGCGGACGGAGTCGGCCGCGACGTGCCATCGCGCGCGCCGTCCACCGCGTCCACGCGAGAGCCGTTACCGCTCGCGCCCTGGTTCGCGCCGTTCTTCGAGTCCACGACGCCCTGCCCGCCGGCGATGCTTATCGCACGCAGCCTCGCCACCAGCGCGCTCACATCCAGCTGCTCGCCCTCTCCCTTCGCCGAGCGCTCCACGGCCGCCTCGAGCGCATCCGCCGACTCGAACAGTGCATCCATCAGTGCCGCGGTCACCGCCTGCTCGCCATGCCTCACCCTATCGAGTACGCTCTCCAGTTCGTGCGCCAGCTCGGCCACGGCCTGGTAGCCCATGGTCGCGCTCATCCCCTTCACCGTGTGCACCGCCCTGAAGATGGCGCGCACCGGCTCCTCCGCCCCGGGCTCGCGCTCGAGCTCGAGGAGGTGGTGATTCATGGCCGAGAGGTATTCGCGACTCTCGGTCAGAAAGAGGTCGGCGTATTTGGAGAGGTCCATGCTCAGTCCGGGCTCCGTCCGCGAGGGTTCAGGAGGCAGGGTTCAGGGTTCAGCGACTGCCTTGGCGAAGAGATCTCTACTCCGAGGTGGTACCTGAACCCTGCCTCCTGAACCCTGCAGTTCTCACCCCATCACCCTCTGCACCGCTTCCAGCACTCTGCTCGGCTGGAAGGGTTTGACGACGAAGTCCTTCGCGCCGGCCTGGATCGCTTCGACTACCAGCGCCTGCTGACCCATCGCGCTGCACATGAGGATCCGGGCTTCGGAGTCGAACTTCGTGATCTCACGGACCGCGTCGATGCCGCCCATGTCGGGCATGACGATGTCCATGGTCACCAGATCGGGGCGCAGCTGCTTGTAGCGCTCGATCGCCTGCACTCCAGTCTCCGCCTCACCGATCACCTCGAATCCCGACTGGGAGAGAATGTCGGAGAGCAGAGTTCGCATGAATACCGCGTCGTCGCATACCAGAACCGTGTTACTCAACGTCCCATCCTCCATTCAAGCGAGCACTCGCGAGATGATGCCGTGAATGTCCAGAAGCGTGATCACGCCGCCCTCCCTTCCTTCCTCCTCACACAACCGCCCGACGGCCCGCACGGCGGCATCCGCGACCATCCCGGCTCCGCCGTCGTCGAGCTCCACGTCGGCCGTCCTTCGTACATCGAGCACCTCGTCCACGGCGGCACCCACCAGTTTTCCGCCGTGCTCCACGAGCATCACCGATGACTTCTCGCGCGCGGAGGCCGTGTCCTCGAGCTGCGCGCCGAGATCGATCACCGTGATGATCGAGCCGCGAACGTTCACCAGGCCCGCCACGTTCGATGGCGCGCCGGGAAGCCGTGTCGCTCCACGGAACGGGACTATCTCCCGAACCGCATCGAGCTCGATCCCATAAGTGCCGCTCGCCAACCGGAAGACCACCAGCTGACTGAGGGCGGATTCAGTTATCGAGATTGTAGAAGCCAAGGTCGTCGAGAGGATCCGGATGAGACGGCAGATCATCCAGTTCGGCAACCGCGGCCAGCGAAACCCGGAGGTCCTCCGGAAGCGGCGATCGCACATCCACCAGCTCGCCGGTCACCGGGTGCGGGAAGATCAGCCACGCGGCGTGGAGGAAGTGCCGCTTCGGGGGGAGCGCCACCAGCCGCCGCCCTCCGCCTCCACCGTACGTGTCGTCGCCCAGTACGGGGTGTCCAATCGAGCTGAGATGCACGCGGATCTGGTGCGTGCGCCCGGTGTGCAGGTGCGCCCGCAACAGGTCCGCCGAACCGAACCTGGCGAGCCGCACGAAGTCCGTTCGTGCAGCTCGTCCAGTACTGACGATTGCCATCCGCTTTCGGTCTCGCGGATCCCGCCCTATGGGCTTCTCCACCGTCACCCTGTCGGCGGTGAGGTGCCCCCACGCCATGGCGGCGTAGCGCCGGATGATACGGCGTTGGGCCAGGGCGCGGCCCAGCGACCGGTGGGCCCGGTCGGTCCTGGCTACCAGAAGGAGGCCGGATGTGTCCTTGTCCAGGCGGTGGACGATCCCCTCCCGCCCCTCGCCTCCGTAGCCGGAGAGCTCCCCGCCCCGCCCCATGAGGGCGTTCACCAGCGTCCCGCTCCAGTGCCCCGGCGCCGGATGCACCACCATTCCGGCGGCCTTGTCCACCACCAGAAGCTGGTCGTCCTCGTAGACGATGTTCAGGGGAATATCTTCGGCCACCACCTCGTGCTCGGGCGGAGGCGGTATCTCCACCACGATCTCCTCCCCTTCCACCGGCCGGTAGCTCGCCTTCTCCCGCCTCCCCGCCACCCGTACTCGGTCAGTGGCTATGAGCGTCGCCGCCTGCGTCCGCGATATATCCAACCGCCGAGCGATCAGGACGTCGAGCCGAGAGGTGTCGGGGGAGGCGACGAGGAAGGAGTGGAGCAAGGGAGGCAGGGTTCAGGATTCAGGGTGCAGGGTTCAGGTACTACCCCTCGCCGCGAGACCTTTACTCCGGAGTAGTACCTGAACCCTGAACCCTGCCCCCTGAACCCTGAAGTTCACTGCTTTCCGCCTTCTGCTTTCTGCTTTCCTCCCCCACCTCCTCCCCCTCCTCCCCCCACAGCGCCCAGGCCAGCAGGATCGCGCCGGTCGTGACGGCGATGTCGGCGACGTTGAAGGTGGGCCAGCGCCAGTTGCCGACGCCTATGTCGAGGAAGTCGACCACGCCAACGGCGGAGCGTACCCGGTCCAGCAGGTTGCCGATGGCGCCGCCGCAAACGAGGCCGAGCGCGATCACGCGAACGCGGTCGTCGGGACGGGTGTCCTTGTAGAGGCGGCCCAGGATGATGAGCGCCACCACGGTGAGGACGAGGAAGATCTGCCGCGACCAGGGGCCGAGGTGGAGACCGAAGGCGGCGCCCTGGTTGAAGACCAGAGTGAAGCGAACCCACTCGCCGATCACCTCCCGCGGCATGCGGTAGGGAACCAGCGTGGTCTGCGCTATGTACTTCGTGACGACGTCGATCGCGACTATCGCCGCGATCAACGTCCAGAACAGCGTTGCCTTAGCTCTGCTGGGGCTGCCGCTTCTTGCCATCTTCCTCACGCTGCTTGCAGGCGATGCACAGGCGCGCGTGGGGCAGCGCATCGAGGCGGTCGAAATCAATGTACTCCCCGCAGCTGTGACACTTGCCGAACTCTTCCGGGGAGCGGTAGAGGCGCCTGAGCGCCTGGTCGATATGCCAGAGGAAACGCCCTTCCTGGCTGGCGAAGAGGAAGGCCTTCTCACGCTCCATCGCGTCCGTGCCCTGGTCGGCCATGTGGAACGAGTACGAGCTGAGATCGCCGTCCGCCGACTGCGGCGTCGCGTTGAATGTCTCGGTGTAGTTTCCGAGCTCCTTGAGCACGCGCTTACGCTCCTCGATGAGACGCTTCTCGAAGTGAGCGAGCATCTTCTTGCTCATGGGCTTTGGCTTCTTCCGACTGGCTGCTGAAGACGGCATCAGTTGTGGACTCTCGTCAGGGCGATGGAGACGGTGTCGTCAACGATTTCCACTGTCTGCACCGCGTCGGGGTTTCCGGCGACCTGGCCGCCGGTCATTACCTCGCTCGCGAGCACTTCACCCGCGATGTACTCCTTGTACCCTTCCGCCACCTGTTCGATCTCGGTTCCGCCAATTATCTGCAGGCGGATCCGATCGCTCACGGCGAAACGCGCCTCCTTCCGCAACCGTTGAATCCTGTTCACCAGCTCCCGCGCGATGCCCTCGCGTCTGAGCTCGGGCGTTACCGTCGGGTCCAGAGCGGCGACGTAGCCCCCTTCCTCCTGCACCGTCAACTCGCCGGCCGCCCGCCGGACGATCTCGAAGTCCTCCTCGGAGAGCTCGTGCGACTCTCCATCCAGGTCTATCACCAGCGGGCCACCCTTCTCGTGGCCCACCAGCGCCTCGTTCGACAGTGCGCCCACCGCGGCTGCCGCGAGAGGCGTACGCTTTCCGAAGCGCTTGCCCAGCGAACGGAAATTGGGCTTGGCTTCCAGCCGCAACAGCTCGTCGCCGCTCGACGCGAACTCCAGCGCCTTGACGTTTATCTCCGACCGGAGCAACGGCTCCAGCACGTCGAACATTCCAGCCTTGTAATTTGGCACCACACATACCAGTCGCGAAAGCGGCTGACGTACGTTGACTCCTGCCACTTCCCTCGCGGCGCGCGCAAGCGTGGCCAAACGGCGGAGGTCGCTCATCGCCCGCTCCAGCTCGGCATCCGGCAGCATCCGCCTGGCGTCACCCGCTCCAGGCGCCGCGCCCGCCGGCGCCGCGAACGGTGCCAGATGCACCGACGTCCCCGTCAGCTCCCGATGGATCCAGTCGGTGATGAACGGCGCGAATGGCGCGAGCATCCGGCACACCGCCACCAGCACCTCGTACAGCGTCGCGAACGCTGCGCGGTTGTCGGCGCTGTCCACGTCGTAGAAGCGCGACCGGTTGAGCCGCACGTACCAGTTGGACACGTCGTCCACCACGAAGTCCATCACCAGCCGCACCGCCAGCGTGGCCTCGTAGCGCCAGAGGAGATCGTCCACCTCGTGCCGCACCGTGGCGAGACGCGACAGCACCCAGCGGTCCACGACGGGACGATCCGCCGGCGCCGGATCCTCCGCGCTCGGCTCCCACCCGAAGTTCGCGTACTGCGCGAACATCCCGCTGTACGTGTTCTTGAAGGTGAGGAGGAAGCGCCCCGCCGTCTCCCTTATCGCATCCTCGTCGAACCGGCGCGGCATCCACACCTGGCTCGACGCGATGAGGAACAGCCGCACCGCGTCGGCGCCATGGCTATCGATCACCGCCCACGGGTCCACCGCGTTCCCCTTCGACTTCGACATCTTCGCGCCATTGGCGTCGAGCACGAGGTCGTTCACCACCACGGAACGGTACGGGGCCGCGAGAGCATCGGTGTCGCCCGGCGCCATGTTCCCGGGGAGCGCATCGCCCAGCCCGGTGGCGATGGCGAGGAGCGAATAGAACCACCCACGCGTCTGATCCACGCCCTCGGCGATGAAATCCGCCGGGTACTGCGACGCGAAAGTCTCCCGCCGCTCGAAGGGAAAGTGCCACTGCGCGAAGGGCATCGACCCCGAGTCGAACCAGGTGTCGATCACCTCCGGTGTGCGCTTCATCGTCCCCTGCTGCGTGCCGCCCGCCCGCGCGCACGCGGCGCACGGCCACGTATAGACGTCTATGTATGGCTTGTGAGGATCGAAGTCATCGGGAAGCGCGCGCCCCCAGCGCTCCGCGAGGCGCTCGTAGCTCCCCACCGCTTCCACGTGCGAGCTATCGCGGTCGCATACCCATAGCGGTAGCGGCGTCCCCCAGTAGCGATCGCGCGAGAGCGCCCAATCGATGTTGTTCTTGAGCCACTCGCCGAAGCGCCCCGACCCGGTCTCGGGCGGATGCCAATCCACGCGAGCGTTGCGCGCCAGCATCCCGTCGCGGAACGCCGTGGTGCGCACGAACCACGATTCGCGCGCGTAATAGAGCAGCGGCGTACCACAGCGCCAGCAGTGCGGGTACGAGTGCTCCACTATCTCCGACTTCCATAGCGCTCCGCGGCGCTTCAGCTCCTCGATGATGAGCGGATCGGCCTTCTTCACGAACATCCCGCCCACCACCGGCATCGAAGCGGGAAACTCGCCGCGCGCATCCACCGGCTGCAGGAACGCCAGCCCGTGCCGCTGCCCCGCCGCGTAGTCGTCCGCGCCGAACGCGGGCGCCATGTGCACCACCCCGCTCCCGTCTTCGGCCGACACGAACGACTCGGCCACGATCACTTCGTGCTCGCCTTCCGCCGGATACCTCACCCAATCCAGCGGCCGCCGATAACGCAGCCCCGCCAGCGCGGAGCCGCTCATCCGATCCACGACCTCCCATCTATCGGGCCAGTCCTCGCCCAACACCGCCCCCGCCCGCGCCGCCGCAAGTATCAGCGTCCCACCTCCGAGCACGGAAGCACTCCCCTTCACCTCGACCCCGTCCCGTACCCGCACCTCCACGTACTCCAGCTCCGGATTCACCGCCAGCGCCACGTTGGACACGAGCGTCCAAGGCGTGGTAGTCCAGACCAGGATGCGACGAGAGGCAGGGTTCAGGGTTCGGGGTTCAGGGTTCAGAGAACTACCTGGGAGGACGTCCTCGGGAGCAGTTCCTGAACCCTGCCCCCTGCCCCCTGAACCCTCGAGGTTTTCACTGCTTCCTGTTTCCTGTTTCCTGTTTCCTCCCAGCTCCAACGCCACATACACACTCGGATCCTTCACGTCTTCATACCCCTGCGCCACCTCGTGGCTCGAAAGCGCAGTGCCGCAGCGCGGGCAGTACGGAAGGATCTTGTGGCCTCGATAGAGCAGATCGCGCTCGAAGAGCGTGGAGAGCGCCCACCAGACGCTCTCCACGTAGTCGTTGGAATACGTGATGTACGGATCGCTGTAGTCCAGCCAGTAGCCGATGCGAGCGCTCAGCGCTTCCCAGTCGCCCTTGTATCGCCACACGCTCTCGCGCGAGAGACGGTTGAACTCGGCCACTCCCACTTCCTCGATCTGCTGCTTGCCATTGATGCCGAGCTGCTTCTCCACCTCGATCTCCACCGGGAGACCGTGCGTGTCCCACCCGGCCTTTCGCAGCACGCGGTACCCCTTCATCGCTCGGTAGCGGCAGAAGAGATCCTTCACGGTTCGCGCGAAGACGTGGTGAATTCCGGGACGCCCGTTGGCCGTGGGCGGCCCCTCGAAGAAGACGAAGTCCTCGGCGCCCTCGCGTGCGCGCAGCGTCTCCTCCATCAGTCCTTCCTCGCCCCAGCGCTCCAGCAGCTCCTGCTCGAGCGCGTTGGCGGAAAGCTCCGACGGCAACCTGCGATACCGCTCCTTCACTACCGTGCTTTCGGCTGTCACAGTCGTTCCACCACTCCTCTGACCAGTGTCGCGAGCGCCGGCTCCGCCGAGGAGGCGACGCTTATGATCTGCTCGACCGTCGCCGGCTCGAGCGCATCCGGAAGGCAGCTGTCGGTGATGATCGAGAGACCGAGCACCCGCATCCCGCCGTGCACCGCCACGATAACCTCCGGCACCGTGGACATCCCCACCACGTCGGCGCCGATGTTCCGCAGGAAGCGGTACTCCGCTCGCGTCTCGAGGTTGGGGCCGGCCACCGCCGCGTATACACCCTCGCGGAGAACGACCCGCTCCTCGATCGCCACCTGGCGAGCCATTTCCCTCAATTCGGAGTCGTACGCGTTCGACATGTCGGGAAAGCGGGGGCCAAGCTCGTCGTCGTTGGGGCCGATGAGCGGGTTGTCGCCGAGCAGGTTGATGTGGTCCGCGATCAGCATGATCTCGCCCGGGTTCCAGAGCGGATTCATCCCGCCGCACGCATTGGACACCACCAGCGTCTCCGCGCCGAGCGCGCGCATCACGCGCACGGGAAAGCTCACCTGTCTCGCCGTGTATCCTTCGTACAGATGCAGGCGCCCCTGCATGGCAACCACGGTTTTCCCACCGAGCGTGCCGAAGAGGAGCCGCCCCGCGTGTGACTCGGTGGTGGAGAGCGGGAAGTTCGGAATCTCCGTGTAGCTCATCGACGCCTTCACATCGATGGCGCGCGCGAGCTGCCCGAGCCCGGTGCCGAGGACGATCGCCACGCTGGGCGGATCGGGAAATACCTGCCGGACGATGCCAGCCGATGCCTCGATCTGATAGCGCGTGTGCTGCTCGCCGGGAACGGAGCGGCGGCGGTCCGCGGGCGGATGATCGAGTCGGAAGCTGCTCATTCCTTGACTAGCGATTCGAGCCAGGCCGGCGTCTTGACCGGCTGGCGTGGTTCGACGACTTCGTTCTCGCCGCTGTTGCGGAGCGGCGGAGCCGGGAGACTCGACGCATTCAACTCGGCGAGCTGCCGCTCGACGAGCGCGCGGAGCTGGCCAATATAAGTGAGGCGCGACTTGTCGAGCGCCGCGATCTCCGACTCGAGCTGACGGATCTCCGCGCGCGCCTCGGCCACGAGCTGCTCGCTCTGCGCCCGTGCCTCGCGCAGGATCAGCTGCGCTTCGCGCTCCGCCTGCTCCCGGATCTCCGACCGGAGCTGCTGCGCCGAAACGAGAGCGTCGTTGAGCGCCTTGTCGCGCTCGCGAAAGGCACGGAGCTGCTCGTGAAAACC
This sequence comes from Gemmatimonadaceae bacterium, assembly GCA_036565685.1. GTDB lineage: Bacteria > Gemmatimonadota > Gemmatimonadetes > Gemmatimonadales > Gemmatimonadaceae > JADGGM01. Next base: position 39,648 of record DATCXR010000322.1, read on the forward strand.
ACGAGCCTTCGACTCGAGCTCCTGATTGGCGCGTGTCAGCCGCTCCAGCTCCTCGGCAACCTGGTTCCGGAAGTCCTCGACCTTGTTCTCGTCGTAGCCCCGGAAGGCCTTTGCGCCGAAGTCGTAGCGGCGGATGTCGAGCGGCGTCAGGTGAAAAGATTCGTCGGTCATGTGCCTCTAGCTCCGAACAGGATGGTGCCCAACCGGACCATCGTGGCCCCTTCCTCCACCGCCACCTCGTAATCGTTCGACATACCCATGGACAGCTCGGTGGCCGGGAAGCCCGCCTCACGGAAAAGATCCCGCGCCGAACGTGCGCCGGCGAAGACGCGCCTGAGCGTGCGCTCGTCGGCATCCAGCGGAGCCATGGTCATCACGCCGAGCACGCGTATCCCGGATCGCGCGCGGAAGCGCTCCACTTCCGCCGGCAGACCCGTCGGACTGAAACCGCCCTTGCTCTCCTCGCCAACCACGTTCACCTGCACCAGCACGTCCACCGGGTTGCCGCGCGACACGCCGTAGTCGCTCACCGCGTCGGCGAGCCGCGCGCTGTCAATGGAATGGACGAGCGAGAAGCCGTCGAGCGACCTCACCTTGTTTCGCTGCAGGTGGCCGATGAGATGCCAGCGCACCGGCAGCTCGATCTCGCGCATCTTGCTCGCCGCCTCCTGGATGCGATTCTCGCCCACATCTGCGAGGTCGGCATCCCACGCGGCACGCACCGCGTCGGGGCCGTGGGTCTTGGTCACGGCCACGATGGTCACCTGCTGCGAGTGCCCGCCCCGCGCCGCCGCGGCCGCGATCTTCTCGCGCACCTCGGCAACCCGCGCTGGGAGGTCACAAAAAGGCATAAGCCGTGAAATTATCGCCATTTACACCCTGAGGCAAGAGAATCGACGCGAGCCTCCGCGCGCGCCGCGGCGAGCGTCTGCCCGGGACAGTTAAGCAGTCGCGCCATCACCC
>DATCXR010000153.1:0-16714 GCA_036565685.1 Gemmatimonadaceae bacterium
TTGCTGTCACGCCCGTTGCGGCTGGAGCCAACGCCTTTCTTGTGAGCCATCTTCTACTCTCAGCCGAGGGTGATGTCGTTGATCTTCACTTCCGTGAAGGGCTGCCGGTGCCCCTGCTTGCGGGCGTAGTTCTTCCGGCGCTTGAACTTGAAGACGACGATCTTGTCGCCCTTCCCGTGCCGCACGATCTCGCCGCTTACCTTGGCGCCCGAGACGAGAGGGGCTCCGGTGTGCACGTTGGTGCCATCGGAGCCGAGTAGCACTTCATCGAACGTGATGCTCGCGCCGACTTCCTGATCGATGGTCGGAACGCGAAGAGTCTTCCCTGGCTCCGCGCGGAACTGCATCCCGCCGGTGCGAATGATAGCGTAAGTCATTGGTAGGTGCGGATAGGTAACTGGTACAAGCAGAGTAACTTAGACCGGCGTGGAGCGAAAGTCAACGGCGCACATGGCGAAGCAAACAGGAAACAGGGAACAGGAAACAGGAACTACCCCTCGATAGAGGGCTCTACCCCCTGGAGTCGGTACCTGTTTCCTGTTCCCTCTTTCCTGCTTCCTTCACCATTCCCTACTACGCCACAGCGTACTGCCTCGTCACATCCCGCTCCGCGCCCTTCACTACCAGCTTGAAGTCGTCCGGCTTCAGCCGGGGGTCGTCGCGGAATTCGAGGGTGAAGCCGAGGGATTTCTCGAGCTTGCGGACGAGGTCGCGCTCGTGCTCCAGCACGTACATCGCCACATCCGGGTGGAGCTTGACTATCAGGCTGTCCTTCTTCCCCTCCACGGCCATCCGCTTGACGGCGCGCTCGATACGCCGGACGGTCGTCTCGGGGGTGAAGAGGCGTCCCGTGCCGCCGCACATCGGGCACGGCTCGGTCATGTTCTGGTAGTGGCTGGGACGCACGCGCTGGCGCGTCATCTCCACGAGTCCCAGCTCGCTCAGCGCGAATGCCTTGGTGCGCGCGCGGTCGCGGGCGAGGTGGATGCGCAGCTCCTGCACCACCTTGTCGCGGTTGGAGCGGCTCTCCATGTCGATGAAGTCGCAGACGATGATTCCGCCGATGTCGCGGAGGCGCATCTGCCGCGCGACTTCGCGCGCCGCCTCGGTGTTGATCTTGAAGACGGTCTTCTCGGGGTCCTTCTTCCCCGTGTAGCGGCCCGAGTTCACGTCGATCGACACCAGCGCCTCGGTCTGCTCGATGATGAGATACCCGCCCGAGGGGAGGTCGCAGCGCCGCTTGAAGAGGTCGCGGATCTCCGATTCGATGTCGAACTTGTCGAATAGCGGCGTGGGCTCCTCGTAGAGCTTCACGCGATCCAGAAGCTCCGGCGCGATCCCCTTGAGGTATTCGACGATCTCGTTGTGGATCTGCTTGGAGTCGACAACGAGCGAGTCGACCTTGGTGCTGAAGAGATCTCGCGTGAGGCCGCGCGTCAGACTCGTCTCGCGGTGCACCAGCGCGGGGGCACGGAGAAAGCGCGTCTTGCGCTTCATTCTCTTCCACTGCGCGATGAGCGTCGTGAGCTCGCGCTTGAAGGTCTCCTGCGTGACGTCCTCGCCCACCGTGCGGACGATGACGCCCCCCGTGTCTTCGGGGAGCACGGCCTTCACCTGCTCGCGCAGGCGTGCGCGCTCGGAGCGGTCGCCGATCTTGCGGCTCACCCCCACGCGCGAAGCGAAGGGCATGTAGACCAGGAACCGCCCGGCCAGCGAAACCTGCGCCGTCACGCGCGGGCCCTTCGTGGAGATGGGCTCCTTGGAGACCTGGACGATGATGTCCTGCCCCCGCTTCACCAGCTCCTGGATCGGCGGCGCCTTCGCGCGCTTCCCGCGACGGGCGCCGTTCTCCGGCTCCTCCTCGTCGCTCTCCTCTTCCTCCTCGTCATCTTCATCGCCCTCGTCCTCGGAGAAGACGAGATCGCTGGCGTGGAGGAAGGCGCTCTTCTCTGTCCCTATGTCCACGAACGCCGCCTGAATCCCTGGGAGAACCGCCTCCACCTTCCCCAGGTACACATCCCCGACCATGCGGCGGTTGTCGGGGCGGTCCAGCATCAGCTCGACTAGTTGGTCATCTTCCAGGATGGCCACGCGAGTCTCCCGCTGACTCGCGTTTATGAGGATTTCTCTTTTCATGCACGCTCTTGCCCCGAATGCGTTCCGGCGACTCGGAGACGCGGCGCGGGCAATCTGGCTCAGGGGTGTGGGCGCGCGCTGATCGCGTCGGCAGGGGCATGAGCTCCCTTCCGGCCGGCGCTGGACATCTCTTCGTCATGCCGCGTCTCGTCGTCCACGCTGGCCCCCCCTCGAGCGCCACGGGCAACAGCGCGACGGACAGCAGTGCTGCCAGCGCGCGGAAGTCATGGTCGAGAGTCGAAAGGGTCAACATGCGATGGAACGCTGGCGTGAGCTGCTGCGCGCGTGGGGTGCACGACCGTCACTCTTCGGACGGCGCGTGGACCTCCGGGTATCGAACGCGTGCCTGCGGTCGCGAGTCGCCGCGTACCGGACACGCTTGCGTGTTTCTAAACTCGAGGCCCGCCGGACCAGCATCGGCAGTCGCGCGAGTGACGCAACGCGGGCTGCCGGGTCCCGAGGCCATTACATAAAAGATAGGTGCGCCCCGAGACTTTCCGCAACGACGCGCGCGAAGTCAGCTCTCCAGCGTCCCCAGGAGGTGCCGGGCGATGACGATCCGCTGGATCTCCGACGTCCCCTCGCCGATCTCGCAGATCTTGGCGTCGCGCATCATGCGCTCCACCGGGTACTCCTTGGTGTAGCCGTAGCCGCCGTGGATCTGGACCGCCTGGGTGGTGGTGCGCATCGCCAGCTCCGAGCAGAAGAGCTTCGCCATGGCCGCCTCGCGCCCGAATGGCTTGCCGTTCTGCGCGAGCCACGCCGCGTGGTAGACGAGATGCCTCCCCGCTTCTATCTCGGTGGCCATGTCGCTGAGCTGGAACTGCACTCCCTGGAATGCCGCTATCGGTCTGCCGAACTGCCTGCGCTGCGTGGCGTAGCGCCGTGCCTCCTCGAAGGCGCCCTCCGCTATCCCCAGCGAGAGCGCGCCGATTCCGATTCGCCCGGAGTCGAGCGTGCGCATGAAGTTGATGAAGCCCTCGCCCTCCGTGCCGAGCAGATTCTCCGCGGGAACTTCCACGTTCTCGAAGATCAGCTCGCGCGTGTCCGAGGCACGCCAGCCGAGCTTGTCCTCCTTCTTCCCCGAGGCGAAGCCAGGCATTGCGGGGAGCGACGGCTCGTGCCCCACCCCGAGATCGCGCGCCTTTTCCAGGTCCGTCGTCTCTTTGGTGAGGATGAAGGAGCTTATCCCTCTGCTCCCCGCCGAAGGGTCGGTGACCGCGGTTACGACGAAGATCTCTCCCACCCCGCCGTGCGTGATGAAGCGTTTGGTCCCGTTCAGCACGTAGTGCGAGCCCCTGCGCTCGGCGCGGCTGCGGGTGCCGCTGGCGTCGCTCCCGGCCGATTCCTCGGTGAGACCGAAGCCACCCAGCACCTTCCCGCTCGCCAGGAGCGGGACGTAACGCTCGCGCTGCTCCCGCGAGCCGAAGTTGACGATGGGAGAGGTACCGAGGGTGGTGTGGGCCGAGATGGTAATGGCGTGTGAAGCGTCCACCTTCGCCATCTCGTGAATGGTGATGATGTAGCTGATCAGGTCCATCCCGGCGCCGCCCAGCTCTTCGGACCAGGGGACTCCGAGGAGCCCGAGCTCCCCCATCTTCTTCACGTTTTCCCAGGGAAACTTCGCGTCGGCGTCGAGCTTGCCGGCTACCGGAGCGACCTCCGTTCGCGCGAAGTCACTGACCATCTCACGAACCGCGTGATGCTGCTCGGTGAAGTACGGAAGATCACTCATGGTCGGCGTCGTGCGTGCGAGGTTAGGGAATGCTCGAGAGGTAAGATACCAGACGGCCAGTTGGCGATGCGAGCGGAAGTCACGCGCCGCTCACTCCGTCGGCGCCGCGGATGGCGCCGAGAAAGAGCTCGCCGTACTTCTCGAGCTTGGCCGGCCCCACACCTCGCACTGTGGCGAGAGCGGCCATGGAGTTGGGCTTCCGCGCCGCCATCTCGATGAGCGTGCGATCGGGGAAGATGCAATAGGCGGGGAGCTTCTCTTCCCGGGCGAGAGTGGTACGAAGGGTTCTCAACGCTCCGATGAGAACGAGATCCACGGACGACGGGTCGATCTCGTCGGAGAGCGCCGTATCGGCGGCAGCGGACGCAGCGCTCCGCTTCCCGTTTCCGTTCGCACTGGCCCGTGGCGCTCGCGCGGGGCGGCCGGAGCGCTTGACCACCGAGCGCGGGCGCGCGGCCTCCTGCTCCGATTTCTCGGGAGGCGTCCCCTCCACCGTGAGTTGGGTGCCCATGCAGATGTCGCAGCCGTCACAGGAGCGCATCGCCGCAGGGTCTCCAAAGTACCTTAGCAGGAAGCCCCTACGGCAGCCATTTGTATAGGCATAGCGCTGAATGGCATCGAGCTTATTCATGTCCGCGCGGCGGTGCCGCTCGAGCGCGTCCCAGTCTATGGCGAACTTCGAGAGCGGCGCGCGCGGGTCGCGCAAACGGAGGCCGCCCCCGCTCCGCTCCCAGACCACGAACTGGCGCGACTGCAGCGCCTCCAGCAGCGAGCTGACCCCCTGCGCCCCGCCGAAGCCCGGCGGAAGGCCAGCGGGGTCTATCGTGGCACCCTCCTGGATGCGCGCGCCCACCGCGCGCCAGAGCGCGCGCAGGAGGTCGCGCTCCGCCTCCTTCCCGTCCCCCAACTCGCGCTTGATCCGCTCGGGCGACGCGAGCAGCCGAACCCAGAGACGGTTCGCCGTGGCGGGCTCGTTGACGATGGCGCGCCCCTGCGCCAGCACCCTGAGCGCCGACTCGGCTTCGCGCTCCTTCACCGTGCCGCGCGTGGCGGAAGCGATGTCGGCAGGCGACATTCGAGCGAGGCCGGTATTGTCGGCGAAGCGGCGCAGCTCGGCATACACGCTCTCGACCGTGGCTCGCTCGGGGTACGCGCTCTTGATGAAGAACTCGTGCGTGAAGCGATCGCGGAAGGCGTGCAGGAGCACGCACTCGGAGTGGAGGCCGTCGCGTCCCGCGCGCCCCGCCTCCTGGTAGTACGCTTCGAGAGTGCCCGGCATGGCATGGTGCACCACCAGCCGCACGTTCGGCTTGTCGATCCCCATCCCGAACGCGTTGGTGGCCACGATGACGCGCGCTTCCTCGCGCATGAAGGCCTCCTGCACCTCGCGACGATTCGCATCGTCGAGGCCGGCGTGATAGCCCACGGCGCGAATCTTCCGCCGACCGAGCATCTGCGTGATCCGCTCCACCGCGCGGCGCGTGGAGGCGTATACCACCGCGAGTCCTTCGGAGTCACGCAGCGCCTGCGTGAGCGCGAGGTCCTTGTCGCTCTCGGTGCGCGTGCGCACCACCGAGTAGCGCAGGTTGCGCCGGTCGAAACCGGTTATGACTGTTTCCGGCTCCGAGAGCGCGAGCTGCCGCACGATGTCGCTGCGCACCTCGGAGGTGGCCGTCGCCGTGAGCGCGACGGTAGGTGGAGCGCCGAGTCGCTCGCGCACCTGACGGATGCGCAGGTACGCGGGGCGGAAGTCGTGTCCCCACTCGCTTATGCAGTGCGCCTCATCCACCGCGAGGAGCGACACACCCATCGCTCTCAGGCGCTCGGCGGCGCTCCCCACGTCGAAGCGCTCGGGCGCGAGGTACACGAGCTTGTACTCGCCGTGTGCAGCGCGCGCGAAGCGATCCGCCACTTCGTTGGCGGTGAGCGTCGAGTTGATGAAGGTGGCGGGAAGGCCGCGCGCCGAGAGCGCATCCACCTGGTCTTTCATGAGGGAGATGAGCGGCGAGATCACCACCGTGAGACCCGGGAGCATGAGCGCCGGAACCTGGTAGCAGATCGACTTTCCTCCACCGGTGGGGAGGATGACCAGCGTGTCGCGCCCCGCTAGCACGGCGCCCACGGCGCGCTCCTGACCGGGTCTGAAGGCGTCGTAGCCGAAGCTCTGGCGAAGCACCTGCCGCGCGTTCTCGAGAGACGGCTGCGTGCTCATCCTCTCAAGCTAGCGCGCACGCGGGCTCGGCGCTGCATCATCCGGCGTCGCCTCGGTGCGCTAGACGGCACGCGCGAAGTGGCCTCGGGTGAAGTGCGACCCGAGGGCTGCGCGAATCGCGCTGATCGATGGCTCGCCGCCACCCTGGAGCGCCTCGAGCGCGCCGCGATATCCGGCGACGATCTGCGCAACCGGATCGTCGGGCATGTTGAAGATGAGGCGCGCGCCCCTGAAGCCCGCATTCCAGAGCTGCTGGAGAAACTCGGAGCCGTCTATCGGCCGCGAGTGCAGCAGGCGGTTGCGACATGCCGAATCCGTGGCCACCGGGAAGGTGTAGCCAGCCGGGTCGGTGAGCTCCACGTTCGGGTGCTTCTTCACGCAGAGATCGCGGCAGGTGGTGGGTACCCTGTCGAACGCCGCGGAGAGCACGCAGTGCTCGATCGTCATCCCTTCCGGGCGCCCGTGGAGCACGACATCGAATCCGGTGCCGCCCCAGGGCGCCGCTACTGCGCTCGCCTCTTCGACCGTGAGCTCCACCGAGAGAACGATGCGAGCCGCGCCGAGCCGAAGATATTCCGCGGCGGTGTGCTGGTTGAAGCAGTTCACGGCGTAGTCGGCAACCACATCACGTCCCGCAGCACTCAGTTCGGCCATCAGACCGAGATGGCCCGTCAGGACCGGAAGCCCGAGGTCGAGCCAGCGATCCACCGTGCGCCGCTCTTCCGGTCGCACGATCGACGGTGTGCGAAGGCGCAGCACGACTCCGCGCGCGCTCAGCTCTTCGTGCAGAGCGCGCACGCGTGCGAGCGGCGGGACCGGGTGGCGGAGGAATGGGTCGAAGCTGATCTCGGTGGCGCCGGCTTCCGCGGCAGCTATCGCGTGGTCCACGCGATGAACATCGGCGGCGAGGCGGAAAGACGTGTCGCTTGCGCGAGGTGTCGCGTCGATCTCGTTCACCGCGGCGCGCACTCGCACTTCGCGTTCGGCGAGTGCCGCGACGCGTGCCCAGTCGCCCCTGCTCGTCAGCTCGGCCACCGCGCGCTGCCGCATCGAGTTCAGCTCGCTCACCGGAATGAACAGTCCGGGTGCGAGACCGGCGTCGTCCACGACGCCGAGCGCGAAGGGAGTCTCGCCGAGGCGGCCGAGCTGCTCGCGCAGTCGCGCCTGATCGGTAGAGCGCCTGGCGGCCGGTGCGAGCTCGATCTCGCTGCGCACATCCACCGACTCAACGCCGGCGGTGAAGAGGAGCTTGAGCGGACCGCCGGCCGAGCCGAAGGCACGCACGTCCATTCGCGTACGATGCCGCGCGGGGCTTGCGACGAGCGCCGTGAAGCTCTCGCGCGATCGCTGCGTGAGCGCGGCCTGCGCAGTGCGCACGACCTTCCAGCCGTTGACGCCAGACGGGATCGCACCGGTGGCTGGCGTTACCGCCTGCCGCACGCCGGGCTCCCGCGAAGGGAGCGATCTCACCGACTGCACGGTGAAACCGACCGTGCGCCCCCCCACTCCATGCGGCGGCTCGACGGCGATCCCGTCGCCCACGGTCAGTGCTTCGGAGAGCTGGACGATGATCGCGCCGCGCTCGCGGCCCACGACCGCGCCGAGCGGAACACCGCGATTGTCCGGCTGGTCGCGCGTCACGTAGTCGCGCCCCGCCCTTCCGCCGTACATCCCGCCAGTGAAGCCGCGACTGAAGATCTGCACCAGCTCTCGCGGTGGCTCGGGCGCCGGCACGGCCGGCTCGCCCGCCCGCACGCGCTCGAGGAATTCGCGATAGCTGCGCGTGACGGTAGCCACGTACTCCGGCTTCTTCTTGCGCCCCTCGATCTTGAGCGTGTGAATGCCGAGCGCCGAGAGCTCGGCGAGGTGATCGTACGCCGCGAGGTCGCGCGCCGAGATGAGGTAGCCGCGATCCAGTGTCTCACCGCTCGCACTGTCCGTGAGCGTGTAGTCCTTGCGGCACGACTGCGCACACGACCCACGATTGGCGCTCCGCTCGGAGATCATCCCAGACATGTAGCACTGGCCGGAGTACGAGATGCAGAGCGCGCCGTGGATGAAGCTCTCGAGCTGCAGCCCGGGAACGGCGGTGCGGATGACGCGGATGTCATCCAGCGTGTTCTCGCGCGCGAGCACCACGCGCTGGAGGCCGAGACGGTGCATGACGGCCGCTCCGCTCTCGTCGTGCACGGTCATCTGCGTGGAGCCGTGCAACTCGAAGCCGGGAAATACGTGCTGGATGAGCCGTACGAGCCCCACATCCTGCACTATCGCGGCGTCCACGCCACGGTCTATGCACTCGCCCAGGAGGAGAAGCGCGTCCTCCAGCTCGCCCGGCTTCACGAGCGTGTTGAGCGTCAGGTAGACGCGCTTGCCGCGCTCGCGGGCGAGGCGGCATGCCTCCGCCAGATCGTCGAGCGAGAGGTGCGCGCCCTCGTCGCGCGCGTTGAAGCGCTCGGCGCCCAGGTAGATCGCGTCCGCGCCGTTGGCTAGCGCCGCTCGAGCGGCGTCGAGGGAGCCCGCGGGGGAGAGAAGCTCTGGGACGGCGATGGATGACATGTTGCGTCGAAAGCTAACGGCGCCGGGACGGTGCGAAAACCTCGTACGCGGCGCTTCGCGGAGAGCGTCGCGAAGAGCGTCGCGAAGAGCCCGGCGGAGCGGCTTGGTGGAGCGGCCTGGCGCGCGCCGGACGGGGCCCCGGACGTGTTGCCCGTGCGGGCGTGGATCGTCGGGGGCTATAGAGAGTGATCGCGATGCCGGCACTCGCTCGCGCGGCCGGCGCGCGCATGGAAGCCGGAGCCATGCCCCTCCCCGGCCCGTCCGCCGCCACCCATCCTCCGATGTCACCGTCCACTCCGCCGTCCTGCAATCACGAGCGTCGTCCCGGAACCACCGTCTGCCTCCGCTGCCGGCACGAGGAGCGCGTCGCGCGTCGCAGACGCGCGATCAGCATATCGCTGCGGGTGAGCGCGGTCGTGCTAGGCCTCGCAACAGTGGGCGCGATCGCGAGCAGCGGCGCGGAAGCGCTGCAGGGGCGCCAGATCGTGGCCGCGCGCGGCATGCAGCCGGGGCCCGCATCCGCCACGGTCAGCTCCGACGGCGCTGCAGCTGCGTCGCCCCGAACCACCATGCCTGGCACTGCAGCGGATTCGGTGCCGGATATCGCCGCGCCGCTGGCCACCGCGCCTTCGCCCTCCGAGCCCGCGGCGAGCCGCCCGATCGTGGCCGAGGGACGGACCGAACTCGGCGATGGACTCTTCGCGGTGCGCGAGGGAGAGAGCGTCACCGTGCACTTCGACGTTCCCCAGGCACGCACGCGCCGTCGTGACAAGTTCGACCGGATAGTTCGCGCCACCCTGCCGCAAGTGTACGGGCCAGCGGCGCAGGCGGTCCTGGACGGAATCCCGCAGGGTCAGATAGTTGCCGTCGGGACGCTCCCCGCGGATCTCGAGAAGTCCGGGCTGCGCATCCCGCTCGGCGACAGCGCTTCGATAGAACTCTGGCCAGAGCTGCGCGACGCCGACGGTGGGCCTCTCGTGGTGGGCTACCGCGCCGAGCTGGGACGGTAAGTCGACGAGCGCTGCGCGCGAAAGAAAGAGCTGGGGGGCGCGGTACCGAACCGGTACCGCGCCCCCCAGCTCTTTCTTTCGCGCGCGACTCTCCTAGCGTTTGTCCAGCTTCCGCCCGGCGTCGAGGTTGTCGAAGCTCAGCAGCGTGTTGAACACGAGCGGGTAGCTCCCGATCGTTTCTCCACGCCATACCGGGTTGTTGGCGAAGAGCACCACGTGTCCCTGCTGCACCGGAACGTCCACGACCACCGGGCGCTGTGCGATACCGGTGCCGCCGTCCAGAAGGCCGGACACCAGGAGGCCGCTCGCATCCGCGAAGCGGAGCACGACGCGCGGGCGCCGCTCGGGCGGGATGACGTTGATCGGATAGCGCAGCTGCTCGTCGGTCACTGGCGCCGCCTGCCACGGCTTCACAGGCTCGCGCTCGGGCGCCTCGAACTGCGGAGCGAGCGCCGGCCTCCCCTGCACTACGTCGGGATCCTTCGCCGTACCGCGCCCGGTCGCGCGCTCCGACTCGTCGTCGCCGCCGAAGCTGCGTCCCGATGCCATGTTGCTCACCCCGAAGCTCGAGCCCTCGCTGCTGTAGACCGCCAGGCTGTCGCCGATCCCGTAAGCGATGGGGCTCGCTTCGTCCACGGTGTTGGTCCGGAGGAAGCTTCCCACGACCTGACCGTTGCGCGCGCTGTGCGTGCTCACGCCGCTGGTGAATCCGAAATCTACCGCGAACTCAGCGGTGTTCTCCACACCCACCAGAACACCGCCCGCCCCGACGAACTTGCGGAGGTTGTCGAGCCCGTCGAGCCCGAGGCCGGGACGCATGTCATCGGTCTCATCCAGAAGTCCGATGTTCGGCGTGAGCTCGGATTTCTTCCACGGCATCGCGTTTCGCCACATCGGCATCCCGTCGATGATCGACATCCCGCTCCCACCGGCGGGTGGGAAGATGATGACATCGTACTTCGCTCTCAACTGCGGCGTACGCGCGACTTCCTGCACGTTGATGTAGTCGTACGGGATCTTCAGGTTGTCGAAGGCCTGCCGCCACCATCCTTCGGTCTGCGTGCCGAGCCAGGTGTGCAGGATGGCCACACGCGGGGCGCGCGCCGGGTGCGTCTTCACCTTCGGTGCAGCGGCGAGCGCGCGGGCGCGCAGGCCGAGCTCCTTCGTGGCCGCGTCGAGATCCGCCGCGGAGACTCCGCGAATGATGAACGATCCGCGCGCGAACTTCCGGCCGCCCGCATCGAAGGGCTCTTCCGCCATCTGGATGTCCGCCTTCGGCAGGCGGTAGCGGAGCGTGATGAGGGCGTTGTCGCCGTTGTGCTCGATGGCGAAGAGCGAGCCGCTCCCCGACACGCCGCCCGGAGCGCGGACGGAGTCCTTCACCTGCTGCATCGGGGCACGCAGGACGGTGGTGTCCGTGATTCTGAACGCCTGCACGTCGAAGGCCTCGGGGAAGGTCCAGCCCGTGTCGTCGTACGGGTGCTTCTGCGGATCGTCGGGGCTCCAGTACTGGTAGTCGAGGAGCGCATCCGCGATGCGGGAATACGGCTGGTCCATCCGGATTATGTAGCTGCCGGCCGGGAAGCTACGCGTCTTCGGGGCGGAGGTGGAATCGGAGCCTCCTTTCCTTGCGCTGTCAGCCTTCGACGAGCGGCCGCCGGTGGCGGGAAGGGTGACAGTGAACGGAGAAGTGGACCGCGAGATCTCCACGTGCTGCTTCTGGAGGATCCGAAGCAGGTGTGCCTGTGCGCCGGGGCGCGGATCGTCGGCAGGGAGAACGTACGCCGCCGGCCCCTCGGTGTGTGCCTTGAGGATCGAGCGCTTGCTCTTCTCGTAGAAGTTCTCGAGGAACTGCCGCCGGTTATTTGCGAAGTAGGCGAGTGAGACGAGGATGCCGGTCTGCTCGTAATTGTTGTTGTTCCTGAGCGACCACATCACGCGCGGGAGCGGCGGGTTCTGGCGGAACCAGGTGCGCGAGGATTCTTCGGGATCGAGCGTACGCTCCTGGGTCTCGGCGGTGCCGCCGTTTCCGAAGGTCTCGTACAGCCGGCTGATGCCGTTGTGCGTGGCCGCCATGAACATGAGGTATCCGGGCGACCAGGTGTCGAAGTCGCCATGGGCGAAGACGCCCGGCATCCCCATGCGAGTCATCTCCTGCACGTTGTGCCACCCGATCATCTGCCACTCGTTGGTGAGGAGCGGATCGAGCCAGGCGTTGTACGGGCCGTCGCCGATGGTGTTGTCGTACAGGTACGGCACCGACTCGTGCAGGTCGTGGAGGAGCTGCGCCTTCCACTCCAGGTACGTGTCGAGCACGTTCTGCGAGAGGTTCAGCGTGAGGCCCATGGCGTCGCGGTTGTTGTCGTGCGCCACGTAGTGTCCCCAGTACACGAGCCGCGGATACGTGGAATCCGGGTGGGCCATGTGCCAGCGGAATATGTCCACCTGTCGATCGCGCCCGTCCACCTCGACCACAGGTGTGATGAGCGTGATGAGGTGGTCGCGGATATTGCGGATGTACGGGCTCTCGTCCACCGCCAGGCGGTATGCGAGCTCCATGAGCGCGGTGGGCGCGCCCGTTTCGGGCGAGTGGATGGTGCCGGTGATGTAGTAGACCGGCGTGGCGTCGGCCGCCAGCTTGCTCGCTTCCGCATCGTTCATCCTGATCGAGCGCGGGTCGGCCAGCTTCGCGAGCTTGGCGCGGTTGGCATCGAGGTTGGCCAGGAGCGACTCGGATGCCACGGCCACCGCGATCATCTCGCGGCCCTCTTCCGTGCGTCCTATCGAGTAAACCTTCACGCGCGGCGAGGCCTTCTCGAGCGCGCGCATGTACTCGTAAACCTCGCTGGAGTACGGAAGCTTGGTGGGCGCGCCGGCGATGTCGCCCAGTACGGCGGCGGGGGTGGGAACGGTCTTCGAGGCCGGGAGATAGTCCACCAGCGGCGAGAGGAAGAAGGGCTCCGTGGTGTACTCGTGGATCTTCTTCGTGTATGCCTCGTCGATCGGCTGGTTCGGGTCGCGCCCGGGCTTCAGGAAGCTGGAGTCGGCGGAGACCCTGGCCGGCCCAGGACCCTGGGCCGGCGCCCGGTTGAAAGGTGTGAGCGCGATGAGCGCCAGGAACAGCGAAAGAACGACGGGGTAACGCCGCATGACGGACCTCGTGACGGGTGAGGATTGCGGGACGGCCGAAGGAGAGCGGCCGCCGCCGATGTTATGCGCGGTGCACGGCTTCCGGAAGTACGCAGCGGGTCCGACCGAGCGTTGGCCGCGGAGGCTGCAGCGAGGTAACTTCGACCACCGGCACGCGGCCGGCAACCACATCCCTCCCACCAGTACACGAATGCGCAGAATCGCATCGATCACCGCGCTGGCAGCGCTCGCCCAGCTTCTCGCCGCCGGCGCAGCCGGCGCGCAGGGTAACGAGAGCTTCACCCACGCCGACACGCTGCGCGGCTCGAACACGCCGGAGCGTGCGTGGTGGGATGCGACCTTCTACGACCTCCACGTCGAGGTCAGCCCGGCTGACAGCAGCATCCTCGGCCGCAACGGGATCACCTACCGGGTACTCGGCCCTGCCGGGGAGATGCAGATAGATCTCCAGGTGCCTCTGGAAGTGGACAGCATGGTGCAGGACGGCAGCCGGCTGCAGTACCGGCGCGATGGAAACGCCTTCTTCGCGCGGCTGGTGGCTCCGCAAAAGGAGGGCGACTCGAAGACGATCACCGTGTACTACCACGGCAAGCCGCGTGTGGCGCTGCACGCGCCCTGGGACGGTGGCTTCATCTGGGCAAGTGACAGTCTCGGGAACCGGTGGGCGGCGACGGCCAACGAAGGACTCGGCGCGAGCGTGTGGTGGCCGATGAAAGACCTCAACGCCGACGAGCCCGACAGCCAGCGGGTGGCGATCACCGTGCCGGATCCCATGATCGACGTTTCGAACGGCCGCCTGCGCCGCACCACGCACAACACCGACGGTACCACGACGTACGAGTGGTTCGTCGCCAACCCGATAAATGGTTACAACGTGGCGGTGAACGCGGGGAGTTACGCGCACTTCAGTGACACGTTCAAAGGGGAGAAAGGCACGCTGACGCTGGACTTCTGGCCGCTGAAGTATCACCTCGACACCGCGCGCGCACAGTTCCGCCAGGTGAAGCCGATGCTCGCCTGCTTCGAGCACTGGTTCGGACCCTATCCCTGGTACGAGGACGGCTACAAGCTCGTGGAGGCGCCGCACCTTGGGATGGAGCACCAGAGCGCGGTGGCATACGGCAACCACTACCTCAACGGCTACCTGGGGCGCGACCTGTCGGGCACAGGCCTCGGACTGAAGTGGGATTTCATCATAGTCCACGAGAGCGCCCACGAGTGGTGGGGAAACAACATCACCGACAAGGACGCGGCCGACATGTGGATCCACGAGAGCTTCGCGAACTACGCGGAGGGGATCTTCGAGGAGTGCCGCTCGGGCAAGGAGGCCGGCGCGCAGTACATCATCGGGAGCCGCCGCAACATCCAGAACGATGCTCCGATCGTGGGTCACTTCGGTGTCAACAACGAAGGATCCGGCGACATGTACTACAAGGGCGGCAACATGCTGCATACCATCCGCCAGATCATCGACGACGACGAGAAGTGGCGCGGCATACTGCGAGGACTCAACCGGACCTTCTACCACCAGACCGTGACGGGCGAGCAGGTGCGCGACTATATCAGCGAGCACGCAGGCATCGATCTGAGCAAGGTCTTCCAGCAGTACCTCACGACCACCGACGTCCCTGTGCTCGAGTACCGGATGGTGGGAGACTCACTTTTCTATCGCTGGGCGGACGTGGTGCCCGGCTTCGCGATGCCCGTGAAGGTATGGTTCTCGGCGAGCGACTCCACGATCCTGCGGCCCACGCAGACGTGGCAGTCGATGGCACTCCCGAACGACGCCCGTCCGGAGTTGCGGGTGGACGAGAACTACTACGTCTTCACCAAGGATGCGAGCGTGAGCTGAGGGCTCACGCCGCGGAGAGGTCCCTCAGCGCATCGCCCACGGATCCCTCACGCAGTCGTCGGAGCGCGCGGTCGCGAAGCTGGCGGACACGCTCGCGGGTGACGCCGAGCAGCTTGCCGATCTCGTCGAGCGTGTGCTCGCGGTCGCCCTCGAGCCCGAAGTAGAGGCGCAGAATCCGCGCGTCGCGGGGTGGGAGCGTGGAAAGTGCGCGCTCCAGCTCCGCATTGCGGAACCGGTCGAGCACCTGATCCTCGGTGCTCGGCAATTCCTCCATGGCGAAGCGCTCCATGAGCGCGCGGTCGCTGTCCTTTCCCGCCGCCGCATCGAGCCTGACTTCGGCGGTGTTCAGCGTCGCCAGAGCGGCGACGATCTCCGGCGAGATTCCGGTGAGCTGCGAGAGCTCATCCGGGGTCGGCTCCCGGCCGAACTTGTCGCGCAGGAGCGCCGTGGCACGAATTACTCGTGAGAGATCGGCCGTGCGGTTGAGCGGAACGCGCACCGTGCGCCCCTGCCGCGCGAGCGACGCGAGGATGGCCTGCCGGATCCACCACACCGCGTAGGAGATGAACTTCACTCCCTGATCGGGGTCGAACTTCCGGGCGGCGGTCATGAGCCCCACGTTTCCTTCCCCGATGAGATCGATGAGCGGGAGGCCGCGGTTCTGGTACTTCTTGGCCACGGAGACGACGAAGCGCAGATTGCGCCTCACGAGCTCCTCCATCGCGTCGTGATCCCCACTCTGCACGCGCCGGGCAAGCGCCTTCTCCTCTTCGGCGTTGAGCAGCGGATAGCGGCTCACCTCGGCGAAATACTGGTCGAGGATGTCGCGGTCGGCCTCGGACGGGCTGATCTCCGCCGGCGCTGGCCGCCTGCGGTGTCGCTTGGTTTCTGCCATGGGGCGTCACCTCCGGGCAATAACGTACTGGATTCAGGAGCAACAAGCGAACCGTGACGCCGGGCCGGCGTGGATCGGTCGTTGGACCGAGCACCCACGTGCTTAGCGGGGCTGCCAGCGCCTATCGCTCCTTCCCCTTCGGCACGAAGCGTAGCAGAAACGCGGCCAGCACGAATATCACGCCCACGAGCATCGCGCCGTTCTGGTTCGTGCGGATGCCGTACGCCCAGATCAGGAGCGCGACGAGGACGAGGACCACCTTGAGTACGTCGACCGGCTTCATCGAGCGCTCCTCCTCCGTGCTACGAATCCGCGGACTCCCTCGCGAAACTCGTCGGTGGCTCGGGCCTCGACGTTCACGCGCGCAGCCAGGTCGAGCCCGGCCGCGAAGTCGAGGGAGTCGAGGTCGTAGAACAAGCGCTTTGTGATGCGGATCGCTGCCGGGGGGGCCGCCGCCAGCCGATTGACGAGATTCTCGACATCGTCGCCGAAGGTGTCGGCCGGGGAGACTCTGCTCACGAGCCCCAACGCGAGCGCCTCGTGGGCGTCGATGACGCGGCCCGTGGCAACCAGATCGAAGGCGCGCTTCTCTCCCATGGTACGCCGCAGCATGGTCATCACCATGGCGGGAACGAAGCCAACGCCGACCTCCGGGTAGCCGAAGCGCGCATCGTCGCTCGCGACGACGATGTCGCAGGCGGTGGCCAGCCCCGCACCGCCGGCCAGTGCCCTCCCCCGCACAGCGCCCACCACCGGCTGCGGGAGCCGACGCATCGCCTCGAAAACGTTGCCGAGCGCCTTCGCGTCGCGCAGTTGCGCTTCGGGGTCCGCCCCGAGTGCGCGCTCCAGCTCCTCCAGGTCGGCACCGGCGCAGAAGTCTTTTCCGTCGGCGGCTAGAAGCACGACGTGAACGTCTTCGTCCGTCGCGAACTGGCCGAGCGCCGCGCTCAGCTCCGTAGCGGCCTGCTCATCGAGCGCGTTCTTCTTTTCGGGGCGCGCCAGCGTGATACGCCCGATTCCATCGGCCGCCTCCACGCGAATGCGCTTCACGCGGCTGCTCGCGGCAGGTGGAAGCGCTCGGCGATGGAGTCCGGCACTTCGAGTACCATGCGGAGCATCGCCGTCGAGAAGACCTTTCCCTGCGCGTCGGTCTTGAGCGAGAGTG
>DATCXR010000339.1:0-22335 GCA_036565685.1 Gemmatimonadaceae bacterium
GGCGGGCCCGCGCTGGGCGATGAGGAACTCCTCGCACTCGGGGGCTCGGGACAGCTCGCGGCTCGAGATGACATCCGCGCGCGCGATATGGTAGCCACTCCGCTCGTGCCCTGGCTCCTCGGTGCGGCGCTGCTGCTCGCACTAATAGAACTGCTCCTGCGCCGCGGATCGGCGCCGCTCTGGTCGAACGTGGATGAGGAAAGTTCGGCGCCGAGCGCGCCCGGAGCGGCCGCATGACGCCGCGACAGATGGTGCGCCGCGCGCAATTGCAGCTGGCGAGCACCGTGGCGGTGGCTGCGCTCCTCTGGGCCGCTTCGCTCGCCATGGCGGTGGTGGCGGTGGGCGCCGCGGCGGACATTCTCCTCGATCTTCCAGCAGTCGCGCGCGCCGCGATAATCCCGCTTGCCGCGCTCGCCGGAGCTGCTGCCGCCGGCGCGGTGCTCTGGCGCGGTCGCGCTGCGCGCTCCACGACTCGCGTGGCGCTCTGGATAGAGGAGCACGATCCGTCGCTGCGCTACGCGTTGGTAACCGCGATGGACCCGGAGATCGCGCCCGCGGAAAGCCACCGCGATCTGTACGCAGCGGCCAGCAGGGCGGACGTGCGCGGCATCGTGAGCCGCGCGTGGCGCCGCGCGCTAGGACGCGCCGTCATTGGTTGCGCGATGTTCGGCGGGATGCTGGCGATCCTCCAGCCCGGCGGTCTGCTGCGCGCCGCGGGCGAGGCGCTGGCGGAGCGGGTGGCTGGGGCGGGGCCGGCGCCCATGGCCAATCGTCTCCTGCACATCAACGCGCGCGTGCATCCGCCGGCGTACAGCCGGCTTCCCGCACGGACCATCGAGGAGCCGAGCAGCGTCGCGTCGCTCATCGGAAGCAGCGTGTCGGTAGCCGGGAAGGGGAGCGCGGAAGGAGTTTCGGCGGTGCTGGGTGAGGCGAAGATCACGGGCGCCGAGGCGGGTGGCGGGTGGGAGGTGGGTGTGACGATGCCGAAGGAGCCCGTGGTCCTCACGCTGCACGACCGTGCGTACAAGCGCCTCATCGTGCTCGAACCGATCACCGACTCCGCGCCCGCGGTGAAGCTGGGGCTCCCGGCGCACGACACCACGTACCAGACCGTACCCAGAGGAAAGCTCGCGATCGAAGCGACGCTCACCGACGACGTGGGACTCGCCTACGGTTACGTGGAGTACATGCTCTCCACCGGTGCCGAGGAGAGCTTCGAGACCAAACAGAGCAACGGCCCGCGCGTGAGCTTCGGGAACGAGCACGCGGCCACGCTGCGCGCCACTATCGACCTCGACACCATGAAGCTCGCGCCGGGAAGCGTGCTGCACATCCGCGCCGTCGCCTTCGACTTCAACGACGTGACCGGGCCGGGGAAGGGAGTCTCCGAGACGCGCACTCTGCGCGTGGCGGAGCGGATAGACTCCACGTCGATCAACGCCGCGCCGCCGCTCCCCATAGACTCGCTGCTCATAAGTCAGCGGCTGCTCAACATGCGGACCGACACGCTGATCCGGAACCGGCGGAAGCTGGAGCGCGAGAAGTTCGAGCACACTTCGTCCGGCTACAGCAACACCC
Organism: Gemmatimonadaceae bacterium; assembly: GCA_036565685.1. GTDB lineage: Bacteria > Gemmatimonadota > Gemmatimonadetes > Gemmatimonadales > Gemmatimonadaceae > JADGGM01. Next base: position 1,579 of record DATCXR010000339.1, read on the forward strand.
AGGAGAACATCCGCCAACGGACCCAGGCCGTGATATCGCTGCTCGAGGACAACGGCGTGGGCGGCTCTTTCGAGACCGAGGCGAGCACGAAGCTGCGGGAAGCGGCGGAGCTCATGTGGACCGCGCGCATGCAGCTCGGCATCGCGCAGCCCGACACGGCGATGCCCTACATGAAGAAGATCCTGGCGATCCTCGACGAGCTGCGGCTGGCGCACCGCTACTACCTGCGCGGGCTCATGAAGCCCGTTGCCGTGAACGTCGAGCGCGTGCGGATGACGGGCACCGACACCGCCTCCGCATCGCGGCGCGAGGCGCGTGCGGAGCTCCGCGATGCGCACGCCGCTCTGGTGACGCGGCTCGACCGGACGGCGTTGCTCGCCAGGTCGGCGCCCGCGGCCGCCGCGGACTCTCTAGTGTTCATCCGGGTGTCGGCGCTCGCGAGCGCTCCTGATGCGGCGAAAGCTCTGGAAGAGGCGATCCGCCTGCTGCGAGAGGGCGAGTCTGCGAGTGGAGTGCTCGCGCGCGTGCGGCGCGCCCTCGAGCCGCACGCGCGCGTCGCGAGCGGCGCCGCGGAGTGGGCGGGGGTGCTGCCATGACGAGCTTCACCTTCGCGACGGCGGAGTATGCGTCCGGAGATTGGGAGAGCGCGCCCTCGCTCCCCGAGGCGGTGATCGACGCAGTGGCGAAGTTCACCACGATAGACGTAGCCCCCACGGGAGTGAACATCAAGCTCTCGTCCCACGAGCTGTTCAACTACCCGTTCATCTGGATGACCGGGCACCTGCCGGTGCGCTTCACGGACGTCGAGCGCCGGAACGTGAAGCGCTACGTGGAGCGCGGCGGGCTCCTGATGATCGACGACCACAACCACGACATCACGGGGCAGTTCCACAAGACCGCGAACGAGGAGATCGAGCGCATCTTCGGCAAGATGACGCGTCTGCCCAAGGATCACGAGTTGTATCGCTGCTTCTTCGTCTTCGACGATGGCCCGCCCAACACGCACCACGAGCTCAACGGCTGGGGCGACAATCTCCTTCACAAGTACCTCGACGCGGTGCTGGTGAACGATCGGATAGGGCTGATCTACAGCAGCAAGGACTACAGCTCCGAGTGGAACTTCCACGCCGACACCAAGAAGTTCATGCAGGAAGACCCCACCAAGTTCGCGGTCAATTTGATTGTCTATGCTCTCACGCGATAAGGTGGCGCGCTCCGCGGAGATTCTGCTCCGCGTGGTAGTGATCGGCCTCCTCTCCTGGTACCTCATCCAGGTGATCCGTGCGCGGCGTCACGGGCCCGAAGAGCATGCATCATCGGCGTCGTTGCGGCAGTCGCTGGCGCGCTGGAGCACGGTGTCGGAGCCCGAGCGCGTGCACGTCGCGCTCGGCCATCCGCCTTCGGGGGTGGAACGAGATTGGCTGGCGGCGCTCCCCGCGGCGGGAACCCAGGTGATGTGGAGCGGGCCGTCGCTCGCTCCCACGGCGATAGCCGTCGAGCCCCGCGCCGATCCGGCCGGCGGCGCGAACGTGAGCGTGGCGGCGCCCGAGAGCGCCACCGTGGTGCTGAGCGACACGCTCGGTGTTCTCGACAGCGCACGTGCCACCGCCGCCGGCGTGCACGCGGTGGTACCGAAGCCGCGCGCGACCACCGACGCGGTGGTGGGTCCGGTGGTCGCGCGTGCCGCGCTGCGCGACTCGCTCCACCTCGGGCGCCTCCTGGTGATAGGGAGCGCGAGCTGGGAGACGAAGTTCGCCGTGGTCGCTCTCGAGGAGCGCGGCTGGAAGGTGGATGCGCACATCGTGGTGTCACCCAAGGGCGACGTACGCCAGGGCGAGATCGCGGCGATCGACACCGCGCGCTACTCCGCGGTGCTCGCGGTGGACAGCACCGCGGGGCGCTACGGGGAGCGCATTGCGCGCTTCGTCCAGCAGGGCGGCGGCCTGGTGCTCTGGGCGCCCGCCACGCAAGCGCGGTCGCTGGCGCGGATCGCCCCTGGCGCCGCGGGCAAGTTGATCGAGGACGAGGGAGAAGCGCCGAGCGACAGCGCGCCGCGCTTGGCTCTCGGGCTGGCGCCCGTGGAGCGGCTCACCGGCGACGCGATCGTCGTGGAGCGGCGCGGTACCCACGTGAGCATCGCGGCACGCCGCGCGGGACTGGGCCGCGTGATCGAGACGGGTTACACGAGCTCCTGGCGGTGGCGCATGGCGGGAGGCGACGATGCTCCCGAGCGGCATCGGGAGTGGCTCGCGGGACTCGTGGCGAGCGTGGCGTATACCGGCCGCACCAACGTCGCGGCTCCGCCGACGGATGCCGCACCGCTCGCGTCGCTCATCGATCGCCTCGGCCCCGCCGCGCCCGAGTGGAAGGAAGCGGGGCTCGACCACGAGATCGTCGCACGCTGGGTGTTCGGAGTGCTCTGCGCGGCGCTCCTGGTGGAGTGGGCGTCGCGCCGGATCCGCGGAGTGAAGTAGGCGCCGGCCCTACACCGCGTGCGCTGGGCTCAGTCCGGCCCCCCGTCCTTGCTGTCCGACCGATCCTTGACGAACGCCGGCTCCTTCGTACGCTGTTCGTCATCCAGCACGGCTCCCGCTTCCTTCGCCGTGCCCAGCATCAGCTTCATCATCTTCGGCATCACCTTTCCGATCAACTTGGTCACCTCCTTGTCCTTCACTTTCCCCGCGTGCTCGGTCACGTACTCCACGATCGGCGCGAGGAGCGAGTCGGACTCGGCTTGGAACCGGGCCTGGATGGTCTCTACGCTGTCCACCTGCTCCTCGGTGAGCAGCAGCGAGTCGCGCATCCGGAGAATCGGCGCGACTGGATCGTTCACCAGAGCGCGGAGCCGCGTCTTCACCTGCTCCTCGGTGAGCGGCGTATCGTCACCCTTCTCTCCGTGGCGCTCGAGTCCCAGTTGCTCGGCGAGCGACCGGCGCCGCGGCCCGCCCAGCTTGAGGCTGACGCCGATCTTTACCTGGAATGGGCCGCTGAAGCGGCGGTTCCTGTAGCGCCGCGCCTGCCCCTCGCCGAACTGTTGGTTCACGCGATAGCGGAACTCCCGCGTGTCGGGATCGAAGCCATCCACGTACAGCAGGTTGGGGTCGATCGAGTAGGCGGCGCCGGTGGCGCGGCCGAGCGCGGTATTCTCGAGACCCGTGATGCGCAGGAGCGCGCCCACCGCGTTGACCGTCGTGATCGAGATGTGCAGTCTGTCATCGAAGCCGCCCAGCCCCACGTTTTGCCAGGGAAGGTTGATCCCCACGTTGACGTCGGGCTGCAGGCGCCACCCGGTGACGCAGCTATTGCGGCGCGCGAGGTGCCCGAGCTGCGACTCGAGGCAGGCGCGAGTGCGAGCGGGAGCCGACGCGAGGAGCGAGTCCATCTGGCCCGCGAGCGCGGGGTCCGTGACACGCGCCGGATCGAAGATGAAAGCGCGGTCGTTGTTGCGGCCATCGCCGTTGACGTCTCCCACGACCATCGGAGTGTAGGGTGTCCCGGACTGCAACGTGGTGCGGAGCTGCAGCGACACCCATCTGCTGTTGAACGACGTGGAGAGCGCGAACTGATGCCTGGGCTGTCGCCCATCCGCCCACTCGCGGAGGAACGGGTCGCCACCGGTGCTCCCCTGGAAGCCGCGCTCCTGCGCCCGGGTGCGCGTGTAGGTGTAGGTGAGAGCGAGGGGGACCTTGCCGAAGAGCGGAGTGGGCGAAGTGATGCTCGCCGAGAGCTGCGTCGCCGTCGACCTCAGGTCCGACACATAGTTCGTGACGCTCGCGAAGCGATCGCTCACGCGCGACGCGCCCGGCGCCACGGCACCCGTGCCCGGCACGATCGCGTCGGGCGCCACGTAGATGGGACGATCACCTTCTGAGTCGAGCGTGAAGGCTGGAGTGCGGCGCAGGTTGAGGTCGATCCCGCTCTCGCCGTTCACACCGAGCGAGTAGGTGCCGCGCAGGGTCAACGGCCACCCGCCCACGGAGAGGCCATTGACGGCGAGATTCCCGCGCCAGCTCGTGGGAGCGTGGAACGACGGATCGAACACGGATACCGCGGGCTGGTTGGTGGAGAACTCCACGGGCGCCGAGCCATCGAGGCACGATGCGGGCACTGACGCGGGATCGGCGGCGTAGTCGCTCCAGTCGGGGAGGGGAGTGGCATCTCCCACACAGCTCAACTGGCGTACCGTGTTGGGGAACCCCGTCTGGTCCACCAGCGCCGCGATGCGCGTGGGCTCGATGACGCCGCGAAACGCCCCGATCCCGCCCGAGATCACGAGCGACCTTCGGCCGAAGAAGCCTGGCGGCTGCGGGTGCGGAGTCCACGAGAAGCCGAGGCGCGGGCTCAGCCCCACATCGCTCGGCACCCGATCAGTGCGACGGCCGAAGAGCGAATCGACCACGGGATTGTAGTCCGGCGCCGTACCGGAGCGGGCCATGTCGAGGCGGAAGCCGTATTCGAGCTGCAGCTTGCTGCCGGCGAGCCGCGATCCACCGCCGAGCCAGAGCGCGCCCCGCACCGCTCTCGTGGAGCGCGTGGATGAAGAGAGCGTGCGCGCATACGACGCGGGGCGGTTGGCGGCGAGGTCGTCGAGCGACTGGTAGGTGAAGGTACCCAACTGGTTCGTTGCATCGAATGACGTGGCCCACTGCCATGTGACCGACTGACCCAACTTCAACTGGTTCGAGCCGCTCGCGCTCATCCAGGAAAGCTCGTTGCTGGTCTCCCAGCTTCGAGTGCCGTTGCTCCTGCTTCCCGCGGTGCCGCCGCCGAAGTTCAGCGAAGTGATGCCGCTGTGGCCGTCCGCGTACTCCGCACCCACGCGTACATCGCCGTGCGGGAGACTGACGAACGGTCCGGAGTTGGAAGACGAGCTGCTGAAGCTCGTCTTCAGCTCGTCGATCATCCCGTGCACGTACCCCGACGCGTCCAGCGTGAGGCCGTAGCTTCGCGAGCGATTTCCTCCGCCTGATGATGGAAATCCGGTGGCGGATATGCCCGAGCCGAGCTGGTCGGAGTGATTGGCGGTAGCGGTGAGTATGAGCGAAGTCGTTGCGGAGGGCGTCATGTCGATGCGCAGGAGGCCGGAGCGCTGCGTGCTGGTGGTCTGGTCGGGGATGTCGTCGGTGGTGAGCGGGACTCCCAGCGTTCCGAGTGTCGATGCGAGCGCGTCGATGGTATCGTGCGAGAGGCCGTACTGCTCGAGGCGAGGCCCATCGAGCGAAGACAGCGAGAGAAGATTCCGCGTGGCCGCGTTGTTCGAGAGCGCGAGATTGAAGTAGGCGGAGCCGCGCTTGATCGGACCACTCACCCCGCCACTCAGCTCCAGGTTGCGCGAGATGGGAGTGGGCGCGGCGGGGTCCGCCCACGCCAGGTGCGGATCGGCGAGCCCGACGCGGGCGGTGCCCTGGAGTAGATCGTTGCCGCGCCGCGTGGTGATGCTCATCTGGCCGCCGGCGAAATTGCCGCGCGCCGGGTCGAAGGTGGTGGTGGCCAGCTGCGCGCTGGCGATGGCGTCGGGCGGGAGCGCGCCTCCTTGGAAGGTGGAGCCGTCGAGCAGCACGCTGTTCTGAGCGGGCGATGCGCCGAGCACGGAGTAGCGACCGGCCTGGCCGTTCACGCCAGGGATGGCCATGACGCCCGGCACCGCGGCCGCGAGCGCGTCGATATCGGATGGATCGATCGAGAAGAGCGCGCCCTGCAGCGCGTCCTGGGCGTTCCCGCCGATGTCGGCATCGGGCTGGCGGGGGTCTTCCGCCATGACGGTGACGGAGTCGAGCCGCGCCGCGACGGGCTCGAGCACGAAGTCGGCGATGATCGAGCTCGACTGCCCCAGCCGTATCGCGCGCACGGTGGCGGGGGCGTAGCCGATCATCCGCGCGGTTATCACATACTGTCCTTCGCCTTCACCGAATAGAACCGTGTACGAGCCTTCGTCGTTCGTGCGGGTGGCTCGGGAAATCCGGGACTGGAGCCCCGTTACGGTGATCGCTACGTCCGGGATCGGGCGGTGGTCGGCCGAACGCACGTGTCCCCGGATGATCTCACTGCTCCCCTGAGCCATGACGAGGGCGGGAAAGCACGATAGGGCCACAACGAGTCGCCACACGCAACATCGGGCGGGAGGGATGAACATCGCGCCCGCCGAGCGCGGACGACGGCGGGCGGCGCGAAAGGTCGTCCTGTGTACTGGACATTTCGGGCACGTTCAACCCCTATCCGGGGTCACCAGCCTCCCGTGCCGCCCTCTCTCCTTCCGCGATCGCTCCGGCCACCGTGCTCGCCTCGCCGCTCACGTCCGTCGCTTCGCCCGCGATGTAGAGCGTTCCCGCCACCGGCTCGGCGAGCTTCCCCCTCGCACTGTCGCCACCCACGTTCATGTAGCTGTACGCGCCGCACGACCAGGGATCGCTCACCCAGTCGTGGAACCACGCCTCCTCGAGCAGCGCCTCCACGTCCACGGTCCCGCCGAACACCCCGCGTACACTCTCCACCGCCTGCGCGATGATCCCCTCGCGCGTGCCGCCGCCACGCTCTCCCACCTCCACCGCCGCCGGTCCACCCACCCACGCCACGAGGCACGCTCTCCGCTCCGGCAGCTGTGTCCAGAAGGTCCTGAACGGCAATCCCGTCGTGGTCCCCGCCGTATTGATGAACCCCGCGTTCTTCATTCGCCCGCCGTCCATCGTCTCCCAGAACGCTTCCCTGAATCCGAGCGCCACTCTGTGCGCGGAACCCATACTGAGCCCCGCGAGCGCCTCTCGCTTCATCTCGAGCGGCGGCTCGAACTTCACCGTGGCCGGATCGTCGGGCGGTGCCTGCAGCACGCCAAGTGGCAGAGTGACGATCGCCTTCCGCGCGCGGTGCCGTCGCATCTCGCCGCGCTGCTCGAAGTCGATCTCCACTCCCTCGGCTGACCAGCGTATCACGCGCACCACGCTCTCGAGCCGCAGTTCCACTCGCACCGGGTCGAGCTTGCGCAGCATGTGATCGACGAGCGCGCCGTAACCGCCGCGCGGTCTGCTGGACGCTCCCGGCCTCGCGCTCCCGGCCCATTCGGCCACCAACGCCCTGATGCTCGCGCGCGCGGGATCGACCGCGTCGTACCCCTCCGCCATTCCGCGGATGCGCGCGGCGACCGCATTGCAGCCCGGGCCATCTCGCACGGCACTCTCGAGGAACTCGGCCACCGACATGTCTCGTTCGACGTGCGCGGCCCTCTCGAGCATCCGATGTGCCTCGCTCCACGCTCGATCATCCGCGCGCTGCAGCCGACCGTCCCGCATCACCCAGTGCTCGCCCGCGAACTCCACCGCCCCGATCCCCGCCTCGCGCAGCAGCGCCAGAGTCGCCTCGGGCTCTCCGTGCACGAACTCGGCGCCGAGCTCGATGCCATCGTCCACGGTCCAGATCCGCCCGCCCACGCGATCGCGCGCCTCGAGCAGGAGCACCGAACGCCCCGCATCCGCGAGCCGTCTCGCCGCTGCGAGCCCCGCCGCGCCCGCGCCGATCACGGCTACGTCGGCGGAGCAGCTCTCCGCGCTTGCGTCCTCTGCCGCGACGGTCACAGGTAGTTCACCGCTCTCCTACTCCTCACTGTGCTCGACCCTCATCACGCTCTCCGCCGCGAGCTCCGCCCAGTCGAGCTCCTCTTCTATCTGATGAAACGCGTCGTCGCCGATGGTCCCGCCCGCGCGCAGCGCCGAGAGCCGTCGCCGCTGCGCGGCCATCGCCGCGCGCAACCTGTCCGCGTCTCGCGACAGCTCTCCCGGCGCGTGCACGGGATCGTGCGGCCCGCCATCGGCCTCGGACTCCGCGTGACGCAGCCGCAGCTCGAACCTCCGCCGCAACAGCGCGGCCGTCTCCACGTCCGGCGCCGCCTGCAGCACGCTCACCGCCGAGCGCAGCGTCTCCACGCGGGCGAGTCGCACCTCGCGATCCACCGCGCCGTCGTCGGCCAGGTGCAGGTACGACATGAGCGGCCGCAGCGTCATCCCCTGCAGTACGAGCGTGCCGAGCACCACGGAGAATGCGGTGAAGAGTATGAGATCGCGATGCGGGAATGGCGGTATGCCTTCGCGACCGGTGGGGAGAGCGAGCGCGGCGGCGAGCGTCACGGTGCCGCGCATCCCGCACCACGCCACCACGCTCGCACCGCGCGGCGAGAGCGCCACCGCATCAGCGGGGCCCGGCGTCCCGTCGGGGTGCGGCCTGCAGCGCCACCTGCTGAACGCCGCCGCGCCCGTGACCCACGCGATGCGCGCGAGGATCACCACCGCGATCACCGCGACCGCGACTCCCATGTACTGGATCCCCGTGGGCCGGTCGAGCCGCGCGACTATCGGCTTGAGCTGCAGCCCCACGATGATGAACGCGAGCACGTTGAGAACGAACACGGCCACTTCCCACACGGCGTACGACGGGATGCGTAGTCGTGCGGGCATCCGGTCGGGCGCGACACGCGCCACCGCCATCGCGAAGACCACCATGGTGATGATCGGCGACAAGTGCAGCCGCTCGGCGATGAGCCAGACGGCGAAGGTGCCCACGAACTGGACGATGACGGAAGTCGCGACGTCGTGGATGAAGGTGTTGAGGTAGAGGATCACGCGCGAGAGCGCGAAGCCGAGCACGATGCTCCCCACGGTGACCACGAGCAGCATGGGGACCACGCTCCACCCCGAGAGCGCGCCCACCGCCGCGGCACCCACGGCGAGGCGGTAGACGATCAGCGCGCTGGCGTCGTTGAAGAGACTCTCGCCTTCGAGGATCACGAGCAGCCGGTGCGGCGGGCGGAGTTGGCGCAGCACGGCGGTGGCGGCGGCCGCGTCGGGCGGAGCGACTATGGCGCCGAGCGCGATGGCCGCGGCCCAGGGGATCCCGGGCATGAGCGCGCGTGCGACGAATGCCACCGCTATGATGGTGAGCGCCACCGCGCCGAGCGCGAGACTGGCGACGGCGCGCCAGTTGGCTCGCAGGTCGCGCGGTGATGAGTCGAACGCCGCGTCGAGGAGCACGGGCGCCACGAAGAGGGCGAGCGCGAGCTCGGGGTCGAGCGTGATGGTGGGAGTGCCGGGCACGAGCGCGAGCGCCGCACCGGCGAGCGCTACCAATGCGGGGTAGGGCGTGCCGATCCGCCGGGCCAGCGCGGCCAGCAGGGCGCCTGCCAGGAGGAGCGCGACGACTACCTCGAAGACCTGCATTATTTCAGGAAGCGCGACGGGGCGGACGTGGTTCCAGCGCGGGCGGGGTCGGGTCTGGAACCGCCTCTCATCTTGTATCGATTTACGATTCCAGACCCGACCCCGTTACCTGCACGCCCGCGCCGGCACCAGACTCTCCTCGCGCGCTATCGGCCGCACATCGAGATGCTGCACCGCGGCCGGCTCCGTGGGCGCGAGCGTGATGGACACCACGATGTCGCCCGTCGCACAGCGCATCCGCCAGCGGCCGCGCAGCGCGTTCTCCGCCACGAACGGTCCTTCCTTGCGGCAGCTCCCGCCCGCCTCATTTCGAACTTTTTCGATAGCCGCGCGGCGACGATCCTTCGACTCGTCGAGGTAGAGGTTCACGGCCGCGATGCTGTCGGCAAGTGCGTCGCTCCAGTTCGTCATCAGACGCGAGACCTGCTCGCGCCGCTCGGCCAGTATGGGCGCGGGGCGCGGAGCGCGCGGCTCCAGGGCGCCGGTGCGCGCGAGTGCCGCGAGCGCCTCATCGGTCACACCGCGCCAGCCGGTGTAGGTGAGATTGCCGAGCGCGACGATCCCTACTCCATAGTCCGGGAGCCAGAGCATGATCGAGCCGAAGCCCGGGAGCCCGCCGGTGTGCGAGACCACGCTTTGGAATAGGCAGGTTTGCCTGACGCCGAGCCCGTAGCCGTACCCGCCCGCGCTCAGTGAGACGGTGCCCGCGGCGGTGTCGCGCACCACGGTCGCGCCGTTGAAGCGCACCACCTGCTGCATCTCGCGCCGCGATGCGCGGCTGAGCGGCCCGCGCTCCGCGCCATCGCGCGGCGGCCACGCGTCGAGCATGAAGCCCACCCAGCGGGAGAGATCGGCAATCGACGTGAGCATCCCTCCCATGGGACCGAACGCGCCGTCGGGGAGCTGTTCCTCCTCCAGCCACTTTCCATCCTGCCACCGGTAGCCGTGCGCCAGGCGCGCGGGCGGCACCTCGGCGCTCTCGAGCGTGGTGGAAGTCATGCCGAGCGGCTTCAGCACATGCTCGCCGATGTAGCGCGGGTAGGGCATCCCCGACACGTTGGCCACGATGCGGCCGAGGATGGCGAAGCCGTAGTTGGAGTATTCGTAGTTGGTGCCGGGCGCGGTGGAGAAAGGGATGCCGCTCCGCATCATCTCCGCCATCTGCTCATCGGTGTCCGCGAGCTGGCGGTCGCCCCACGGGTTGTCCTCGGGGAATCCGGTGGAGTGCGAGAGCAGGTGGCGGATGGTGATCTTCGGCGAATCGGTCGTGGGGTAGTGCAGATTCGCCAGCTCCGGCACGTAACGCTCGGCCGGGTCCTCGAGCGAGAGCTTTCCTTCGTCGCGCAACTGCAGGATGGCGACCGCGGTGAAGCTCTTCGTCATGGAGGCGATGCGGAACACCGTCCCGGTGTCTACCGGTGATCGCGATGAGAGCTCGCGGTAACCCGCCGTCCCGGCGTGGGCCAGCTCCCCATCCACCACGATCCCGTACGCGATCCCCGGCACGTTCGACCGCTCGGCGAAAGCGCGCATCAAGCTGTCGATCTCGGGGAACGCGGTGCGGAGCTTCGGGACGCGCTGCGGATCGGTGGGCGACGACATCGCGTTGTCGCCAGCGGGGCGCGGCGACTGTGCGGTGATCGCGGCAGGGGCTGCGGGACCGAGCGCGATTGCGGTCGTCAGCGCGAGGAAGGCGAGGCGGTTCGGCATCGGCGATCTCTGAGAGAAGAAGGGATGCGTGGAGCGGACACGGGCCGTGTTACGGCCCGGGAGGCTGAGGAACAGCAACGTGCACCGTCACGGTCGCGGGTGATGGCGACGGAGTGATACCGGCGGACGGTCGAGACGGTTTGTTCGGCCCTCGTCCCGACCGTCGGCCCGGTCGAAGCAGACTAATTCCTGTCCGTCCTTCTCCGTCCTTCGCCGACCGTGGAGTCGAAGTCGGCCCAGATGCGCTCGATGTCTCCCGGCGACAGGTGCACCGGCGTCCCCGCCAGAATCCCCGTCACGTTCCGGAATGGACGTCCGAGGTGCATGCCGGCCTCGTCGATCTTGAACTCGCGGATCTCCTTGTCGTGCATCGAGCCGCGCATCTTGAGGACCGTGATGCCACGCTTCATTTCCCCGAACATCTCCACGTAGCGCAGCAGGATTATGGAATCGGTGAGCGTGGAGATGTGCGTCTCCGTTATGGAGCTCCCGCCCATGAGCGATGCGGTAGTAGCAGTGAAGAGGCCCGTGATCTCCTCGTGCTTGAGAAACGACGTGACCCCGATGACGAACTCGCGGAAGGCCTTTGCCGAACCGACGCGCTCCAGCGCGGACAGACTGTCGAGGGCAACACGGGCCGGCTTGAACTCCTTCACTACATCCTGGATGGCGATCAGCCAGTCCTCCAGGCCTGCGGCGTCCGGGTAGTCGCATACGACACGGAGCAGCCCCGCTCGCTCCATCCCCTCGAAGTCCACGCCCCATCCGTTCGCGTTGCGGAAGAGCTGCTCGCGGCTCTCCTCGAACGCGAGGAGGAGGCAGCGCTCGCCCCTGGCTGCGCCGCCATGGAGAAACTGCGTGACCGTTAGCGTCTTACCCGTGCCGGTAGCACCGGAGACCAGGATGACGGAGTCGCGAAAGAAGCCGCCGCCGCACATCGCATCCACTTCCGCGTTTCCCGATGAGATGCGCACCTCGGACGACTTCTGCCGGAGCTGAATCGCCGAGAGCGGCACGACCACTATGCCGCGATTGGGAATGATCGTGAGCGGGTACTCGCCCTTCTGATGATCGGTACCGCGAAACTTGAGAATCTCGATCGTGCGCCGGCGGTTCTCGTCATCCAGCACGTTACGAAGGATCATCACGTTGTCGGCGATGAACTCTTCGACACCGTAACGCGCGACGGGGCCGTAGTCGTCCGTGCGCTCCGCGGTCAACACCGCCGTTACGCCCATCGCCTTGAGGGCCGAAGCTATGCGAAAGAGCTCCCGCCTCACGATGGAGTGATCGGAGAACTGGGAGAAGATGGCGCCGAGCGAGTCGACCGACACTCGCGTGGCGCCCACCATCCGCACGGCGTGCTTCACGCGTGCCAGCAACGCACCCAGGTCGAAGTCGCCACTCTCGACGACCTCTACGTCCGGATCGGGAGAGGCGTCCACTATGGCCAGCTTCCCTTCGCGCTCCCATCCAGACAGCTCCCACCCGAACTCCTGCATGTTCGCCCGGATGTCTGCCGCGGACTCCTCGAAGGTCACGAACACGCCCGTCTCCCCGGCATCCCGGATCCCCGCCATGAGGAATTGCATCGCGAAGACCGTCTTGCCGCTCCCCGCGGTGCCGGAGAGGAGCGTGGTACGGTTCTTCGGGAGACCACCCTTCGCAATGACGTCGAAGCTGGCGATGCCGGTCGCCAGCTTCTCGAGCTTCTGACCGGATGCCTGGCGTACCTGCTCGCTCACTCTCGGGAACTCCGGATGACTGGGACGTTGACTCCACGCCGTGGCCACGGCGTGCGTGACGCAGGTAGGTTGCTCATCTGCTCCTGATTGGTGCGGTCACTCGCCGGCTCGAGGATACACTGCCGCGTTCATCCGGCCGGGCGTTTGGCTCCGGCCGAACGCCTGGCGTCCGGTCGAACTTCGAGGCCGAGTAGCACCTTGTGCCTGTCGGAGAGATCGCCGATGACGCGCCGCAGCGGCGGCGGAAGGCGCTTGATCAGTGTGGGCGTCGCGAGAACCTTGTCGTCCTCGGCCAGTTGCGGATGCTCGAGTACGTCGATGATCTGCAGCTCGTAATTCTCGCCGAGCTCCTCGTCGCATATTCGCTGGAGATTCGCGATAGCGGCATCTGCCTTCGGGCTCTTGCCAGTGACGTAGAGCTTCAGCAGGTACTGAGACAGCGGGACCTCCGGTCGGGGCGTATGGGTTCGAGAAGATAACGTATGGCGCGAACCTTCGCAGCGAGGCACGGACCTTGACATTCCAGGAGGCGGGGGGGCCATGGCGGCCCGCAGCTTGGCCTCACCTGCGAGACGGGTACACGGAGAATGCTCGAACGAAGGACGGGGACGGATCGGCGAACGACGAATGGTAGCGAGGAGCGTCGGCTCCGATCGATAATCGAGCAACTTGCTGACGGAATCGTGATCGTCGGTGCCGACGGAGCGATCCGCTTCGCCAATCCGGCGGCCGAGCAGCTCTTTGCGCGGAGCGCCCACACGCTCGTGGGAACGGAGCTCGGATTCCCCATCACCAACGATGCACCGGCCGAGATCGAGCTCGTACGCCCGGACGGGAAGGCATTGACCGCCGAGCTTCGGGTCGTGGAAATGGAGTGGCGCGGCGAGCTGGCCTGCCTCCTCTCCATCCGCGACATCACGGATCGCCGCCGCGCGGAGGAGCACGCCCGCCAGGTCGAGCGCGAGCGCGCCGCTCGAGCCGAAGCCGAAGCCGCGAACCGCGCCAAGAGCGACTTCCTGGCCGTGATGAGCCACGAGTTGAGAACACCCCTCAACGCCGTCATCGGCTACGCACAGCTTCTCGATCTCGGAATCGGAGGGCAGCTTTCGCCAGAGCATCAGCGGCACATCGCTCGCATCCTCGCGAGCAGTGAGCATCTACTGGGCCTCGTGAGCGAGATCCTCGACCTCGCGAAGGTGGATGCCGACCAGTTGACGATCGATGTCGCGCCGGTACCGGCTTCAACCGTCGTGGACGCTGCGGCCGCGCTCGTCCAACCGGCTGCCGAAGCTCACGGAATAAGGCTCGTCGCGCCCAATGCGCCCGAGGAGGACATCTCCTTCGCGGGCGACGAGAACCGCGTCCGGCAGATCCTGGTGAACCTTCTCACGAATGCGGTGAAGTTCACGGACTCGGGCGGGACGGTCTCTGTGGACTACGGGCATACTACTCGACCGGATCCCGATACCCGTTTGCGCCCGGGTGGAAGCTGGACCTATTTCCGGGTCCACGATACCGGCATCGGGATCGGAGCGGGGCAACTGACGCGCATCTTCGAGCCGTTCGTCCAGGTGGTGTCGGGGCGGACACGGTCCAACGACGGATCCGGGCTCGGCCTCGCCATCAGCCGGCGACTCGCGCGGCTGATGCACGGCGACATTACCGTCCGGAGCACGGAGGGAACCGGCTCGGAGTTCACTCTCTGGCTGCCGGCCGTGACGCCGGGGCCTCGTGTCAAGCCGAGGCACGAGAGCGACCTGGCCGGCGTTCCGCACGCACACGGCCTCGCGCAGCTGGGCGAGATCCTCATGCGCGAGCTGCAGACGCTCGTCGAGACTTTCGTCGCGCGCCTCCGCGCCGAGTGTCCCGCGCCGAATGCGTCCGAGCTCAAGTTCTACCAGCTCTCCGACCACGTGGCCAGCTACCTGGCCGACCTTGCGGGGCTGCTCGTCGCGTTGGACGAAGCGGGCGGACAGCCATCGAGCGTCCTCGCTGACGCGATGGAGATTCATCGCGTGGTTGCCGTGCGCCATGGAGCACAGCGCGCTCGCCTGAGCTGGACGGTCGAGGCGATCCGATGCGAGTACCGCATCCTGCGCGAGGAGATCGAGAAAATGGTACGGAGGCACGAGCATTCGCTCGGCACACCAGCCGTCGAAGGGACGCTTGCAGTCACGACCCGCCTGATCGCGCAGGCGGAACGTACCAGCGCCCGGACGTTGACCCGGGCGAGCGGCCGCGAGAAGCCCGCTCCGTCCGGGGGCTGAGGTGCTGAATCCGAAGCCGAGCTGGTCGCTACCGGATCGGCGGCGCGAGATTCCCGCAGGCGATGATCGTACCCATGTTGTCGCTCGAGGCGTGTACGTTCACGTAATACTCCCCGGATTCCGGAAGCGGGATATCCAGGTTGGCCTGAGCGCTCGCGGTGCCATCGGTCGCGACGTTGAGCGGAGGATACGCGTCCGCGGGACCGACAATGGCGCCGTTCCCCCCGCAGCGCCCCGCGTGAATGTGCCACGGGTGGGTGCCACCAGGGGCGGCGTTGGAGATGCTCACACCGGCGGTCGTGTGCCCAGCGGCGGGGGCCATCCACGCCGTACCGTGGACATCGAGTGCACCAGTGAGCGCGGCCGGTGTGGCGAGCGTCGCGTTCCATCTCGATCCATACGACGGGCCACTATCCGAGATCTCGACCGGCGTCTGCTGGCGAAACGGGTTGCATGCGCATGCGACGCCCAGCAGGAGCGAGATCGCGATACGCTGTACGGCATTGGACATCGGCGCACCTCCAGTCCCGTGAAGTCCGGAAGCGGAGTCTGGTCCCGCAGCGAGAGATGCCCCGAGGCAGGAGCACTCAGCTCCCGCTCGTCATCGGGGCAATAAGCACGCCAGCCATCGTTCGCCGGGCTGCGCCGTCATTCCCTGAGGAAGATCACACAGATCCCATGCGCGGCGTCTCCGCCTCCTGGGTCTTCTCACGGTCCGCCTCGCGGCGCTCGCCGTGACGCCGGCAGGGAAGGGTGAAGGCGAAGATCGAACCCTCGGCGGGGAAATCGGTCCACACGCGGCCGCCCAGCTCCTCGATCGTCTCGCGTACTATACTCAGCCCCAGGCCAGTTCCCCCGATGCCGGCGGTTCGCTCGTCGTTCACACGGAAGAAGCGGCGGAATAGCTGGTCGCGCTGGTCTTCCGGGACCCCGATGCCGTTGTCGCATACCTCCACCACCACCACGCGCTCCCCGTCGTCGTCGTCGGTGCCGTGGTAGCCGCGGACTTCCACGCGACGCTCGGACTTGCGCGGGTCCGCGTACTTGATGGCGTTGGCTACGAGGTTCGTGAGGCAGAGCTCCACCGCGGCCGCCGGAACTTCACAGTCGGGAAGCTCCTCCCTCAGCCGTACCGACACGCCCGCGGCGTCGGCCATCTCGCGCAGCTCGCGAACCACTTCTCGCGCTGCTTCCGGGAGGCGCACGTGACGCTGCTGCCTGATGTCTCCCTTCACGCGCGAGAGCTCCAGGAGGTTGTCGAGCACGAGCTGCATGTCTCGGGTGCTGCGGTCGACGACGCCCACGAGCTCCGCCTGCTTGGACTCGGGGATGCCCGGCATCAGCAGTATCTGAGCGGCCCCGCGCGCGGCGCCGATCCGGTTCCTGAACTCGTGCGTCAGCGTACGGTTGAAGTGGCGCAGCCGCTCTTCGCGCTCCGAGAGCTTGTCCTGCAGGAGCTGCATGTATTCGGCCGCAGTCGCCTCCTGCACCAACGTTATGGCGTGGAACACCCGCTGCGCGCATTCAACGAGCTCACCCCGTCCGCAGGGGACGTGGGACTCGTCGGCTGCGACCGTGAGGTGCTCCAGGAGAATCCCGCTGAGAATCTCGTACTCCTTCAGGATCTCGAAGAGGTCGAAGCCCTGCTCGTGCCGGAGCGCTCCGAGCTCGCGCGCGTGCATGATGACCTCGGCATCGGCCGCGACCAGCTGCGCCGGATCCTCCAGATGCGCCGCGATGCCATCGATGATGAGCGGTATGTGGTCCAGCAGCGCGTCCGTTGGGAGCACCTGGTTCGGGGCAAGCCGAACGCGTGCGCTGATCCGTTCCAGCCAGAGCGCGGTGAGCTTGATCCGAGCCTGCCGGAGATCGTCGGCGAGGAATGCGGCCAGCCGGCCGCCGTTCGCGTTCTGCTGCATCGGATACTCGGGGGTCGAGGCGTACGAATCCGGCGCACTCGTCCAGAGCCGAGCGGTGCGCTGCCACATGGCGAAAGGTAACACTACTGTGCTTGTGAAGATTGTGCGCGCCTCCGGCCGGTACGTCACGGAAGTCGAGGCCCTCCGCGCACTACTGTTGAGTCCGCTATCGAATCGAGGCGCGGGAGAAGCCTTCACAGCTTCGTCTACCCGTCCGCGGTGCTGCTCACCTGATTCCTGATGCTCACTGTCTCCATGATCCACTCGGGATGCTGCTCGACTATCTGAAGTAACCTGAGCGCCGCTCCGTCGGGCTCCCGCTTCCCCTGCTCCCACGCACGAACGGTCTCCGCGCTCACGTTGAGCGCCATGGCGAAGACGGCCTGCGAGAGGCGCAGCCCGTCTCTGATTCGAGCGATGCGCGCGCTCGTGTAGGTGGGGGCGGGTGAAGCCTCCGCCACGCGGGCGGTGAGCGTCGCGCGGTCCGTCCGAATGCCGGGGCGCTTTCCATACTCGAAGGCGGGCGCTTCTCTGACCGCCCTCCTGCTCCGATTGCCGGTGGGAGCCCGCTTCTCTTTCAAGGTTTCGCCTCCCGGGTGAGTGTATTATTGGAATCGAATAAATATAGTACACAGTACCATACATCGCAAGCTCGAGGAAGAGACCCTGGAGTCGAGATGAACTTGCCGTAACACATTGTGAGACAGCGTATTCGAACCCTTCGCCATACCTTGCCGTGGTGTCTTGTGAGACGACCACAGAGAGCAAGCCTGGCGAATGTCGAAGTCCGAGTTCCTGCAGATTCGAATGACCCCGGAGGGCCACCAGCGCTTGCGCCGCGTGGCCGAGGCGGATCATCTGGACAAGTCGACGTGGGCCCGGCGCGCGATCATGCAGGCCCTCGATGCATGGGACGCTGAGCATCAGCGTGGGCGCTCCACCGCTGGAATCGACTTCTCCGAGAGGCGGCAGCAGCGCAGAGTCGCTGAAGCGAAGCTGCCCACCCCACCAGGATCCGCCAGCAGGCCGGCACAGCCCGCAAAGCCGAAGACGCCAAAAAGAAAGAAGCTGCACGACTGAGCGAGCGTATTGACACGCTAGCCCGAAGCCGTATGTTGTCCCCCACGCATCACGATGTAGCACGATGTGGTACACGCGCCTGTCGGGGGGCTGATGGCGGCATTCGTCGGACCGAAGCGGCCGGGCAACGCGGATCGATCAGACCCGCAGCCCGGCCGCTCGGCGCGAGAAGGGGCCGGCGGTACCGACGCCGGGGCGCGCCACGAGACGGAAGCCGACGATCCCTACGCGCGGGATGCCGCGCTTGTCGCCGAGATCCGGAAGGGCGATGACGACGCCTTCGATCGAGCCTTCCGTAGCCACGTCACGTCGCTGATCGGTCAGGCGGCTCGCGTGGTTCGATCGGACGCCGCGGCCCAGGACATCGTCATGGATGTCTTCGCGCGCCTCTGGCGCGACCGGCTCTCCCTTCCCGCCGACACCCGGCTCGCTGCCTACCTCAGAGTCTCAGTCCGGAATGCGTGCATCGACTACCTGCGTCACGATCGGGTGGAGGCCTCGATCGAGGAGATCGGGGCGGCGAGCGGGTGGGCACCGGGGATGAGCGCGGGGCCGCTCCCGCCCGACGAGGAGCTCGAGCGCAGCGAAGCGAAGGAGATCGTCCGGCAGGCGTTCACCACGCTCCCACAGCGCATGCGCCACGTGCTCGAGCTGCGCTGGTTGGGGGGCAAGAGCTATAAGGACATCTCGCGGGAGCTCGGGATGCCGGTGAAGTCGGTCGAGAACTATCTCGGGCGCGCGATGCGACAGTTGCGCGAGCGGATGCGACGCGGAAGCCAGACGAATCAGCGCGACGATTAGGGATTCGCGCGGCTCGCACGTTCTACAGACATGACCCCTCCCGGCGCGACGGATAGCGACGATGAGCTCGAGGCATTTCTGCGCGCGATCACCTCCGATCGCGCGCGGCCCGAGGACATCGAGGTGCGACGGGCGGTGGAGCGTCTCTACGGACGTCCCGATACACTGGAGATGCTTCGCGAGGTGGCTCGCGAGGAGCAGCTGCTCCGGTTGCTCCACGTGCGGACAGGCTCGGGTTCGCGCGGATCTGGCGACGCGCTCCGCGAGCGGAAGGCGAGGGTGCTGGCAATTCCCTCGCTCGGCTCCCACTCTCGCGGCGGGGCGAGTCGCAATCGCTGGATGGCGATCGGTCTGGCCGCGGCCGCGGTGCTGGTGATCGGCTTCGCGCTGAGCTCGGGCATCGCGGCGGGACTGCTCGAGTCCATCGGCATCGGTACATCGGCAATGCCGCGAACGGTGACGACGCTGGTCGCCGAGTTGGACACAGTGGAACTGCCGGACGGTAGCCGCGCCATCCTCGCTCCCAGCAGCAGTCTTCGCTACACCATATCCCCCCATACAGGCCCTCGTGAGCTCCAGCTCGAGGGAGAAGCATACTTCGACGTCGAACATGATGCCGAGCGACCGTTCCGCGTTCGGACCCGGAATGTGGTGGTAGAGGATCTGGGGACGGTCTTCGTGGTGAGAGAGTACGCTGGCGATTCGCGCGCGCGTGTGGCGGTGCGGTCGGGAGCCGCGGCGTTACACGCGCGCGACGATAATCGTACCGCGTCGGTGGAGTTGCGACCCGGAGACGGAGCGTACGTCGACTCGAGTGGAGCGATCGCTCGCTTCACCGGCGATTCGGAGAGCTACGGATCGTGGGCGAGCGGGAGATTCGAGTTCGACGCAGCGCCGTTGCCCGAGGTGCTCGCGGCGCTCGCGAGCTGGTACGGCGTGGAGTTCAGGATGAGCGACTCGACGTTGAAGAGGCAGTACTTCACTGGCGGATTCAGTTCGGCTTCCCTCTCCGGGGCGCTCGCGGTACTTGGCCCGGTGGTGCACGCCCGATTCAGGCATGAGGGAAGCGTAGTGGTGGTCACCTCGCTACCGGACGGTAGCTGAACCTCGGTTCCTCGCTGAAAACTCCAACCTGAGATAGGGGGTCCAGGCGACCCTCTGCCGGAGGCACATCCATGAGCATCAGTTGCAGCGCTGCTAACTGGGGCCTGGTACTCGGTGTCGTGACCATGCTCTCATCACCACTGACCGCGCAGATCGGGCTGACGAGCTCCGATGCACATCTACCGGCAACGCACAGTGAAGCCGCTGGTGTGGGCATTCAGAGTAAGGGATCACCGTCGCTAGCGGAACGCATCACGCTCACGCTCCACGAAGTGCCGCTGAAGGCAGCGCTTCGCGAGATAGCCCGCAAGGGCCGCATCCCCATTCTCTACAACGACGCGGAGATTCCTGGAGAGCGACTCGTGTCCATCACGGTGACCGATACTCTCGTCGTCGATGCCATACATCTGCTACTGCGCGATACGGGATTGGTGGCGAGATCCGGCGATGATGGAATCGTGATCGAACGCGCGCACCCGGGCGATGCTCCAGCAGAGCGAACCGACTCGACGGGTGCCATCTCGGGGCGCGTGATCGACGCCAGCACCGGGGCTGCCGTAACGGGTGCCAGAATAGTCGTCGCGGACACCAACCTCGCCGCGATCAGCGGGGACGACGGGAAATTTCGGATAGCCGGTGTCGACCCCGGCACGCGCGCGCTGACAGCGCGTCGACTCGGCTACCTCCCCGCCACGGTTCAGGTCGTGGTGGACGCGGGCTCCGAGGCAGTCGCGGAGATCCGGATGACGCCTTCTCCGCAGACCCTCGATCAGGTAGTGACGACCGGGACGATAGTGCCGACGGAAGTGAAAGCGCTACCGAACCCGATAAGCATCATTACCGACGAGCAGATCGCCAGCCAGCCAAGGCAGACGCTCGCGTCCATCATCCGCCAGGCCGTGCCGACCGCGGTGGCGTTCGATGCACCGAA
>DATCXR010000340.1:0-22822 GCA_036565685.1 Gemmatimonadaceae bacterium
CCAGATCAGCCGGCTCCCCGCCGTTCCCAGCGTGGACTTCCCCGGTCCACGGTCGGCAGGTCCGGCGATCGTCTGCTGCGTGTCGGACGCCACGAGCCGAGCCAGCCGATCGCGCTCCGTGGCGGTGAGCACTTCTTCGGGATTCCGCAGCACGCCGGTCGCGCCGACTATCCACCCCGCGGGCATGTCGAGGTGCACGTCGAAGCTGCCGAAGTTGTTGTAGAACTCCGACGGACCGAGGTACGGATCGGCGTCCCAGCCGCCCTCGCGCAGGTCGTCGTACACGGCCACGCGCGGATACCACTGGCCCACCTGATAGAGCGTGTCGGCCCAGCGGCCCATACGGATGCCGCGCGTGGGCTCCACGACTTTGGGGACCTGGAAGTGCCACTCGGCACCCACTGTGGCGGTGCCGTGCGCGGGGATGGGCTCGGGAAGCGCGATGCGCGCCACGGTCTGGTCGAGGCCGCGCACCAGGAGCTCGGCTGGCGGTTGCGGTGGCTCGCCGCGCCTCCGTCGCACCGGTGGCGGCGGGTCGAGATCCACCGGAGCGCCGTTCACGGTGAGCTTCGTGACCTGCATGCCCTGGGTGATGTCGGTGACCACCTCGGCGCGCGGCACGTTGGGCGCGAAGAGATTCTGATCGAGCCGCAGCACGATTGCGTGCATCGCGGAGTCGCTGTTGTTGTGGATCACCGCCGTCTCGGTACCGCTGATGGATTCGGTAGCCGAGTCGAAGCGCGCGTCGATCTTGTAGTCCATCCAGAGCTGCCAGTAGTGCGCGCCGGGACGTCCCGTGGAGTCGCGCGTTCCGGCGGCGTACGCGCGCCGGATCATATCGGTCATCGGGATGTCGCGCCGCACCGCGCGCTCCGGGAGGGGAAGAGGCGCGGTGGCGGTGTGGGCAGTCGTAGCCGCGGTGGAAGTTGGCGCGGCGCGGCGCGTGGTGGTCTGCGCGGAGGCGTGCGCGCCGGGCAGCGCCGAAGTGCCGATCAGCGCGAGCACGGCGAGCGTCTTTCGGATCATCGCTGGAGCTCCTGGGTTGGGAGAGCCCGCTGGTAAAGCGGCGGGCGGATCATCCACGATACGATGGCACGCGGTGGAGCGCTGCGACAGCGCCGGAGCCCTGCCGCGCTTCCCGTCCCGCGGACCCGACGCCGGGCGAAACGAAGCGGGACCCGTACGGCAGGCGCGTTCGTTAGCAGGATGGAGTCCGTTGTCAGCCGCGGCAGCACGGCGCGGGGCGACAGCATCTTGCGTCATCGATCATATTTCCTGGATCGCGCCCGCAGGAGGGGGAGCCAATGCCAGAGTACGGAAAGAGTCCCGAGGCCATCGCGAAGCTCACACCCGAGCAGTATCGGGTGACCCAGCAGAGCGCTACCGAGCGTCCGGGGACCGGAGAGTATCTGCACAATCACGAGCCGGGCATCTACGTCGACATCGTATCGGGCGAGCCGCTCTTCGCTTCGTCCGACAAGTTCGAGTCGGGGTGCGGCTGGCCGAGCTTCACGAAGCCCATCGAGCCCGCCAACGTCAACGAGCTGCGCGACGCGTCCCACGGGATGGTTCGCACGGAGGTGCGCTCGGCGCACGGCGACAGTCATCTAGGGCATGTCTTCCCGGACGGACCGCGCGATCGCGGTGGGCTGCGCTACTGCATCAACTCGGCGTCGCTGCGCTTCATCCCGCGCGACCAGATGGAGACCGAGGGCTACGGTGATTACCTGGATCAGGTGGAGGAGGTACGATGACCGAGGAACGCGCGGTACTCGCGGGCGGCTGCTTCTGGGGAATGCAGGATCTCATTCGCCGCAAGGAAGGTGTGATCTCGACGCGCGTCGGCTACACCGGCGGCGATGTGCCCAACGCCACGTATCGCAATCACGGGAGCCACGCCGAGGCGATCGAGATCATCTTCGATCCGGCGAAGATCAGCTATCGCCAGCTTCTGGAGTTCTTCTTCCAGATCCACGATCCGACGACGTTGAATCGTCAGGGGAACGACATCGGGATGAGCTATCGCTCGGCGATCTTCTACACGACCGACGAGCAGCGGCGGGTCGCGGAAGACACGATCGCCGACGTGGATGCTTCGGGGCTGTGGCCGGGAAAGGTGGTGACCGAGGTCGTCCCGTCGGGCGACTTCTGGGAGGCGGAGCCCGAGCACCAGGATTACCTCGAGCGGATTCCTGACGGGTATACCTGCCACTTCGTGCGCCCTGGCTGGAAGCTTCCGGTGCGGGCGGCAACGGCGTAAACGACGGGGTGAGGTCGTTGAAATCGAGCAGGCTCAAACATGGTGAAGCCATGGTCGAGCCTGCTCGATTTCAACGACCTCACCCCGTCGCCTGGACGATGAGAACGGTGCCGGTGACGATGAGGCCAACGTAGACGAGCCGGAAGAATCCATCGCCGCGGAGCCGGCTGTTGAGCCACCGGCCGGCCACGACGCCTACGAGGACGCAGGGAAGCGAGAGCAGGAAGTAGCGCGTGACGGGCGGGCGCCAGAGTCCGACGGCCGCGTAGCCAGCAAGTCCGGCGAGACTCGCCGCGAGGAAGTACCCCTGGAGCGTGGCGCGGAAGCGTTGCGGCGACCAGCGACGGAGCGCGCCGTAGATGGCGAGCGGCGGCCCGTTCATACCGTACGCACCGCCGAGGATCCCCGAGCAGAAGCCGGCACCGAGCAGCCAGGCGAGACGGTCGGTCTCGAGATGTAGCTTCGCCCGCGCGCCAATGGAGTAGAGCGAGAAGCCGACGATCACGAGGCCGAGGAGCAGCCTCACCATGTGATCGCTCGCCATCGTGAGGAGCAGAAGCCCCAGCGGAATGCCGAGCAGCGACGAGGCGATCAGCCAGCTCGCGCTGCGGAGCTCGATCTGGCGCCAGTCCTGCGCGACGATCAATCCGGCCACGGAGATCGAAACCAGCACCGCGACCGGCGCGGCCACCGCGACCGGGATGCGGAGTGCCAGGAGCGGCACGGCGACCAGCGCTTCGCCGAAGCCGAAGGTGGAGCGGATGAGCGTCGCCACGAGAATCACCGCGAGCACGTAGAGCGTAGTCGCGTCTACCAAGGCGGCGGCGCTCCGCGTGTGGCATCGACGGGAGTACAGGGTGCGGCCGAGGCGATCATCTCGCTACGGTATGTGGAGGGCCGAGCCATCGGGTCCCCGCGCCGTGCGTCAGCGCGCACGTGATCTGACGCGTCGTTTCCGTGGCCGCACCGTCAGCAACTCGATGTGATCGATGACGGTGTCGAGAGCGATCTCCATCGGCCGCGCGTCGCGGTGGATCTGGCTGAGGAGGATGCCGCCCTGGACCGCGGCCAGCAGCGCCACGGCGAGGTCGTCCGGCTTCGCGCCCCGCATCAGGTCGCCGCGATTGCGCATCGCGCGCAGGCCGTCGCGGATGCTCGTCTCCCAGCGCCGGAACCCCGCCGCCACCTCGGCGCGCGCACGCTGGTCCGTGTCCGCGAGCTCGCTTCCGAGCGAACCAATGGGGCATCCGCCCCGGCACTCGAGATCGCGGCGGAAGCCGACCAGCACGCTGCGCCACGCGCGCAGCGCGGGGATGCTGTCGAGACTCGCGAGGTGCGGCTGCTGGCCCGAGAGAACTTCCTCGGTCTGGTACTCGATGACGGCGCTCACGAGCGCGCTCTTGTCCTCGAAGTAGTGGTACAGCTGCGAGCTGCTGACCTCCGCCGACTCCTTCACGTCGTCGAGGCTGGTGCGCGCGACTCCGTGCTCGAACATCAGGTCGGCGGCAGCCGCGACGATACGGCGGCGCGTCGCGCGACCCTTCGGCGTGAGCCCGTCCACCTGCGGAGCGGATGCGTCGGTCATGCCGAACGATAACGAAATTGGACTGGACAATCCAGACGGCCGCAGCTAGAATGGATCAATCAGTCCATTCCATGGATCGGAGGTCGTGATGATCGAGGGATTCCGGAGATCGTACGAAGCACCGCAACACGGTTGGGCGCTCCTCCCCCTCCGGTTGATCGTCGGATACGGCTTCATGGCGCACGGCATAGCCAAGTGGAGTAGGGGACCGGAGCACTTCGGCCAGCTGCTGCAGCAGATCGGCGTTCCGATGCCGGTCGCGACCGCGTGGATCGTCACGCTCCTCGAGGTGTTCGGCGGCCTGGCCATCCTCCTCGGCGTGCTCGTGGCGGTGGCGAGCATCCCGCTGATCGCATCGATGCTGGTCGCGATGTTCACCGTGCAGCTGCGGTACGGCTTCAGCTCCGTGAACACCATCGGGCTCACCGAAGCAGGCCCGGTGTTCGGTCCGCCCGGCTACGAGATCAACCTGTTGTACATCGCCAGTCTGGTCGCGCTGGCGCTGCTGGGAGCGGGGCCGTTCTCGGTGGGGAGGTGGGTGGCGGAGCGGAAGGCGACGCGGTCAGATCGCGCGAGCGCCGATGCGTGAGGGCTCGAACGACTAGCGCTTGCCCGATGTCGCGCGCCGGTAGTCCCACGCGGCGATTCCGTAGAGGATCCCTGGTGTCATGAAGAACGTCCCGTAGAGCAGTACACGGGTCTGGAATCCTCCTCCTACCTTGAACCCTGTGGGTGGGGCCGCGAGGAGCCCGCTCTGCACGGCAGCAGTCAGCGACATCCCGATCACGGGGTATCCGACGAGAATGGCGCAACCGCTCCACGCGGCGATGAGCAGCAGGCGGCGAAGGCGAGGAGACAGGCTCTCACCCCACGGCCGCACCAGCCCCAGCGCGACCAGCGCGGCCACCAGCTTGATCGGTACGACTCCCAGGTTCAGCAGCATGACTCCGCAGCGGAAGCTGTGCCTGACGCCGGTCAGGCCGGGGCCACCGAGCTGGAGGTAGATGTTCGCCAGGGCGAACAGGATGGCCCAGATGCATGCGATATAGCCGCTGGCGAGGGCCCACCACGGTCTTGCGCTGCTGGAGCGGGACCGGGAGGGGGCGCGAGATTCGGTGAGGGACGAAGCTCGGGTCACGGTCGATGAAGTCTCATATACCTTTCAATGACGGGGCGTGACGCACTGTTCCGCCCGCGTTGCCGAATACGCCTGACCTCGAAGAGCTCCGCCAAGCCGATCATGCACCGCATCGAGAAGACCTTCCACTTCAGTGCCGCGCACCAGCTGACTCACCTCGGCGCCCACTCGCCCGAGCACAAGTGTGCGCGCCTCCACGGCCACAACTACAGGGTGCGCGTGACGCTGGAGAGCGACGAGCTGGATGCCGATGGGTTCGTGCTCGACTACGCTCTCCTCGAGCCCGTGGAGCACTACATCGAGACGGCGCTCGATCATAGGAACCTGAACGACGTGCTCGGCATCGGCACGTACACCACCGCCGAGGCGATCTCGCGCGCGCTGTACGAGCGCTTCAAGCCGGAGCTGCCGCTGCTGGCTTCCATCGCCGTGAGCGAGTCGCCCGATACGTGGGCGGAGTACAGACCGTGAGTGCTACCTATCGGGTGAACGACCTCTACGCCACGATCCAGGGCGAGGGGAGGATGGTCGGCACGCCGATGATCCTCCTCCGGCTCCACGGCTGCTCGGTGGGGTGCACGTTCTGCGACACGAAGGAGACCTGGGCGACGGGCGAGGTCGCGCTCCCGTGGCGCCGCGCGACTCTGGACGAGGCGCGTGGGAGCAATGACCTGTGGGCGGAGCTCGACGAGGGATCGCTCGTGCAGGCGGTGCGCGACGAATGTGAGAAGAGCGCGCCAGGCGCAGAGTGGGTGCTGCTCACCGGCGGCGAGCCCGCGGAGCAGCCGATCCGGCCGCTCGTCGGCGCGCTGCACAGGGCGGGGTTCAAGGTGGCGCTCGAGACATCGGGGACGGCACGAGGGCACCTCCTGGACGAGTCCAGCCGTCCACTCGATGTGTCTGACGGATCGTCGGTGTCGCCGTCCGGCAACATGCGTCGCGTATCGCCCGGCGATACGTGCGACTTCGTGTGCTGCTCCCCGAAGATCGGAAATCCCGCCGGCCGTCCCATTCTCCCCGACGTGGTGCGCGGCGCGGATGAGATCAAGATGGTGGTCGGCAGGGCGAGTGACATCGAGCGCTTCGAGGCCTTCATCCGGGAGCATGGGCTCACCGACATGAGCACGCTCTCGCTCCAGCCCATGAGCGAGAGCCGCAAGGCCACCGAGCTCTGTATGGCGGCCGCGCTACGACTTGGATGCAGGGTGAGCATCCAGACGCACAAGGTGATCGGCGTGAGATGACCGGCTCACTTCGCGCCAACGCGACGGGGCCAGGTCTTGACTTGATACACTTTCCGGCGGGCGCCGGAAAGTGTATCAAGTCAAGACCTGGCCCCGTCGTTTCGCACGACAGGCTCATTTTCTGATGAAGGTGACCGTGGATCCCGTGTCTACCTGGAGCATGTCGTCGTACAAGACGCGACCGACCAGGTGCGATGCATCGGGCATTCCCGCGATCAACGAAGTCTCGAGCTCGGTGTCATCGGCCGCGGCCGCGGTGAAGTCGATGTTGAAGTCGACCTGGCTCGGAACTCCGGGCGTGTAAGCGAAGATGGATACGGCGGTCGATCCGCTATCGCCAGTCGCGCTACGGACGAAGCTGCCTACTCCCCTGGCCGAGCAGCCCCATTCACACATGCCCGTGTCGATCGAGAAGGTGATTCTGAACCCATTCACCTCCCCACTCCAGCTCCCGGTGAATTGCGTGTCAGGGCCGGAACTGGCACCACTGCCGAAGCTGTCACTACTGAAGATGTCGCCCATGCACGCCGCGAGTGAAAGCGAGAGGGCGAGAATGCCGAAGATAGTACGCATGGGAGACGCTCCTGTGGCGGGACAACTGTGGGCTAGTGTGAGCTGGTACGACTCCACTCTAGCCCGGGGCCTCGAGCGTCCCAATCAGCCGACCGACGTATCTGGCCGACCGCGATTACGTATTGTCGCGATACCACACGGCCACGGAGCGCCGCTGTCATTTCGGAATCGCACGCGGCTCATCACCGCCCCGCCGCGCCTCCGACCGTCGCATGGCCACCGACGGCTCTGCGTGATACACTATACCGCGATCGATCGTCACCGCGATCGATCGTCGCAGCATCGTACCGGCGGCCTCCGCGGATACGAGCACTCGGCTCCACGCCGGGCCGCCATAGCACAACTCTTCGGAGATGGCATGCGCGATACAGACCAGCGAGCAGCGAACCGACGGCGGATCTTCCTGCACGACACCGCGATTCTGGTGGCGCTGGTGGCCGTCATAGGTGGACTCGTCGCATGGTGGGCGCCGTGGAAGCCCGACTACGACGTGGCACCAGATACCGACATCTTCACCGTGGCATCCGGCACCTGGGCGTGGAGCACTGCTCCCGCCGACTCGTTCTGCGTGACGCGCCGGCACACGGTGGCCTTCTCGCCCGATCACAGCATCATGACGATCACGCAGGGCGAGCCGTGGACCGATTCGACCGGCGCGGTGCATCAGGTGGCCGTCTACGACATCTCGGAGCACAGCCGCCACCACGTGCGCGGCCAGATTCGCGGCGAGACTCGCCTTACCGCCGACGGCACGCCGGTAGTGTGGGACCTGGTGCTGTCATCCGCCGACTCGTACCACTGGCACCGGGCCGACTGGCCGTCGTTCAGCTACACCGCGAGCATCGAGCGCTGCCCCGAAGACACGCCGCCCGCGGTGGCCACAGAAGATGCGGCCGAGGATTGAGCTTGCGACAGCGGAGCGCGCGAGTAGCGGATCGGCCTCACGCTGCGTCGTAAGTCGGCGCGTGTTAACCCGACGGCTGCCGGGGCATTCACGATATCCAACGAGTAGTTCGCCACCTGAGCCAGCCGGTTCACCCCGATTCGGTTGGCCTGCGGGGCCCGAGTGTGTCGGGAACCATTCCGCTTACCGTGTTCCCTGGAACCACGACGCTCGTCCAGAACCACCACAGGATCGCGGTGAGTTACGATCCCGGTACCGGAATAGTGGTCGGATCGGTAGACGGAGTAGCGACTCCGGCACTTCAGTATTCCGTTAGCGGAATCAGATACACCGGATTTCAGGGCAACGGGGTGGTAAACGACTTCCGCGTAGAGGCGGGCTCGATAATCGCGCAGTAGAAGTTTTTCCGCAGGCGACTGTGCTCCGGAGGCCGGTCGAGTGACCGGCCCCCGTTTTCGTGGCCTGCGAGGCCGCGCGGCGCAGAGGTGCGTGGTCAGCTCTCGAGGCGAACGACCCGCGCCGGCTCGGTTCGAGAGCCGGCTCTGCGCCTCTCGCTCACCGCCACCAGACCGCAAACGATGAGCGCGATGCCGAGCCATTCCATCAGGTCTGGCTTCTCGTGCAGGATGAGCCATGCCATCAGCACCGCTACCACAGGCACCGCGAGACTCGACAGACCGGCGACCGTGGCCGGAAGACGTTGAATCACCAGGAGCCAGAGCAGCCACGCCAGACTCGATGCCAGCAGCACGCTGTACGCGAGCTCCGCGATGAAAGCCGGCGTCCACGCGATCGGCCGCGATGGCACGAGCAGCGCGATGACGCAGAGCGCCAGCGCGCCGAAGAGCATCTGCCAGGCAGTGAAGGCGAGCGGCGACGGTGCGTGTCGCTCGAACATGCGCTTGCTCAGCACCGTGCCGAGTCCCCATGCCGCGCCGCCCCCGACCGCGAGCAGCACGTTGTGAATGTTACCCGGGCCACGCCACGGCTCGATCACGCACCCCAGGCCGAGCGCGGCGAGTGCGAGCCCCAGCCACTGACGTGATGATGGCCGCTCGGACAGGAGCAGCCACGCGAGCAGCACGACCCAGAATGGCATCGTGTAGGCGAGCAGCGAGACGCGTCCGGCGCCGCCGCCTACCAGCGCCCACTGCGTGAGCGCCTGAAATGCGGTGGTCTGGCAGAGGCCGATGAGGATCGTCAACTTCAGCGGCGGAGCTTTCAGCGATTCTCCGCGCAGCACGAGTACCGCGAAGAGCACGATCGCTCCGCCGAGGTAGCGCATGGCGGCGAAGTCGAACGGGCCGACGTAACGCAGAACCTGCTTCATCACGATCCAGCTGTATGCCCAGATGAGAACCATCGCGGCGAGCGCCCAGAGCGCGCCGCGCTGGGGAGAGGAGTCGTTCATCAGGGAAGGGTTACGTGATTCTCGAAGTAGCAGAGCAAGACGACAAGCTAGCGTGGTGTCGAATCCGGCGTATCATCTCGGCGAACTATCCGCCACGGAGCAGTGCGGCGGCCCTACGAGGCAACCAGGAGGGAAGCTTGTTCCAACTTCGATTCATAGTGGCGGCGTTGTGTGGCGTCTCAATGGCCGCCTCGGCGCAGGCTCCGCACTACCAGGTCGCGCATGACACCCTTCGCTATGAGATGGACAACCCGTTCCGCATGTACTGGGTGAGCGGAGCTGACACGATCGGCACGCCGCAGCACGAGCTGAGCGTCGAGTCCCATGTGTGGAGCGGTCCGTCCGCTACGCTTCGAGTCGCCATACGGCAGCTCGTGCTCAACGTGGGTCGGCGACTCCACACCGATACGTTCGACATCGCACCGAGCGGACGCGTAGTGGCCGTCAACCATAGCGCGCCGACAGGTGCTCAGCGAGTCGACCTGCTCCTGCAGCTCCCGTCGACCGAGTTGCGTGTAGGCAGTGAATGGAGTGATACCGTCAGCGCCACGGGGACGGATCCTGGCGGTGCCGAGTGGTACGAGGTGATACGCACCTACCATGTACGACGCATGATCGACACGCTGGGCTCCCGCGGCGTCGCGGACGTCGCCGCCGAAGGGAAGATCCGGATGCGCTTCGGATTCTGGGTCGACTCGTCGGCGGGAAGAGCCGCGTGGATCGATGTCACGGGACCGGTGACCGAGCAGTACCTCTTCGACGGCGCCCGAGGGCGCCTTCTGAGGCGCCATTGGAGCATGAATCTCAGAGGGCGCGGCGTATCGCCCACCGGGCCGGACACGCTGCCGGCGGGGCTTCGATCGGAGGAGCTGCTCGCCATCGCGGACTCTCCACGCGTCCGGTTCCTGCTGGCGCCCATCCCAGGAGCCGACACGTCGGTGTCGGTGAATACCGAGAACGGCGCGGCGATCCTGCTCCACACCGTCGCGCGCGGACCGGAGAAGATATCCTCATCGCTGACACGGAACGACGGTCTCGTCGGCGTCGCGGCTGTCGGAATC
Organism: Gemmatimonadaceae bacterium; assembly: GCA_036565685.1. GTDB lineage: Bacteria > Gemmatimonadota > Gemmatimonadetes > Gemmatimonadales > Gemmatimonadaceae > JADGGM01. Next base: position 10,177 of record DATCXR010000340.1, read on the forward strand.
CGCGACTCGCTGGTAACGAGCTACAGCGCTACGTGGGCCGACACTGGGTTCGCGACACGCGCGCAGTCGATCTCCATTCGCGGAGACTCCCTCCTGCTCGCCCGGTCGGGACGCGAGGACACCACGCTCTCACTCCCGCGCGAAGGTGCCTGGGGGATCGCCGACTACGCGATGCAGGAGCTGCTGGCGCCGGTGCTGCTCGCGATACCGCGCGACAGCGCACCGCACCCTCTGGCCGTCTTCAGGCCGTACGCTGGCCATTGGGACACGGGCACCGCGACCGTGCGGGACCGCGCCGGCCTCGTTGTCGTCATACTGGACCTCGGTGGGACGAACGGTCCAGCGGTGCTGCTGTTCACGCAGGACGGAGACTACCTCTTCGGCGAGAACAGCGACCCGGTCAAGGCTCGGCGAGTGCCGGTGAACGCCAAGCGGCAGGCAACGCTACAGGCCGCGGCCAAAGCGCTTTCCGCCCCATCTCCTTGAGAATCCGTACACCAAGGGGTGTAGCGCGAGCGTCGTCAGGCGGAGCCGAGACTCGCGACACTTCCCAGTTCTTCCACCGCATCGTCCGGGAGCACCAACTCCGCCGAGGCGAGGTTCTCGCGCAAGTGAGCGAGCGAGGAGGTGCCTGGGATCAGCAGGATGTTCGGCGAGCGGCGGAGCAGCCAGGCGAGCGCGACTTGCATCGGTGTGGCGCCGAGGCGGTCCGCGACGTCGGAGAGAGTCGAAGACTGAAGCCGACTGAAACCGCCGAGCGGGAAGAACGGCACGTACGCGATACCGTCGCGGGCGAGATCGTCGATCAGCGCGTCGTCATCTCGATGTGCGAGGTTGTATTGATTCTGCACGCAGACGATCTCGACGATGCGGCACGCTTCCGCGATCTGCGCGGGCGTGGCGTTACTGATCCCGATGTGGCGCACCAACCCCTGTTGCTGGAGCTCGGCCACCGCGGTGAGCGGCGCCTCGATCGGACCCTCGGCGGGACCATGCGAATCGAACATGCAGCGAAAGTTGACTACGTCCAGCACATCCAGGCCCAGATTGCGGAGATTGTCGTGGACGGCCCGGGTCAGCTCTTCGGGCGCGTTGGCACGGATCCATGATCCGTCTTCGCCGCGTCGCGCTCCGATCTTGGTGACGATGACCAGGTCATCCGGGTAAGGGTGGAGCGCCTCGCGGATGAGCTGGTTGGTGACGTGCGGGCCGTAGTAATCGCTGGTGTCTATGTGGTTCACGCCACTGGCGACGGCCTCGCGCAGCACGGCCAATGCTTCGTCGCGATTCCTGGGTGGGCCGAACACACCTGGCCCCGCGAGTTGCATGGCGCCGTAGCCGAGTCGCTTCACGGTGTGGTTGCCGAGCTTGAACGTGCTGGATTGGTCGAGATTGGACATGACCCTCTTCACTGAAGGTTCGAGCGTGGTGTGGCCCTTTCAGTCGTGCGCGCGGCCGTTGGACATGTAGCGGCCGCCGAACGCGGAACTGAGCGTCTGCCAGCGGAACGCTTCACCGCTTCCACACGTTCCTCATCACGCCAGCCCGGCTCTCGGCGGCAGCGGATCTACCGAGAGCTGGGCGGGTGTGGTAAACGCTGGCTTCACCACGCGCAGGTGCCCTGCGCACATCATCGAGAAACGTCCAGCCCCAACGTATGCGAGTCGAAACAGCGACACTCTCCGATCTTCCCACGATCCGTGCCGTGTACGCCGATGCCACGGCGATCCAGCGCGAACAGGGCGCGATCATCTGGCCGGAGTTCCCGCAACAGTTGACCGTCACCGAGATCGAGACGGGGCGACTCTTCCGCGTCATGGACGGCGACGCACTGGCCGGGGTGTTCTCGGTTACCTACGACGACGAGGCGATCTGGGGCGAGGGCGAGCGGGGTGAGCACATCTATCTCCACCGGATCGCGCGAGCGACCAGATATCCGGGGCGGGGTATCATGCGGCCCATCCTCGAGTGGGCGTGGGCGGAGTGTCGCAGACTCGGTCGCGCCGGCCTCAGGATCGACACCTGGGCGAGCAACCAGGCACTCATCGACTTCTATGAACGGCAGGGCTTCCGCCTCGTCGGTGTGCGGCGCATCGGGGTCGAGCCCCGGTTGGCGCCCCACTACCAGGGGACAGAGTTGGCGTTACTCGAAGCGACTCGCCCGGCTCCGCCCGGAACGTGAGCGCATCGGTCTGCTCGCCCGCGCGATCACCGCTCCAGGATGCGGGTCATCCACGCGTCGGCGTGGTAGTCTCGCACGGTGACGAGCGCGCTCGCCACTTGCCGCGCAATGGCAAGAGCGTCGGCGAATCCCAGTTGGCCCCTGCGGTCGAGCAGCGTGCGTAACGACTCGCCGTGCACGTACGGCAGCACGTAATAGAGAAACCTATCGACCGCCCCCGAATCGATGAGCGGGAGGATGTGGGGATGCTCGAGGTGCGCGGTGATACTGATCTCGGTCAGGAAGCGCTCGGCGCCAAGCACCAGCGACAACTCGGTCCGGAGCACCTTGAGCGCTACCAGTCGCTCGTGCTTCAACTCCATCGCGAGATAGACCGTGGCCATCCCCCCCGCGCCGAGCTCACGCTCGATGCGATAGCGGTCCCCGACCGCGGCGAGGAAGAGCTCACTCACACCGGACGAGACACGTCAGGGGGGAAAAGTCCCGTGCGCTGACGGCAGGAAGGCCGTCTCACGACGCGTCGCCTGGATTCCCGGTCGCGCGGCGCGAATTTCATTATAGCAGCTTCGCCGCGCGCTCGTGCGGGGAGATCGAGCTAGGGATCGAGAGTGGGATAGTCCGTATAGCCGAGCGCGCCGCCGCTGTAGTACGTGGCGCGATCGCCAGTATTGAGCTGCGCTCCCGCGCGGAAGCGGTTTACGAGGTCGGGATTCGCGATGAATGGCGCGCCGAACGATACCAGGTCCGCATCCCCGGCGACGATCGCCGCGGCAGCGCTCTCGTGATCGTAGCCACCGTTGGCCACGTACGGGCCGCCGAACGCGGAGCGGAGCGCGCGCCAGTCGAACGCTTTAGTTCTCGTCTCGACCACGTGCAGATACGCGAGGCCGAATGGCCGCAGCACCGACGCCGCGTACTGAAAGGTCGTTTCGGGTGCGCTGTCGTGCATCCCCTGATTCGAACCGAGTGGCGAGAGCCGCACGCCCACGCGCTCCGCGCCAAACACGGAGCTCACCGCTCCCACTACCTCGGTGAGGAAGCGCGTCCGGTTCTCCAACGAGCCGCCGTATCGATCGGTTCTCTCGTTGGAGCCATCGCGCAGGAACTGATCTATCAGATAGCCGTTGGCGCCGTGCAGCTCCACGCCGTCGAAGCACGCGCGCTTCGCGCGCACGGCCGCCTGGCGAAAGTCCTCCACGATTCCGGCGATCTCGCCGGTGTCCAGCGCGCGCGGGGTGACGAACGGCTTCATCCCCTCGGGAGTGTAGAGCTGTCCCGTAGCGGCGATCGCGGAGGGCGCGACCGGCAGCGCGCCGTCGGGCTGCAGAGAGGGGTGCGAGACTCGACCCACGTGCCAGAGCTGCGCGAAGATCCGGCCGCCCGCGTCGTGCACCGCGTCGACGATCCTCGTCCACTCGGCCGTCTGTTCGTCGGTGAAGATGCCGGGCGTGTTCGGGTAGCCTTTCCCCTGCGGCGAGATCACGATGCCCTCGGAGATGATGAGTCCCGCGCTCGCGCGCTGCTCGTAGTACTCGGCCATGATGCTGGTGGGATTGCCCACGGCATCGGCGCGACTACGGGTCATCGGAGCCATGAGGACGCGGTTGGGAAGCGAGAGGGGGCCGACGTTGGTCGGTGAGAGGAGAGGCCCGGATACGCGCGGGGGCGTGGTCGAGTCGATGGTCATCGTCATAAGTATGTGTTGGTTCGCGAATTGGAGGAGGGCTGGCGCACCCGAGCTTCGGGTACGCCATGCCCCAACTCTGGTTCAGAAGCCGATCGTGAGCCCCGCGCTGAACTGCAGGTCGTTACGCGCCTTGCGCTCGGCGAGCTCGTTGTGCAGACCCTTGAAGGCGGTGACGTTGTCGCGCGCTTCGAGGCGGAGACCCAGAGGACCGGTGGCCTGTGCCAGCTCCACGCCCACGGCACCGTAGCCGAGGAAGTTCGTCTGCGCGTCGGCGTTGCTGAGGTCGCGATAGTCGTACGTGCGGCCGCCGGCACCGAGCGTGGCGTACGGGCGAGTGGAGATCCCCGCGGACGGGGTCAGGTTCGCGAGCCTGCCCTCGATCCCGAGATCGTACTGGAAGAGATCGACCTTCTCATTCGCGAGCGTCAGGTCCTTGCTCGGCGCCCAGCCGACGCTGCCCACGATGGCGAAGCTCGGCGTGATGTCGTACGACGCCTGGAGGCCTACGAGGACCGCATTGTCCAGCAAGTCCTTCTGGTCACCCGTCGGCACGAACACGCCCACGTTCGGGCGGATCGCGAAAGGCTTCTGCGCCTCGGCCCGCGGAGCGAGCGCGGTAAGCGCGGTAAGCGCGGTAAGCGCGGCCAGGGCGGCCAGCGCGGCAAGCGTGCGGCCCGTACGGCGGGCGTTGATTGACGATGACGGCGACTGCGACCCCGGTACTGCTTCGGAAACGACAGTGTTACGAGACATTCTACAGCTCCTCCGGCCAGCGGCCGGTCGTGAGAGCATCCTTCATTGGGGCGGCGTCCGCGACGCGGTCACCGATCGACCGTCGTCGTGCCCGTAGGCGTCGCTGGGGGAGCGAGGACAGGCCCTCGCTTGGTGCATTTCATTTCGTCGTCGAGCCCTATCCTCTGCGCTCAGGAATCCGAGGGTTTTCGGGAACCCGGCGGCCCAGTCCGCGCGTTCGGTCAAGTGCATCGACTATCGAGTACATGGACTATAGTCTAATAGACTATTCATATATGAAGTTTCCGCGCAAATAAAACCCGCATCACTGCAGTGCACCCAGCAGCCGGTGCAGGATTGCGCGCTCCTCGGGGGCGACCCGCGCCGAGAGATCGTCCTGGAGTCGAGCCACCACCTTGGCGCCAGCAGCCTGTCGCTTCAATCCGAGCGGCGTCACGACAGCCAGCACCGCTCGACGATCGGCAGGATCGTTAACCCGCTTCACCAACCCATCGGCCTCGAGCCGGTCCACCAGCTGCGTGATATTGGACCGGACGCACTTGAGCCGGCTCGCGAACTCACCGAGCGTGAGTGGCTCGCCCGCCCTGGCCAGAACATCGATCGCCTGGAACTTGGCCGGGGTCAGCCCGACCGTCTCCATCATGCTCTCGAGGCGGCCCTGGACGCTCTGCGCCGTCTCGAGGAGCACGGCCAGCGAGATCGGCTGGTCGTGCTGCTCATTCGCGGTCTTGGCGGTGGTGGTAGCCGGTTGCTTCATGGGGTGGATAATACAGATATGTTGCTTTGCCGTCAAGGGGGTCGGAGATTAGACTGGAGGACGCGGGAGGAGCGGCTCGGTCGACTGCCGCAGTTCACCGCGACCGTCGACGTGTTCAGAACGGTTTGAACAACATCAGCCAGACGATCACCGCCCACCCGCCGATCGATAGCGCGGTGATCGCAGCCGGATTCCCCGACTCGAGCGCCTCCGCCAGCTCGTCAGCAGTCGACTCCCGCCCGGTGTGCCGCCACGTGCCGTCCGTGAACACCAACCCCACCGCACCGCGAATGCGGCGAAAGTAAGGAGCGGCCGCTCTTCCCATCACCATGAGCACCAACACGAGGATCACGATCGAGAGCCAGAGCCATCCCGACGACCACCAGTGGCCGAGGAATCCCAGCGCGATGCCGCACACGATGGTTGCCAGAAACATGTAGTTGGCGATGGCCACGGTGGACCGCGACATATCGAGCAGCGCGCGTACTCGTTCGGCGCTCGTCTCCCGACGCACGCGGAAGGCGACCGCGACCGACCCTCCGTGGGCGAGCAGGTAGAGGAAGGCAGACAACACGTGCACGAAAAGAAAAGTCCGATGCAGCACTTCGTATTCCTTGGTTGGTTCCGGGATGCTGACGGAACGGAAAGGGCCCGTGTGACACGAATGCGGATTCTTCGATGCATCGCGTCCGCCATGCAGACGCTGCACACCGTGGGGCGTGCGTGCGCCCGGCGCGGACTCGCGCCGGGCGCCGGGGGCGGGGGTGGGAGGTGGGCTAGCTAGCCGCGACGGCCCCGGCTGCGCATCGATCATCCGCCGGGTCGTCGCGACGTCGTCGGCGAACGAGGTGAGCGCGTTCTCGACGGCGACCACGCGAAATCCCTCGCGCTGCAGGAGGGGGATGACGCCCTGCCAGCTCAACGCATCGGCCCACGCGGAACCCCAGCTCAATGGCGTCGCCACACCGTCCCATATCAAGCCCCAGGTTCACCTGCGAAGGCACCGGCAGGATGCGGCAGCACAGTGGCGGCGACCGAGGCGAAGATCCACGACGCACCGCACATGGCGAGCGCGATGAGTGCGCTCGACCACTCATTCGCGCTCTGCGGCGTAGCCAGTACCCGAGGCAAATGCAGTGTCAGCACGAACAGCAGAAACATCGCTCCCAACGCGAATGCTGCCGGTCCGTCCATCCATCTGGTCAGGATGCTCACGCCCGCGGCTATCATGGCGGCACCCGTGAGCGAAGCGATGAGGACATGCCCTGGCATCCACGACGGCACCAGGCTCGCGATGAGGTCTAGTGCCAGAAAGTGATCCACGCCGAATACCACCATCGAAACCCCGAAAAGGACTCGGCCGATGTTCGCGAGCGCACGGTCCGATCGTCGAACGCCGCCGTCGGCGCGCGGCAACGTTTCGGCGAGGATGAACGCGGCGGACGAGAGCGCCAGCATCTCGCACACCTGGCCGCGCAAGGCCCAGTTCCCGGGAACCACGAGCATCCGCGGCACATGCAGGATGAGGTCGGCCCCGAGAAGGATGCCGCCAACGAGCAGTGCGCCCGCGCGGGCTTTCATCTCCATGAGAATGCTCGCGCCGGCCACGATCAGCGCAGCGCCGGTCAGGTAGGCGAGCCACGGGTGCGCGGGAATCCACGGGATTACCGGAATCACGGTCGCGCGGAAGTGGGCCGGGAAGAACCTTGCTGCCGTGGTAGCGAAGATCAGATGCTCACCGCCGAGCGCGACGATCGCGACTCCGAAAAGCATCCGGCCGTACCTGGCGATTCGATACAGGGGCTGTTGCATGTCGGCCGGATTGTTCGAGAGCCGAGCGGTGCGCCACGACCGCCGCAATCCACAGCCGACAGCGGTGATCACGGGCGGGGAGATCCAAGCGGGCGAGTGGAGTATCGTACCGATACTTCATGCCGCGCCACCATCCACTCGACACTCTGACCATTCTCTTACACTTCCTCCCCCGACCCCGTTACCGGGCGCGGAGCGCTGACGCGGCACTCCCGCGCTGATGCCCATCTGGTAGCTTGGAGGCGTGCGCACTCCCTTTCTCGGCCGTCTCGGCCTCGACCGCCCCGAGCTACGGGCCTGGGCGATGTACGACTGGGCAGTCTCCTCGGTGCAGACGACCATCATGGTCGCCGTCTTCCCGATCTACTTCATAGAGATTGCCAGGACGGGGCTACCCGCGAGTCGGGCGACGCAGGCCCTCGCGGCGGCCAACACGATTGCTGCACTGGTCGTGGCGATCGCATCGCCAGTGCTCGGGGCGATATCCGACTACGCCGCCGTGAAGAAGCGGATGCTCGCGGGCGCCATGACCGTGGGCGTGCTCGCGGTCATCGGAATGTTCTTTCTCCATCACGGCGATCACACCCTCGCGCTAGTCCTCTTCGTGCTCGCGCTGGGGGGCGCGACGGTGAGTGTGGTCATGTACGAGGCGCTGCTCCCGCACGTCGCGCGGTCCAACGAGCTCGATCGCGTCTCGAGCGCGGGATACGCACTCGGCTACCTGGGTGGCGGGATCCTCCTCGCGCTGAACCTGCTCTGGATCCTCCAGCCACAATGGTTCGGCCTCCCGGCGGGGCCGGGGCTCGACGAGTCACAGGCCACGCTCCCTACACGCCTGGCCCTACTCTCCGTGGCCGTCTGGTGGCTGGTGTTCTCGATACCGCTTTTCCGGAGAGTTCCCGAGCCGCCGCGCCGCATAGAGCCGGACGAGACAAGCACCGGCAGTCTCCTGGTAATCCCGTTCGTCCGACTCGGTGAAACGTTCCGGGCGCTGCGCGGCTTCAGGCACGCCTTCCTCATGCTGCTCGCCTTCATGGTCTACAACGACGGGATTCAGACCATTCAGAAGATGGCCACGGCCTATGGAACGGAGCTCGGGATCAGTCGCAACGTGTTGATCACCGCTATCCTGGTCGTCCAGTTCGTTGGAGTTCCATTCGCCTTCCTCTTTGGCGCGCTCGCATCTCGCATCGGCGCGAAGCACACTATTTTCCTCGGACTTCTGGTGTACGCGGGGATCAGCGTCCTCGGATACTTCATGCGTACTGCCACACACTTCATGATTCTCGCTATGCTGGTTGCCACGGTCCAGGGCGGGACGCAGGCGCTGAGTCGCTCGCTCTTCGCGAGCCTGATCCCGGTACACAAGTCGGGCGAGCTCTTCGGCTTCTACTCCGTGTTCGAGAAGTTTGCCAGCATCTTCGGCCCGCTCCTCTTCGCGGTGACGATAGCGCTCACCGGCAGCAGCCGCAGCGCGATTCTCTCGGTGATCGTGTTCTTCGTCGTCGGAGCCGTGCTCCTCGCGTGGGTGAATGTCGCCGAGGGGCAACGCGAGGCACGCGCGGCCGATCAGGGCACGCGAGTGGTTCCGCGCGATCCCGAGCCAGCGACCCGGAGGGTGCGGGGATGAGGGATCTCGGGTGAGACGCAACCGGCGCCGCCGTCCACCAGCTCTCGTTGCATGAACGCCTGGAAGGCGTTGCTCTGGCACGAGCAGATGATGATCGTCAACTTCAACGGCGGAGCTCAACTTCACGACCTTTCCATGTCGATCAGAGCCATCGCGTTCCTCGCACTCGTGCTGGGCGGCTGCGCGTCGCTTCCTGGAGCTACGCCGGACGCGACGCGATACCAGCTCGACCGCCTCTACTTCGGACGCGCGATCGCGGATACGGGGCTGGTCTCTGACTCAGCCTGGGCGGTCTTCGTGCGCGAGGTCGTGACGCCGCGATTCCCGGCCGGCATCACCTTCTGGCGCGGCGAGGGGCAATGGCGCTCGAGTACGGGGGCGGTATTACGCGAGCCGAGTGTGGTGCTCGAGATCATCCATGAGCCGAGTCAGAGCGCGGAGGATGCACTCCAGGCCGTGATCCTCGAGTACGAGCGACGCTTCCTCCAGGAGGCGGTCCTGCGGGTGACGACGGACGTGCGCGCACAGTTCGGGTTGCCGGCCAGCCCACGGAGATAGCCTGAACGGGGATGACTACCGCGCTCCTCACGCGCGCGGCGCGCTCCCCGCAATGAGCTTCTCGAAGCGCTGATTCCCTCTCGGAGAACGGAAGGCCGGATCTATCCGGAGCCACCCGGGGGAGCGATCGTACGGTATGTTCGGCTTGACAGCACCACCCTCCTCTTGCACCTTCTCCCCTAACCTCGTGCAATGAGCGCCCATGCCTCGTGATACTTCCGACCTGCTCCACGGCACCCTCGACCTTCTGGTCCTCAAGGCCCTCTCCAGCACGCCGATGCACGGCTTCGGCCTGAGCAAGTGGATAGAGCAGGGCACTCGTAACGAGCTCGAGATCGTGGATTCGGCGCTCTACAAGTCGCTGCACCGCCTGGAGGACTCGGGTGCCATCGCATCCGAATGGGGCATCTCCGACAACAATCGCCGCGCGAAGTACTACTCACTCACCGCCCGCGGCCGGAAGCTGCTGCGCACCGAGACGGCGACATGGAAGCGCTACGTGGTCGCGGTCTCCGGCATTCTCGAGACGGCCTGACGCCCATGTCTCTCTTCTCATCGCGGCTCCCGAGTGGTGTGAAGTTCCGGCCTGGTGTGAAGCTTCCACCGGGCGTCCGCCGTCTCTTCCGTCTCCCAGGAAGCCGTGCGCGCATGCTCCACGACCTGGATGAGGAGATGCAGGTCCACTTCGCGATGCGTGTCGAGGAGCTCCGCACGCTCGGGATGAACGAGGCGGACGCGGAGGCTGAAGCTCTGCGTCGCTTCGGCGACAGGGATGAATACCACGACTACGCCGAGCGTCGCGCCGCTCACAGGGCGCGCTGGCTGCGCTTCACCGAGTGGGCCACCGAGTGGACCCAGGACGTCCGCTTCGCAACGCGTCAGTTCCGCAAGTCGCCCGGCTTCACGGCGATCGCGGTGCTCACGCTGGCTCTCGGAATCGGTGCGAACACCGCCATGTTCAGCGTCCTGAACGGGATGTTGCTCCACCCGCTTCCGTACCCCGACGCGGATCGCATCGCCCTCCTCTTCCTCCAACCTCGCGGGGCACCGCCGGGCTCGTTCATGATCTCGCCGGAGCCGCGCCAACTCCTTTCTTGGCGCTCGCAAGCCCACTCATTCGCCGCGTTCGAGGCGTTCGACCTCGGCGACAGGAGCTTGCTGCAACCAGGCAGCGCTGTCGCCGTACTGCGGACCGCTCTCGTAACGCCTGGATTCTCTGCCTTCGCCGGCCAGCGCCCGCTTTTCGGTCGTGGGTTCTCCGATGCTGATACGGCGCAGGGGGCGCCGCGCGTCGCACTCCTGAGCGAGCATATCTGGCGGACTCGGTTCGGTGGGAGTGGTCAGGTTGTCGGTAACACTATCACGCTCGATGGAGAGCCGTACGATGTCGTAGGAATTCTACCGGATGAGCTCTCACTCCCTCTGTCGGGGCCACGTCGCACGCCTGACGTATGGCTCCCTCTCGACCTCGCCGCCGCCAGAGGAGCCACTCCAATCGTGCGACTTCGCCCCGGCGTCTCTCTCGCAGCCGCGACGAGCGAGCTGGAAATGCTGCAGGCTCGTATGGAGCCCGCGTCAGCCGCGGGCGCCACACGCTGGGCGCTGTCGCTCCGATCACCGCGGTCGCTGGTCGGCTCGGGCGACACACTGGTGATGCTCTGGGCGGCCGGCGCGCTGGTGCTGCTCATCGCCTGCGTGAACGTGGCGCACCTACTGCTCGCACGCTCCGCCGGTCGCGAGCGCGAGCTCGCGATCCGCGCCGCGCTCGGTGCCGGGCGGTGGCGCCTCATCCGTCAGCTCCTCACCGAGGGTTTCATGCTCGCCGCGGCTGGCTGTGTCGTCGGTGTGTGGCTCGGCTGGCTCGGCCTGCGAGAGCTCGTCGCGTGGCGCCCAGCGGAGCTAACCGCCTTCGGCGTGCCGCGGCTGGACGGTACCGTCCTCGCGCTCACGCTCGGTGTGTCGACGGTCGCCGCCATCGCGTTCGGGCTGGCCGGCGCGTGGCAGCTCGGCCGGCGCTCTGCCGGCGCGTCTCTCAAAATCGGTGCGCCATTCGCGTCGCCGGGAAGAGGACAGCACCGCGTGCGCTCGGCGCTGGTGATCACGGAGATGGCGCTCTCGGTGGTCCTGCTGGTAGGGGCCACTCTGCTCGTGCGCAGCGTCGTCCATCTCGCATCGATCGACCCGGGCTTCGACGCGCGGGGAGTCTACGCGGTGCGGGTCGTCTTTCCGCCTGGCGATTCGTCGACCGCCGCGGTGCGCGGTGCCTTCCTGCGGGAGCTCGCGGCCAGGGCCGGCGTTCTTCCCGGCGTGCGCGCAGTAGCGCTGGGAGGTGAGGTTCCCCCGGAGCTGCTCGACATGGGGGACGGGACGGTGCAGGCGGAGGGAGGGGAGCCGATCCCGCTTCGGGGCAGGGCGTTCGCGCGGGTAACCGATCTCTCGCCGGATTATTTCCGCGTCGTCGGCCTTCATCTGGTGGACGGATCGACGTTCACCGATTCGAGCGACACGTCGAATCAGATCGTCATCAACGAGACGCTGGCCAACACTCTCTGGCCAGGCGAGCGCGCGATCGGCCAGCGTCTGCGGCTCGGCGGGATGATCGCGGTGGGGCCGGAGCAATGGGATGTCGTCGGTGTGGTGGCCGATGCGGCCGTGGGCGGGCTGCTTCATGCATCGACCCTCCCCGCTCTCTATCAGCCGACTTCGGAACCAGCCAACGCGCAGGTGATCCTTCGCACCGATGGTTCCACCGATCCTTCGCCGCAGCTCCGTTCTCTCATCGTCTCCATGAATCGGCACCTGCCACGGGCGAAGATCACCAGTGTAGAGAACGTACTGGCCGAGTCGATGGCGCCCGTACGCTTCGCCATGACGATCCTGCTCGCGTTCACCGGGACCGCGTTGCTGCTGGCCGCGGTGGGGCTGTACGGAGTGCTGGCTCACGCGGTCGCGCAGCGCAGGGGCGAGATCGGGATTCGCATCGCGCTCGGAGCCACGCCGCGGCAGGTCATGCGGCTGGTGGTGGGGCAGGGAGTTGCGTTGGCGATGATCGGTGGCGCCGTCGGGCTGGTCGGCTCCTGGTGGGCCACGCGAATCGTGGTGAAGCTGCTGTACGGCGTGACGCGCACCGATCCGTTGTCGTTCGCGATCGGCGCGGCGGTGCTGCTGGGTGCCGCGCTCGTGGCCTGCCGCGTCCCGGCGCGGCGCGCGCTGCGCGTGGATCCGGTGGAGGCGCTGCGAGAGCTCTGACCGGCGACCGGGTTGCGG
>DATCXR010000343.1:0-1648 GCA_036565685.1 Gemmatimonadaceae bacterium
TCAATACTTCCCCAGATACTCCTCCAACTCCCACACGCTCACCTGCGTGATGTACTCCCGCCACTCCTCCCGCTTCGCCTCGAGAAAATTCTGCACGATATGCTCGCCCAGCGCCTCGCGTATCACGCGATTCTTCTCCAACTCGTCGCACGCCTCGTTCAGATTGTGCGGCAGATCGTCTATCCGCAGCCGCCGCTTCTCCCGGAACGACATCTCCCAGATGTTGACGTTCACCGGCTCCCGCGAATCGGCCTTGGTCTCGACACCGTCCAGCCCCGCCGCCAGCATCACCGCCAGCGCCAGATAGGGGTTCGCCGCCGGATCGGGCATCCGAAACTCCAACCGCGTCCCCATCCCTCTCCGATCCGGAATCCGAATCAACGGCGACCGATTCCTCATCGACCACGCCACGTTGATCGGCGCCTCGTACCCCGGCACCAGCCGCTTGTACGAGTTCACCAGCGGATTCGTGATCGCGCACATCCCGCGCGCGTGCTTGAGCAGCCCGCCTATGTAGTGAAGGGCGACATCGCTCAGCTCCCACTGCGCCTTCGGATCCCAGAACGCGTTAGTGTTCTCGTCGGTGAAGAGCGACTGGTGCGCGTGCATCCCGCTCCCATGCTGCCCGTAGATGGGCTTGGGCATGAACGACGCGAACAACCCGAACCGCTGCGCCACGTACTTCACCACGAACCTGAAGGTCGCCAGGTTGTCCGCGGTCACCAGCGCGTCGGCGTACTTGAAGTCCACCTCGTGCTGGCCGTGCGCCACCTCGTGGTGCGCTGCTTCCACCTCGAAGCCCATCTGCTCGAGCGTGTCCACGATCGCCCGCCGCGCATCCTCGCCGAGATCCACGGGCGCCAGGTCGAAGTACCCACCCACATCGTGCGTCTCGGTGGACGCTCGCCCGTTGGGCGTGGTCTTGAACATGAAGAACTCGGCTTCCATCGCCGCGTTCATCGTGTAGCCCATGTTCTTCGCACGCGCGAGCTGCCGCTTGAGCGCGCCGCGCGGATCGCCCTCGAACGGGCTCCCGTCGGGCATGGTAATGTCGCAGATCACCCGCGCCACTCTGCTCCCGGGCTCGCTCCACGGGTACACCTTGAAGGTGTCGAGGTCGGGCTTGAGGAGCATGTCGGACTCCTCCACCCTCACGAAGCCCTCGATGGACGAACCGTCGAACACGATGTCGCCCGAGAGCGCCTTCTCGAACTGCGACGCGGGCACCTCGACGTTCTTGTTTATCCCGAGCACGTCGGTGAACTGGAGCCGCAGGAATCTCACTCCGAGTCGCTCGGCGAGCTCGAGGATTTCCTTCCTGGTGGCACCGCGTGTGGCGGGCGTTATCGCACGATTGGAGGGAGTCAACTTGGACGTCGGCTGGTTGCTGGTAGGGTACTAGCGCTCTGCTGGCGCTAAGCTAGTCCGGCAGTGGCACTGCGTCAAAGTGAAGTCTCGCACCGCGTGCGGTCCCCCGCCCGCCGTTCGCGATGTAGATTTCGCGCCAGTATTTCACCCTATCAAACGCGCAGGTCATGTCGTCCACCACACCGCCCGCCTCCCCCTCCACCACCTGCCCGAACTGTTCGGCGCCGGCCTCGGGCCGCTTCTGCGCCAGCTGCGGCGCGCCGCTCGAGGGCGCGGTCTG
>DATCXR010000348.1:0-12906 GCA_036565685.1 Gemmatimonadaceae bacterium
CGGCCGCCGTGGGAGTGGGGATCGCCATGCTGGGACTGCGCGCGCTCCTCTCCCTTGCGCCGGCGGACCTTCCGCGAGTGGCGAACATCTCGCTCGATCCGCTGGTGTTGGGCTTCACGCTCGTCATCGCACTGCTGCTCGCCATCGTCTTCGGCCTCCTCCCGGCGCTCGTGTCACGCGGGATGGACGTGCAGAGCGCCCTGCGCGAAGAGGGCGGACGCGGCTCATCCGGTGCGCGGGGAAGGGTACGTCTCCGCGGCGCACTCGTGGTGCTCGAAGTTGCGCTCTCGGTGATGCTCGTGATCGGGGCGGCGCTGATGATCCGCAGCGTCTGGTCGCTCCGCAACGTGAACCCCGGCTTCCAGCCGGAGCGGCTCCTCGAGGCGCGCTACCAGCTTCCCCCTTCGCGCTACCCCCAGGACGACTCGGCCTATCCGCGGTGGACCGCGGTCCGGGGCTTCCACAGGCGGCTCATCGAGCGGGTAGAGCGGATCCCCGGCGTGAAGTCCGCATCGGTATCGAGTAATGATCCTCTCGAGACTGGCTTCACGAACAGCTTCGTGATCGTCGGACGCGAAGCCGAGGCGGAGCACCAGCCGGAGATCTACATTCGGAGCGCGAGCCCGTCGTACTTCGCCACCGCTGGAGTGCGCCTCCTGCGCGGACGCATGCTGACCGACGGCGATGACGCAGAGGCACCGCCTGTTCTGCTGATAAACGAGGCGGGCGCGAAGCGCTTCTTCCCCGGCTCCGATCCGATCGGCCAGCACATTCGCTTCTGGGGAACGTCGCGTGAGATCGTCGGTGTGGTAGCGGACGAGAAGTTCGCCGGCCTGGCGTCGGAAACTCCGCCCGCGGTGTACCCGCCCCTCTGGCAGGTGCCGATGCCCTCGGTGTCGCTGCTCGTGCGAACCACCGTCGACCCCGCCGCAGCCACGCGGGCGGTACGGCGCGAGGTGCGCGCGATCGACCCGCAGATCGCTCTCTACGACGTACGGACGATGGGCGAGGCGCTCACGCGCTCGATCGGGAGGGAGCGCTTCACCATGCTCCTGCTCGGATCGTTCGCGGCGCTTGCGCTGCTGCTCGCCGTGATCGGCGTGCACGGGGTGTTGAGCTACGCCGTGGAGCAGCGGAGGCACGAGATGGGGATAAGAATGGCGCTCGGCGCGCAGCGAAGCGCCGTGCTCGGGATGGTGGTGCGCCAGGGAATGGCGCTTTCCCTCGCGGGGATCGCGCTCGGCGTGCTCGGTGCGCTCGCGGTTACGCGCCTCCTCGGAGCGCTGCTCTTCGGCGTCGGGCCTACCGATGCGGTGACCTTCATGCTCGTGATAGTGGTCATAGCGCTCGCCGCGGCGGTGGCGAGCTTCCTTCCCGCGCGCGCGGCGGTCGCCATAGATCCGGCCACGTCGCTGCGCGCAGAGTGATCTCGGGGGCGCGGTCGAACGTACGGGGCCGCGCGGTGTAACTCGGAACGGGGCTGGGTGGTCATGGAAGTGGCGGGGCGGATTGCCCCGTCCAAGGCCACGGCGCTACACTACGATGCGCCGGCGGTCATCGCCGGCCCTTCCCACGTCAATCTTCCGGGTACAGTCCGAATGACGACACGACAGCGCGCCGCCATCGCCGGCGTTCTCCTTCTGCCGCTCCTCGGCGGTGCGTTCTTCCTCGACTCGGTGGAGAACAGGCGAGGCGTTCGCCTCTTCGATCAGGTGCTCACCCTCGTCTCGGGCCGCTACGTCGACAGTCTCGACGCGGGAGCGCTCTACGAGAAGGCCGCGCGCGGGCTGGTTCGCGAGATCGAGGACCCGTACGCGGCGCTCTACTCGCCCGAGGAGCTGCGCGCATTCACGCTCACCACGGGCGGGCGCTACGGCGGCCTCGGAATGATGGTCGAGGACCAACAGGGCATCGTGGTGGTGAGCCGCGTCTATCCGCACACTCCGGCCGAGGGCGCGGGTGTGCGGGAGGGCGATCGGATCGTGGGAGTGGAGGGCACCACCACGCGAGGCTGGAAGCTCGCGCAGGTAACGGATTCGTTGAAGGGCGAGCCGGGCACCAAGGTGCGCGTGACCTTCGACCGCCCGGGAGTCGAAGCACCGATCAACGTGGAATTCACGCGAGCGGTGATCCACATCCCCGCGGTGCCGTACGCGATCATGTTCGACGGCAAGGTCGGATACATCCCCCTGCTGCAGTTCAATGAAACCGCGGCCGACGAAGTGGAGCGGTCGGTCAAGCGACTCTCCGCCGAGGGCGCACGCGGGTTGGTGATCGACCTGCGCGGTAACGGAGGCGGTATCGTGGACCAGGCGATCTCCATCAGCAACCTCTTCCTGAAGGGCGGCCAGGAGATCGCGAGCGTGCGTGGACGCGTCGGCGAGGATCAGATCTACGAGGCAAGCGGCAACCCGATGGCACCCACCATACCGCTCGTGGTTCTCACGGATGGCTACACGGCGTCCGCGAGCGAGATCGTGACCGGCGCGCTGCAGGACCATGACCGCGCGCTGGTGGTGGGCACGACATCGTTCGGCAAGGGGCTCGTGCAGTCGCTCTTCCCGCTCGATGGCGGCTGGGCGCTCAAGCTCACCACCGCCAAGTGGTACACCCCGAGCGGTCGGTCCATCCAGAAGGATCGCAAGCTGGTGGACGGCCGCCTCGTCGAGGTGGTGGACTCGATGGAAACCGACTCCGCCCGCAAGACTCGACCCGTCTACCGCAGCGACGCGGGGCGGGTGGTCTACGGTGGCGGCGCCATCACGCCCGACATCATCGTGAGGCCCGACACCCTCAACGACATCGAGCAGCGCTTCCTCAGGACCGTTTCGGAGAAGTCGCAGGAGTTCTACGTCGCGCTCTACGACTATTCCTTCCAGCTCAAGGACAGCGTGAAGCCCGGCTTCGCGGTGCAGCCCGCGTGGCGCGACGAGCTGTTCAGACGCGTCACGAAGGCCGGCGTCGAGATCGAGAAGCCGCTCTACGACTCTGCATCCACCGAGGTGGACCGCCTGATCGGCGATCGGGTAGCACGGCTCGCGTTCGGTGATTCCACCGCCAAGCGCCGCGAGGTGGGTGACGATTCGCAGCTGATGCGGGCGCTGGAAATCATTCGCCGTGGAGAGACGCAGCAGGATCTCTTCGCGGGAGTGCGCGCGTCGCAGCGCTGACGGCGGCACCGGTGCAGCCGTCGCGGATGAACGGGCAGGCCTCGCGCGTGCCGCTTGCGCGCGCGCGGTGCAGCGCGTTCGCCCTCCTCCTCTGTGCCGTCGCCATGTTCGCACCGCGTGGCGTCGAAGCGCAGGGGAGCGTCGTTCGGCGCAACGCCGCGACGCTCCCCTTCGAGAACGGGCTCATCGTGATCGACGCGCACAGCGACGGAAAGGTGGTGATCGGCGCGTCGGCGGGAGACAGCACGATCGCCACGCCGCTCCCCGCCGCCGAGGTGAAGCTGTGGGCCGACTCGACCGCGCGGCTCATCGCGCGCCGCGTTCCGAAATCGGTCAAGCAACGCGTCTATCGCAGCGGCATCGTGAACAGGGAGACGAGCGCCGGGATCTCGTTCACGCGCCGCATAAGCGCGGGGAAGTCGTCCTACCGGCTCTTCTTCGCCAACTCGAACTACGGCGGCTTCCCCTTCGATGTCAGCAGGGCGGAGGCCGATCAGCTCGTGAAGGCACTCCGCAGGGCGGTCAGAACCGCTCGCGAGCTCGCCACTCCCCCTCGCTCGAAACCGCGCTGACGGCCGGCCGATTCGGCCAGCCTATCGCTCGGTCGGCACGCAGCCGAAGCGGCATCTCCGAGAGCACGCCGCCCCGTGGGAGGGCGAGCTCCGCGATGTCGGCGATGTCGGCTCGCACGTCGGCGAGCACGGCGCCGGGAGGAACGCGTCCACCGGGGAGCTCGTGGATCCGGTTGGTCAACACGATCACGAAGAGGTCGCGCTCCGGATCTATCCAGATCGATGTCCCAGTGAAGCCGGTGTGCCCGAAGGCTCGCTCGCCCATGTGCTGCCCGCAGCTCGCGCCGCCCGCACAGGTATCCCAGCCGAGCGCGCGGGTGCCGGCGCTGCGGCGGGTGAAGAGAGCGACTGCCGAGTCGCTGAAGACTCTCACACCGTGATAGCTCCCGCCACCCAGCATCGTGCGGGCGAAGATTGCCAGGTCTTCCGCACTGCCGAAGAGCCCCGCGTGGCCGGCCACTCCGCCCATCGCGTACGCGGCGGGATCGTGCACCTCGCCCCTCAACGGCCGACCACGCGACGAGAGCCGCTCGGTGGGCGCTATGCGCGGGCGCAGCTTCGAGCCCGGGCGGAACATGGTGGATTTCATCCCCAGCGGCGCGAAGACGTTCCTGCGCGCGAAGGTGTCGAGCGGCTTGCCGGAGATCGCTTCCACCACGAAGCCGAGTACGTCGGCGCCGAGGTCCGAGTAGATCTGTCGGGTCCCCGGAGCGTACGAAAGCGGCGTCGCGAGCACCATGCGGCGCGCCTCGCGCTTGCTGCGAGCGCGAGAGAGATCGCGACCGGCGGGAAAGCCAGACCGATGCTCCAGCAGCTGACGGATGGTTATGTAGCGCTTCGATCCCGTGCGCAGCTCCGGGAGGTACCTGGATGCACGGTCGTCGAGGCGAAGCTTTCCACGGTCGTAGAGCACCATGACCGCCGACGTCGTGGCCACCACCTTGGTGATCGACGCGAGATCGTAGATCGTGCGTTCGGCGCTGACGCGCGACGCGTCGTCGCCCCACGTGAGACCTCCGTAGCCGCGGCGCCAGAGCACCGTGTCACGGCGCCCGACGACCACCGACATCCCGGCGAACCCCGGAGCCTCGAGTCCCAGCTCCACCACGTGGTCGATCGCTGCCAGACGCGCTGCCGCCACGTACGCGGGTGGCACCGCGGCCTCCGCGTGCGAGGGGCCGGGAGCGGAGGGGCAGGCCATGGAAAGGGCCATGCACACCGTAGGCACGATCTGCAGCATGGGCTCGGCTCCGTCGCAGTTGGCGTTATGCGCGTGCTACACCGGATGCCTCGCGGTGGTCCGGTGAGCGGCTTTCCCACCGGGCCGACGAGCGAGCAGCATCTCGTGCAACCGCGTCGGCGGCTCGAGGGCGTGCGCCGCACTGCCGCCCGAGCGCAAGGGCCGCCCATTGCGGACGACCGTTTCCATTCGACATGATTGGGGAACCTTCCATCGTTCGCGCGCCGCAGCAAGCAGCACGACCGCGGCACGCCGCTCCAGAGGTACGCGTCGAGAGAGGATCGAACGAGATGAGACCTACGCTACCATTCGGGCTGGCCCTCTGTTTAATCGGTGTCGCGCTCCCGGCCCAGGAGCGCGTAGTCAGCCCCGGTGGCACGACCACCACCGCGCCGCGCGCGCGGCAGTGCGAGAAGAACAAGATCGAGATGGTGGACGTCCGTGCCACTGGTGGGGCGGCTCTGCCGAACGATTACCGCGAGCACGTAGCCCAGGAGACTTTCTTCTACTTCAACCCTCCGGAAGTGAAGCGCCCGCGGTACAGCATCCAGCAGCTCGTGGTGCATGGCGACGGCGGCATCTCGGGGTTGCAGCTGGTGGAGTCGTCGCAGAACGACTACTTCGACCGGGAGGCGAAGCGCGCCATCGAGGAAGCGGCGCGTGCCGGAGCGTTCAAGCCTCTTCCAGCGGGCGTCGATTCGCTCCCCATAGAGCTATCCTTCGGCCGCCGCGCCGGGGAGACCAGGAGTTACAGCGCCACCCGCACCAGCTGCCCCGCGTGGCCCAGGAGCAGCAACCCCGCTCCCGACTATCCGCGGGAGATGCGCGAGCACGCCATCCGCGGTCTCGTGCGCGCCCGCTTCATGGTCAACGTGGACGGGCGCATCAAGCCGAACACGTTCACTGTTCTGCAGGCCACCAATAAGCAGTTCGTACGCGAAGTCGAGGCGATCATCCCCAAGCTGCAGTACCAGCCCGCCGAGGTGCAGGGAAGGAGGGTGGAGCAGCTTACCGAACAGGTCTTCACCTTCGGCATCGACTTCGAGCCGGGCCACGACTAGGGCGCGCGATACACCATGCCACCCTTCATGACGAAGCGAACGTCTTCGAGCGCGTGAATGTCGGCGGTGGGATCGCCCTCCACCGCAACCAGATCGGCAAGGAGTCCCTCCTTCACGGCGCCGATGCGGTTTTCCATACGAAGGACTTTCGCGTCCACCGATGTCGCCGCCATCAGCGCGGCGGCCGGCTTCATCCCGTATTCCACGAGCAGCTCGATCTCCTTCGCGTTCTCGCCATGGGTGAAGACGCCTACGTCGCTCCCGTTGCAGATCGTCACGCCCGCATCCAACGCGGCTCTGAAGCTCTCCCTCTTGTGCCGCACCCGCTCAGGCTCCGGATCCACGCCCTTCCGCCAACCGCCGTAGCTCGCGATCGCCTCATCCGCCTCGAGCGTGGGACAGAGCGCCACGCCGCTGTCGGCCATCAGCTTGAAGATCTCCGGTGTTCCGCCGTCGCCGTGCTCGATGGTCTGCACCCCGGCGAGGATCGCGCGCCGCATCCCCTCCGGCGTCGCCGTATGCACCGCCACCGATCTGCCGCTGCTGTGCGCCGTGCGCACGATCAGTCGCATCTCGTCGAGCGAGAAGGTAGGCTCCGTTTCGCCGTTCGGCCCCCACCGATAGTCGCCGTAGACCTTGATCCAGTCGGCCCCGTGCTTGATCTGATCGCGAACGACGCGCGTCAGGTCGTCCACACCGTCCGCCTCCTCAGCCCCCTGCGGAACGTCCCAGCGCGGATCGAAGCCCTTGGGGCCGTAGCTCCCGGTGGCGACGATCGCGCGCGTGACCACCAGCATCCGCGGCCCGGGGATGATCTTCTGCTCGATCGCCTGCTTCAGTCCGACGTCGGCGTAGCCGGCGCCCTCGGTACCGAGGTCACGTACCGTGGTGAAGCCCGCCATCAGCGTGGCACGCGCATGGTTCGTGGCGCGCGCCACCCGCAGCGCCAGCGGCTCCTTCAGCACCTGATCGTTCCACGATGCCTCGTCGTACGGGTGGAGGAACATGTGCGAGTGAGCATCTATGAGGCCGGGGAGCAGCGTCGTCCCGCGCAGCTCGATGCGCTTCGCACCGGCGGGGGTGCCCACGCGCGACGCCGGCCCTGCGGCGGCGATTCTGTCGCCTCGCACGAGCACCACCCAGCCCGCGTGCGGTTGGGGTGTGATTCCGTCGAAGACGCGATCGGGTACGAGCAGATAGCTCGACGTCGTATCCGTACCCTGCGCGATGAGCGGAGCCGCCGCCATCGCCAGAAGGAGGACGATCAGGCGCATTGCACCCATTGGGAGGAAGGGAAGAGGAGTGGAGGGGGCGGCGCGATCGCCGCCGGTAGTGATGACGCTGGAGACTCGCGGCCCGACCTTGTCATTCCGAGTCGGTGACCGCGAGCCCCGCGTCGCGCCAGGCGGCGAGGCCGCCCCGCAGATTGATCACGTCGCGAACGCCGTTGGCCATGAGGATGCTGCTGGCGATGGTGGAGCGCGCCCCGCTGGCGCACTGCACTACCACGGGACCTGTGTCCGCTATCGTCCGCGCCTGGGCGGCAATGTCACCCAGTGGGATGTTCCGTGCGCCACCAATGCGGCCCGCCTCCCATTCGGATCGGGCGCGGACATCGATGAGCTGAACGGCGCCGCGTCGCAGCTTCTCCTCGAGCGTTTCCGCATCCACATCGGTCACGGTTTCGAGAGCGCCGCGCTCGCGCTCCCAGCTCTCCAGTGCGTCTTCCTCGAAGTAGCCGCGGACGCGGTCGATTCCGATGAGGGAGAGATCCACGGCGGCGCGCTCCGCCTGCGTGCGCGCCGCTTCGCCGGTCCCGGCGGCGATCAGGTGTATATCCCGCTCGTACGGCAGGAGCCATCCCGCCCAGCCGGCGAAGGAGCGACCGAATGGGATGCTGAGCGTGCCAGGCACGTGTCCCGCCCGGAAGGCGTCGGCGCTGCGGAGATCCACCACCACGTCACCTTCACCAAGGACTCCCGCGAGCGCGCCCGATGCTTCCTCGCTCGGCGACGGGCGCCGCGCGAGCAGCGCCGGCCCCTCCCGGTTGAGCCGCTTCATCATCGCGAAGTACGTGGGCGGATCCGGCTGGCCAGCCAGCACCTGCTCCACGAATTCATCTTCGTCGTCGATCGCGAACGCCCAGTTGGCGAGCTTCTCGTAACCGAGCGTGCTCTGAGGCATCGCGCCGAGTGCCTTCCCGCACGCGCTCCCCGCTCCATGCCCCGGCCAGAGCTGCAGGTAGTCGGGCAGCGCCGCGAAGCGACGCAGCGACCGGTGGAGCTCGCGCGCGCTCGCTTCCATCGTGCCCGCGACATGCGCCGCGCGCTCGAGGAGATCGGGACGCCCCACGTCGCCCACGAAGATGAAGTCGCCGGTGAGCGCGCCGAGAGGCTCGTCGGCAACGGCAGTATCGGTCACCAGAAAGGTGAGGTGCTCCGGCGTGTGCCCGGGAGTGTGCAGCACATCCAACCGGACGGCGCCCACTTCGAAACGGTCGCCTTCACGCAGGAGTACGGCGCCATCGTCTCGCGCGAACGCGTACTGCCACGCACTACCGCCCTCGGCGGAGAGAAGAATCTGCGCCCCCGTCTCGCGCGCGAGCTGTCGGCTTCCCGAGAGATAGTCGGCGTGGATGTGCGTCTCGGTGACGTGCGTGATTCGCACGCTCTCCTCTCGTGCGGCTGCGTGGTACTGCGTCGTGTCGCGGTTGGGATCCACCACCACCGCCACACCCGTGGCCTGACAACCGAGCATGTAGCTCGCCTGCGCCAGCGGCTCGTTATAGAAGCGTCTGAGGAACACGGGTATCCACGGGTGCAAACACGGTCGGAAATCGCTGTCGGCGCGCGTCAGCGCGCGCCGTGTCTGCGTGCATAATCCACTGCGATGTTCTGGAGATCAGGATTACGGAGCCCGGCCGCGTGCGCCAGTCGCGTCGCATCCGCCAGCGGCATCTCCTGATCCAGCGCGAAGTAGGGGAGCAACAACGCTCCCACTCGATTCGAGGTCGCGCAGTGCACGAAAATCGGCCGGCGCTCCGGTGCGCGCACGACTTCACGAAAGCTATCGAACTCCGCGTCGCCAAGCGTGGGCTGCGAGACGGGAATCGCCACGTAATCCATCCCGGCGGCACGTACCGACGAGGGCTCGTCGTGTCCCCGCGGCTCCTCCGGTGCGCGGAGATCCACGACCGTGCGATAGCCGGCTTCGGCGAGCCGCGGCCACGCGGCGGCTGACGGCTGGCCGGCCGTTGCCACGCCGGGCAAAGGGCATGCGGCGTTCGGAATGGAGCCGAGCACCTGCGTCAACTGATCCTGCTTTTCCACGGGATCTCCTGGGCTGGTCCGCACGGGCATTATGGCACGAAATCGGCGCCAGGTGAATAGGGTGCGTTGTTCCAGCCTGGACCTTCCCGCATCATTCGGCGAGACGCCGCTTCGCTTCGCTTCGGCGCCTCGTTCACCTCGACGACGACGAATGGCACGTTTCCTATTTGCGCTCGCTCTCCTCGCCTTCACGGGCGCGAGAGCGACTCGAGCGCAGCAGCTCACCATTCCGCAGCTGGACTGGCGGACGGTGCGGACGCAGCACTTCGACATTCACTATCCCGCGACGGCCGAGGAGTGGACCCTCGACATGGCGACGCGGATCGAGTCGGTACGTGATGCCGTTTCGCGACTCGTGGGGAGCGCCCCCGACGCGCGCATCACGGTGATAGTGGAGGATCCCGGAGGCGAGTCGAATGGCTTCGCGATTCCCTTCATACGCGAGCCGGTGATCTTCTTCTGGCCCACTCCCCCCGGGCCGCGCTCGGGAATAGCCGACAGTCGCGGCTGGGCCGAGATCCTCTCGGTCCACGAGTACGCGCACATCGCACACCTCACCCGACCGACGCGCAGTCCTCTTCGCCAGTTTCTCGCTCGCCTGTCGCCAGTCCGCATGGGGCCGGTGGCGTTGAAGTCGCCACGCTGGATGAGCGAGGGTTACGCCACGTGGGTGGAGGGGCGCCTCACCGGGTCCGGGCGCCCGCATGGCGCGTGGCGCGCGGCGATCCTCAGGCAGTGGGCGCTCGAGGGGAAGCTCCCGACGTACGGTCAGCTCAGCAGCGACCGGCGCTTCTACGGTGGATCGATGGCCTACCTCGTCGGATCGGCGTATCTCGACTGGCTGGCAGAGCGCAGCGGCGACTCGAGCCTCGTGCACCTCTGGCGGCGCATGAGCGCGCGAAGGAATCGAACATTCAACGACGCGTTCGCGGGTGTGTTCGCCGGATATCCGGCGGATCTCTACGGCCGCTTCACCGCCGAGCTCACGGGGAAGGCGCTCCGCGCGGAACGCATCGTGGACAGCGCGCTCGCCGCGGCACCGGATTCCGGCGTGGGCCGCACGGTGCAGGCGCTGAGCTGGAATACGGGAGCGCCGGCGCTTTCGCGCGATGGGAAGCTGATCTCGCTCGTGGTGCGCGCGAAGGACAGGCCGTCGCGCGTGGTCGTGTGGAAGACGGCCGCCGAGCCGCTCGATTCCGCGGCCATTCGGGCGAGGGAGCGGATGCTTCGCCTCGATCCGGAAGACGTACCCGCGGTGCAGTGGAGACCGCGTCCCAAGGAGGCGGTCGCGGTACTCTATCCGAGTGGCGGAGTACCGTACGATGAGCCGCGCTTCCTGCCGGGCGGCGATGAGCTACTGCTCGTCCGCGCCGCCGGACGCGGCGACGGCGCGACGCGGCCCGACCTCTTCATCTGGAACTTCCGAACCGGCGGCGTGCGGCGGGTGACCCACGGCGCGGCGCTCCGCCATGCAGACCCGTCGCCGGACGGAACACATGCTGTGGGCGATCGCTGTATCGAGGGGATCTGCGATGTGGCTCGCGTGGATCTTCGTACCGGTGAGCTGAACGTCATCGCGCGCGGCTCGCCGCGAGTCGTGTACGACCGCCCCCGCTATTCGAGCGATGGAAGATCGATCGCAGTCGCCGTGCAGAGGGAGGGGAGATGGCGCGTCGCAATCCTCGATGCGACGACGCACGGAGAGTCCGAGCCGCGCTTCGTGGACCCCGACGACGGCGCCAATCGCTACGACCCGACCTTCCTGGCGGGCGACACCGCGCTCGCGGTGACGTCGGACCTGACCGGCATTCCGAACATCGAGGTTGTCAGCATCGCTACCGGTGCCACGCGCACTCTCACGCTCGCTACCGGCGCGGCGCTCGCACCGGACGTGGACCGCGAGCACGGCTCGGTGTACTTCCTTCGTCTGCACTCGAGCGGTCTGGATCTCAACGTGGTGCCGGTGGACGTGACCCGGCCGGAGCTGGCAGGTGCACTGGCCACGGCGCCGGAGCTCGAGCCGGCTACGCGTATCCCGCCGGTGGAGCGGGACACCTTCGCCGTCGCTGAGCCGGGCGCGTCGCACTGGTACGGGCTGGGCTCCCGTGAGCACCGCTTCCTTCCCACGTTCGCCTGGACTGCCGAGGGGAAGAGTCTCGGCCTTGCGATCGCGGGAACGGACCCGGTTGGTCGGCTCACCTGGGTGGCGCAGGGACGTTACGGCGATCGCGGCACCTGGCGCGGCGGCTCCTTCGGTGCGGCGTGGCGCGGCATGCGGCCGCTCGTGGGGGCCTCGATCTTCTACAGCGAAGACCACGCTTCCCGGCAGCACGGTGGATTCGCGGCGCCGGCAGCGCTCGACATCGATTACTGGGGCGGCCTCGTTCGCCTCGAGCTGGAGCGCGACAACCTGACGAACGTGCACCGCTTCCGCCTCGGAGCATCGGCGGGGCGGCTGAGCAGCGCGACGAGCGATTGGAAATCCCGCTCCGTAGGCTTTGCCGAGTACAGGGGCGGAGTGCTCTTCTCGCCTGGCGAGTGGAGGATCGCGCCGAATCTGGGTTTGCTTGGCCAGGTAGGGAGCACGGCCGGATCGTCGTGGGCGCGCGGAATCGTGAGCGGCGGCGCGGTGGTGAGCCACGGCAAGCTCGGAGTTCGCGCGGACGCGATGTTTGGAGTGGTGAGCGGCGATGCGCCGATCGCGGAGCGCTTCGCCATGGGCGGTACGATACCGCCGCTCTTCGACCCGGCGCTCTTCGCGCAACGAGTCGCGATGCCTGCGCTTCCGGCGGGGCTGGCGCTCGGCAGCCGCGCTGCCTGGTACAGGATAGGGCTTCCGGGGGAGGGGATCCGACCGTATTTCTGGAGTGCGAGCGCAGGCGACCGGCTGCGCGACTGGCACCATGTTGTTGGCCTCGAATGGTCGTACGACTTCCGCGGGCTCTGGTCGGTGGGATTCCCGAACACGCTCTTCACCTGCGGGATCGGCTACTCGCTGAGCGAGCCGACGAAGCACGAGACGCGCGGCTACGTCGCGCTGAGCTACCGACCGTGAGCGCCTGCGAGGCGGCCCCTCGCACGGGTCGTGCAGCCCGTAGCAACAGTAAACCCGTACACGACAGGAGACCCCGATGCCCAACCTGAACAAGGAAACCATCGAGAAGTCCGCGGCGGCCGGTGCGGTTCTGGTCTGTCTCGCGCTGACGGCGTTCTTCGCCTTCTTCGTCTGGCTGACTTTGCCGAAGGGGAACGGGATAGACACCACCGAGGCGATCGTCTCCTGGATCGCGGTCGGGCTTCTGATCCTGGCCGTGGTGCTCACGCACCTGGTGTACGCGCGCATCCTATTCCGCGACTTCCGGTCGGGACGGGCCGCCTGATAATGTACATTAACATAGGTCGGCCAACCGTATTGATCAAGGCACGTTAGAGCATCGGAGCGGGCGGGCACGCACGCTCCGGCAGATCGCCGAGCGCGACCCGGGAGCCCGCCACCCCCGACCACCAGCGCCCCACCTCGGTTACGATCACCCG
>DATCXR010000360.1:0-17878 GCA_036565685.1 Gemmatimonadaceae bacterium
CCGCCCCCGACCGCAGAGCAACCCTGACCAGGAAATACAGGACCATGAGATTGCGACTTCTGCTGCCGGCACTGCTCCTCGGCGCGCTGGCCGGCTGTGACTCGATTCTGCAGACAGATCCATCGGATCTGATTCCCAGCGGGAGTCTGATCAAGGATGGCCCCACCGCGCACGCCGCGCTGGTTGGCGCCTACGACGCGCTCCAGGATCTGTCGTACTACGGGAACGACTTCGTCGTACTCGGCGACATGTCCGCCGACAACGCCGAGCACGTCGGCACCTATCAGTTCCTCGACGCCATCTACCGGCATGAGACGCGTGCCGACAATTCGGCGATCACCGGCCTCTGGCAGGCGATCTACGAAGCGATCGCGCGCGACAACGCCATCATCGCACAGCTCCCCGCGGTAACGGAGATCGACGAGGATGAGCGCAACGAGATCCTCGGTGAGGCGTACTTCCTGCGCGCCCTCAACTACCACAACCTCGTGAAGCTCTGGGGCGATGTGCCAATGCCGTTGCAGCCGGCGGAGAGCCCCGAGGAAGCGGCCGCGTACACGAGGACGCCCGCCGCGCAGGTGTATCAGCAGATCCTGAGCGATCTCGATCAGGCCAGCAGCCTGATGACCGAGGAGACTCAGACTCGCCAGGCATCGCTCGGCGCGGTACGCGCCCTGCGCGCCCGCGTGGACCTCTACCTGGGTGACTGGGCGGGAGCGTCAGCCAACGCCGACAGCGTCTACGATATGGGATACACGCTGGCGTCGCCCTACTCGTCGCTCTTCTCCACCGAGGGGTCGGACACTCCGGAGGACATCTTCCGCCTCAGCTTCACCGCTGTCGACTACAACGAGGTAGGCTACTACTACCTCTGGGACGGCCGCAACGAGGTGGATCCGACCGAGAGCATCTACGAGGCGTTCGAGGATGGCGACGCTCGGCGCGACTGGTCGGTGCGCGAGGATGACGGCTACTTCGAAGGCACGAAGTTCCCGACCACCGTGGGCGCGGAGGATCTGCACGTGATCCGACTCGGTGAGGTGATCCTGATAAAGGCCGAAGCGCTGGCGCAGCAGGACCAGCTCAGCGAGGCGGTCGACGAGTACAACAAGCTTCGCGTGCGCGCAGGCCTCGATCCGCACGTCTTCGGCACCGACGTCTCCACGAAGGACCAGGTTCTCCAGGCGATCTGGCACGAGCGCCGCGTGGAGCTCGCCTTCGAAGGCGATCGCTGGCCCGACCTCGTTCGGACTGGCCAGGCTGTGAGCGTCCTCGACCTCCCGCCGGAGCAGGCGTACCAGACTCTCTACCCCATCCCCGCCCGTGAGAGAACCGTGGCTCCGGGGCTGACGCAGAATCCGGGGTACTGAGGGGGGAGAGCAGGAAGCAGGAACTGCAAGGAGACAGGAAACAGGGAACAGGAAACAGGTAAGAGCTCCTGGCGGTAGAGCCCTCTACACCGAGGCAGTTACCTGTTCCCTGTTTCCTGTCCCCTTCTCCCTCTCTCCCCCTCGGCACTCCACTGCTTTCTGCTTTCTTCTTTCTGCTTTCCCTACACCAGCATCCCCTGGGCAGCGGCTACACCGCTGCCCAGTTTCACATCTACGCCGGCGTTCTTCAGCGTCATCTCCACGCCCGTGAGGGCGCCGAGGAGCATCAGCTCGTTGAGGTCGCCGAGGTGGCCGATGCGGAAGGCCTTGCCGCCGAGTTGGCCGAGGCCGGCGCCGAGGGAGAGGTTGTAGCGGCGGTAGGCGATGTCGATGATCGAACTGGAGTTTATGGAGGCGGGGGTCATCACCGTGCTGACCGTGTCGGAGTAGGAGGCCGGGTCGGTGGCGCACAGTGAAAGGCCCCACCCCTTCACGGCGGCGCGGCAGGCGTCGGCGAGACGGTGGTGGCGGGAGTAGACGTTCTCGAGGCCCTCCTCGAGGAGCATATCGAGCGATTCGCGGAGTCCGTAGAGGAGCGTGACGGCCGGCGTGTATGGGAAGTAGCCCTGGGCGTTCTGCTGCATCACCGGGCCGAGGTCAAAGAAGGCGCGCGGGGAGCGGGCGTGCTCGCGCGCGGCGAGCGCCTTCTGACTGAGGGCGAGGATTCCCAGTCCCGCGGGGAGCATGAAGCCTTTCTGTGAGCCGGCGATGGCGAGGTCCACGCCCCAATCGTCCATGCGGAACTCGAGGCTCGCCACGGAGCTCACGCCATCCACGTAGAGGAGCGCGGGGTGCTTCGCCGCATCCATCGCGCGGCGCACCGCGGCGATGTCGCTCGTGACCCCCGTGGACGTTTCGTTGTGAACCACCAGCACGCCTTTGATCGAATGCCCCGAATCGGCATGCAGCGCCTCCTCGATTCGATCGGGCGGAACCGCGGCGCCCCACTCGGTCTCGATCACATCCACGTCGTAGCCGAGCCGCCGAGCGCTATCTATGAAGAGATGGCCGAACTGGCCGCCGCGTACCGCGAGCAGCCGGTCGCCGGTGGAGAGCGTGTTCACCATGGCGGCTTCCCACATCCCGCTTCCGGTCGAGGGGAAGACGAAGGTCTGAGCGCGCGTGGTTCCGAACACGTCCTTCAACCTGGGAAGGATGGCTCGCGTCAGCTCGGGGAACGACG
The DNA here is from genome assembly GCA_036565685.1 of Gemmatimonadaceae bacterium. Lineage (GTDB taxonomy): Bacteria > Gemmatimonadota > Gemmatimonadetes > Gemmatimonadales > Gemmatimonadaceae > JADGGM01. The sequence goes on from DATCXR010000360.1 coordinate 2,614, forward strand.
ACGATCGGTGATCGTCGGTCGCGCGATGCATGGCGCGCTGGATCCTGTCGGGCGTGTTGGATGGACCGGGAACGAAGAGGAAGTTGCGACCGGGCATGCAGCGCTCCTGGGTTCGTGCTGGGAAGTGGATTCGTGGAGGATCCGGCCAACCCGTGGTGCGACCAGAGCTGGCGGGTGCGGGAATGCTGCTCGCAAACTATACTGGGCGCGAGACCTCGAGGAGCTTGGCTTTCCATGATCCCGTTCGCCGCCCTATTGTTATTTCTCCAGACGTCTACAGGAGCTGCCACACCTGCCGTGGGAGTGCAGGATGCCGCATATGCTCCGGATGGCCGGCTCGCGCTCGCGGTGGACGGCGACATATGGGTGCAGCGCTCGGCCGGAGATGGCGCAAGCTGGTCGCGTATCACGAACGGCGACGCATGGGATCGCGAGCCGGTATGGAGCGCGGATGGCAGGTCGATAGTCTACGCCTCTACGCGCGACGGTCAGTCGCGACTCTACCGCGTACAGCTCGACGCGGCGCACGGTGCGGCCGCTCGCGACACCCCGATCGACACCCCGCAGCGGGTCGGCACTTCGGACGAATGGGAGAGCAGCCCCGCGCTCGCGAAGGATGGGACACTGGCGTTCGCCCGCGGCCGTGGCGCGACGGCTCGCATTTACATCCGCTCCACCGACGGACGCGAGCGACGGCTGACAAAGTCGAAGTCTGGCTCGGAGCGCTGGCCGGCCTTCTCTCCCGATGGCGGGCGGATCGCCTACGTGAACGTCGCCGAGAGTGGACGCACGCTTCGAGTCGTCCCGGTAGACGGCGATTCCGGCCGCACGATAGCAAGCGAGCGCACCATGGAGCATCCTGTCTGGGCGCCCGACGGCGATCGCGTCGCTTTCGGCAGCAGGAGCGGTCCGGCGGGCGTGTGGGTGACCAACACCGACGGCGATTACGTGAACATGGTCAGCTCGCGGCGCGCGGCACCAGCATGGTCGCCCGACGGACGCACGATCGCGCTGGTCGAGCTTGCGCCGCCACCGCCGGCGTACAACGGAGATCCGGATCGTCTGGGTGAACGCGCGTCGAGCGCGGTGCTAAAGGGCTCGGGCGCGCTCTGGTTCGTGCCTGCTCCGCCGGCGCCGGACAGCGGCCGCTCGGCGACGCTGGCTCTCGACGTCGACCGCCGCGAGCGCAACGCATCGCGCTTCGGCGCAGCGTGGGCGCGGACGGCCAAGCTGTACTACTCGTCTCCCGACGCGTCGGTGCGCCGCGCGAAGTGGGAAGCGCTCCGTGACTCGTTCCGGCCGCGCGCGCTGGCAGCGAAGACGGACGATGAGTTGGCGAACGTGGTGCACGAGATGCTCCGCCAGCGCCCGCCGTTACGCGAGCCCGCCACGGGACGCTCAGCCGTGTCGAGCGCGAATCCGGTGGCCACCGAAGCCGGCCTCCAGATCCTGCGCGAGGGCGGCAACGTGGTGGATGCCGCCATCGCGGTATCGTTCGCGCTCGGCGTGGTGGAGCCCGATGCGAGCGGGATAGGTGGCTACGGTCAGATGCTCATCAAACTCGATTCGATGCCCCGCCCCACCCTCATCGAGTTCATGACGCGTCTTCCGCAGGACGTATTCACCAACGAGCCGGCGATCCTCTCCAACGGGGGCTATCCGGACGACGGGCCCGTGCTCCCCAACGTGCCCGGTACCGTTGCAGGCATGTACGAAGCGTGGAAGGAGCTCGGAAGCCACAAGGTAGCGTGGTCCGATCTCATCGCGCCGGCGATCCGCGCGGCAAAGGAGGGCTACATCGTGAGCGACGGCCTGGCCACTACGCTCGCCACCGAGCGCGAGCACTTCCTGAAGTACGAAGGGACCAGGAAGCTCTTCTTCCGCGATGGGGAGCCGCTCCACGCCGGTGACACGCTACGCAATCCCGATCTCGCATGGGCACTCACGCAGATCGCCGACAGCGGAGCACGCGCTTTCTATGGCGGTGCCGTCGGTCGGCGGATGGTGGCGGACCTCCGCGGTCACGGCAACGCGATCCGCATGAGCGACCTCCAGCGCTACTACGCCGCCGAGCGCGAGCCGGTGACTGGCAGCTACCGCGGCTACACGATCTTCTCCAGCGCGCCCCCTGTCTCCGGCGGCGCGACGCTCGTCGCGCAACTGCAGATGCTCGAGCAGCTGCCGAAGCTCGCGCCGTACACGGAGGACGCCGCGACGCTGCATGCGATGATAGAGGCGTGGAAGCTCGTCCCGTCGTCGCGCGGCCGAATCGCCGATCCCGGCCTCTGGCCGGTGAACATCGCAGCGTTCACGAGCCCTGACAGCGCGCGTGCCCGGTGGAAGTGCTTCGACCCGCGACACGTGTTGACCGCCGACGAGCTGCGGGGTGCGACCCCGAAGTGCGCGCGCCCCGGACGCAGCGACGTGAACACTGACCACGGCGACTCGTCCGAGCCAGCCCACCGCCACAGCACCGGCACCACCGCGTTCACGGTGGCGGATGCCGATGGCAACGTGGTAGCAGTGACGCAGACGCTCGGTACGTGGGGCGGTAGCTTCTACGTCACCCCTGGCCTCGGCTTCCTCTACAACGACAAACTCACCTCGTACTCCAGCGACGCGGACGCCTTCGGCAGCCGCGCTCCGTACGCCCGCAACGGAAGCACCATCGCGCCCACGATCGTATTCCGCAACGCGGGTTCGAAGCTCCGCCCGGTTCTCGCCGTCGGCGCCGCCGGCAACGCGTGGATCACCTCCGCCGTTTACACCATCGTCAGCGGTGTGCTCGACCAGAAGCTCGACGTCCAGCGCGCCATAGAGCTCCCCCGCTTCCTCCTCACCCGCGAGCGCACCGGGAACGACCGCGACTTCGAGATCGAGCTCGAAGACGGCTTCGCCCCGCGCGTCGAGCGCGACCTCACCGCCCTCGGCCACCGCCTCCACTTCATCTCCCTTCCCGGCGAGCTCCGCATGGGCTACGCCTCCGCAATCACGATCGGCGACACTTCCGTGACCGCCTCCGCCGACCCGAGGCGGGCGGGCGCGGCGGGAGCGGTGGGGAGAAAGTAGAAAGCAGAAAGCAGTAACGGCCAGGGTTCAGGGGGCAGGGTTCAGGGTTCAGGAACTACCCGGCGATCGGGATCTCGAAGCCGAGGCAGTTCCTGAACCCTGCCCCCTGAACCCTGAACCCTCGAGCACTTCACTGCTTTCTGCTCTCTGCTCTCTCCCCCTCACGCCGCCGTCACCACCTCCCGCTCCGCCACCGGCTCCTTCAGGTGGTCGAGCACGCGCTCGGCGGGGAGACGATGTGTGGTGGCGAGCCACATGATGAACGCGGAGAAGGCGGCTACGACTACGATCGCCCCACCGAATCCGAGGACGGCCAGGTTGCCGGCGTGCGCCGAAGGCGCGGGGTAGTCGCCGAGCCAGCTTATGATGGCCAGACCCACGAGCCAGGCCACCACCCAGCTTCCCGAGCGGAATTCGAGTGGAGGGGTGGTCTCACGGTTGCGCGCTTCGTGGACGATGAGCACCACGTAGCCGATCAGTACCGCGATGAAGAGCTTCCAGTCGGTGGCCCACCCCGACCAGTACACGATCAGGTTGGATGACAGGAAGCCGAGGTAGGCGATGAGCGTCGCGGCAGGGAGTCGGAACGGGCGTGCCTGACGCGGGATCTGGCGGCGCATCGCGACCAGTGCCAACGGGCCGGAGCCGAAGGAGAGCACCGTGGCAGACGTGACGAAGCCGACCAGCTTCTGCCATCCCGGGAACGGGAGGAAGAAGATGAGCCCTACCACGAACGTGACGATCACGCTCACCCAGGGGACGCCGCGATCGCTCACCTTCGCCAGAGCGCGCGGCGCGTTCCCGTTGCGCCCCATCGCGTACGAGATGCGCGCGGTGACGGTGGTGTAGATGAGTCCCGTGTCGGCGGGAGAGATGAAGGCATCCACGTAGAGCAGGACCGCGAGCCAGCTCAGCCCCATCACGCCCGCCAGCGCGGCGAGCGGGCCGTACGTGGCGGCCATGTTGTTCATCCCTCCGGTGAAGCTCGTCCCGATGTTCGCCCAACCGTTGCGCAGCGCCTCCGCTGGGAGCGCGCCGATGAAGGCGGACTGCAGCGCGATGTACAGCACGCCGGTTATCAGCACCGAGCCGATGATCGCGATCGGCACGTTGCGCTGCGGGTTGCGACTTTCCCCCGCCAGCTCCACGCCCTGTCGAAAGCCGAGGTAGGAGAAGACGATCCCCGCCGTGGCGATGGACGAGAAGACGCCGTTCCACCCGTAAGGCATGAATCCACCAGCCAGCTCGTGGCTGAAGTTCACGCCGTGAAAGACAGTGACGATGAACGACACGATCACGACTGCGATGATCGCCAGCTTCCACCAGACCATCGCATTGTTGAGTCGCGCGAACCAGCGGATCCCCACCACGTTGATCAGGCTGAAGAGCGCGAGCATCCCGGCGGCCACGGCGAAGCCGGCGCCGGTGAGCACCGGCACCCCGCTGTCGAGCCGCTGCAGCCAGGGGAGATAGTTGGTGGCGTATTGCAGCGCCGCTTCGACTTCGATGGACGTGGTGGACGCCACCGCGAGCCAGGTGATCCACCCGAGGGTGTAGCTCGCGAAAGAACCGAAGGCGTAGTGCGGAAATCGCACCACGCCTCCGGACACGGGGAACATGGTCCCGAGCTCCGCGTAACAGAGCCCGATCAGGATGATCATGACCCCGCCGATCGCCCACGCGATCACCGAAGCGGGGCCCGCGATCTGTGCGGCGCTGAGCGCACCGAAAAGCCATCCCGACCCTATTATCGATCCGACCGCGGTGAAGAGGAGTCCGATGATTCCGATGTCGCGTCGGAGGCGGTGGTCGTCTGCGGCTTCGCGATGAATGACTGCGCCAGTTTCTGCCATGGTCTCCTCGTGGGGCCAGCGGTGGCGCATCCGGATGCCCGTCAGAGCACCCCCGGGCATCACTCGGCGTGCGCCAGAGTCGATACTACGGATCATTGTCGCCGTGCGCGGCGAGCACAAGGCGAATTCCATGGGAGCACATATATTTCGGGGGCCGGATCGCCGAGCTCGCTCGACGCTCCCGAACGCTTCTCGCCGGTCGTGCGTAGTTCACGACGGATCCGTTCTTTACCGTCGGCGGGTCGTGACAGCGAGATTCACATTCACTAACTTCCGGTAATGTCCGGCGTGCTCCGCAAGTTTCGCCGTCCACGTTCGCGTGTTCTCGTCCTGGCCGCCTTCCTCGCGTTGGCGGCGCAGGGCGTTGCCACGCTTCTGGCACCGGCGGCCGAGGCACGCGCGTCGCGGAGCGCGCCGGCTCACGTCGAGAGTGGTGGCACCCATCAGCATCACTCGCACAACCCCGCTGACTGCGCCGCCTGCATAGCGCTGCAGCTCACCGGCCTTCCGCAGCTCCCGCCGAACAAGAGCGAGATCGTCGCCGAAACGCGGCCGATCAATCCTCCCCCCGCGCTGCATATTGCCAGCGCCAGCCGGCTGGACGAGCGACACTCCCGAGCACCACCGGCCCTCTCCATCTCGCTTCGGTCGCTCCTCGACCGATAGCGTTCCCGAGCGTGTGCGACCCGCACGCCCGGCTCCTCCGCGTCGCATCCACCGCACAGGCCGGCGGGAGCGAGGCGCGTCCTCCGTGGCATCCACGTAGAGGGTAGCGCATCCACTCTCGACATCGAGCATCCGCGGCGCGGCTCAACGCCAACGGAATGGTCAGAGGGGGTTCATGTACGCGCACGTGCTCACAGTCGCATTGCTGCTGTCGTGGGTAGCATCCGCCCGCAGCCAGCAGCCAGACACCGGACGAACGACTTCGAACGCGCCAGCCGACGGCGCGGGCGCACTGCTTCTGTCGCGGGCCGAAGCAGTGGACAGCGCTCTCGCGCGCAACCCACAGCTCCGCGCGGTACGCGAGCAGATAGCGCAGGCGCGCGCCCGCGTCACGGAGGCGACCGCGCTCCCGGATCCGGAGCTCGGCCTCAGCATGGAGGACGAGACCCGTGTCTTCACCCCTGGCGCCACCGGCACCAGGGAGCTCGGTGTCGGCGTCACGATCCCCTTCCCCACGAAGATCCACCTGGCCGGCAAGGCCGCCGGGACGGACGTGGACGCGGCCCGCTTCTCGTTCACGCAGTCGCGCGAGCAGATAGCGTCGGAGACCGTCCAGAGCTATGACGCGCTGCTCGTGGCGCTCCGACACGGCGAGAATCTCCGCGAGGCGAAGCGGCTCGCCGATGATTTTCTGCAGAAGACCCAGGCACGCTACAACGCCGGGACCGCCGCGGGGATAGACGTCGTCAAGGCAAAAGTGGAAGTGTCACGCGCCGAGAACGACCTGATCGCGAACGAGCGCGACGTCGCCAACGCGCGCGCGGCGCTCAACCGGCTCATCGGACGCCTCCTCGGCGCGCCCGTCGAGCTGTCCGACACCCTCACCGTTCCCCACGAGCTCCCCCCGCTCGAGTCGCTCGAACGGCGCGCGCTCGAGGCGCGGCCGGAGATCCGGAGCATGGCCGCGGCGAGGCGCGGTGCGAGGGCAGCCACGTCGCTAGCAGGCGAGTACTGGCTCCCTGACATCAGCGTCTCTCTCTCGAAAGACTTCGCCGCCGGAGCGGAGACGCCGTACACCACCGAGATCGGCTTCGCGGTTCCGCTCTTCTTCTGGCAGCATCACAAGGGCGAGGTGGCGGAGTCGCAGCACAGGGAGCTCGAGCTGGCGGCCAGCAGCCGCGACCTCTCCGCGCAGGTTTCACAGGAAGTTCGCGCGGCGCACGCCGCGGCCAGTACGTCGCTGCGACAGGTGGTCTACCTGCGCGACGAGCTCCTCCCCGAAGCCCGCGAGGCATATCGCATCGCCTCCACGAGCTACGGCCTGGGCGGCTCCTCCGCCCTCGAGGTACTGGATGCTCAACGCACTCTGCTCGACGTCGAGGGACAGTACACCGACGCGCTGGGTGCTTCCAACGATGCCCGCGCCCAGCTCGAGCTGGCCGTGGGTGCACCGCTCGACTCGACCTCCACCAACCGAGAGCCATGAGAACCATCAACAAGACATTGGCCGCCCTCGCTCTGGGCACCGCGGTCGCGTCGGGCGCCGGCTGCGGCTCCAGAGCCGACGCCGATTCCGTGGCCGCGCGCGCGGATTCGGGCAGGAAGGACTCGTCGGTAGTACTCCCCACCGAACAGCGCGAGCGCATCGGCGTCGTCACGGTCGCGCCGTCCGCCTTTCATAAAGTCGTCCAGACCACCGGTACCGTGGCGTACGATGGCGACCAGTCGACGCAGATCCTTGCGCCGATCTCGGGCCCCGTCACCCGGATCCTCGTACAGCCGGGTGTGCGCGTGCATCGGGGGCAGGCGCTGGCCTACGTGTCGTCGCCCGACTTTGCGGAAGCGGTGGCCGACTTCCGGAAGGCGCGTGCCACCGCAGTGAACGCGCAGCGCGTGGCCGACCTCGACGCGCAGCTCTTCAAGAACGACGCGATCGCGCGGCGCGACCTCGAGCAGGCGCAAACCGACGCCATCTCCGCCGCAGCGGATCGCGATGCCGCGGTCCAGCGGCTCCAGGCGCTGGGAGTGGACGACTCCACACTGAAAGAGCTGCAGGCCGGGCATGCCGCCGAAGTCGTGCGCGGCGTGATCCGCTCTCCGATAGAGGGAACGCTCGTGGAGCGCACCATCACGCCGGGGCAGCTCCTCGAGGCGGGGGCAACTCCCTGCTTCACCGTGGCCGACATGTCGGCGGTGTGGGTGATGGCCAACGTGTTCGAGTCCGATCTCGCGTCCGTTCACGTAGGCGATGCCGCAACGGTCGTCACCAACGCGTCGCGGGAGCCCATATCCGGGAAGGTAGACAACGTCGCCGCCTTCGTGGACCCGAGCACCAAGGCCACCGCCGTGCGCATCGTGGCGCCCAACCGTGATGGCCTGCTCAAGAAGGACATGTACGTGAACGTCGGGATCCGCTCGCGCGGTCGGAGCAGCGGCCTCCTCATACCAGTCTCAGCGGTGCTGCGGGATGAAGACAACCGCCCCTTCGTCTTCATCCAGGACTCGGCCGGCCGCTACGAGCGGCGCACGGTGGAGCTGGGCTCGCGGATAGACGAACGTTACGAGATAAACGATGGGCTGCACCCCGGCGACCGCGTCATCTCGCAGGGCGGCCTCTTCCTGCAATTCGCGCAGAGCCAATGAGCACTACCGACATTCCGCCGCGGCTCGGCGAGCAGCCCGCATTCACCGCGGCGCCAGCGGAGCGCCGCCCGTCGCTGATCAACCGCATCGTAGCGACCTCCATCACGCAGCGATTTCTGGTGGTGCTGCTGGCCATCATGCTGGTAGCTGCGGGAATCTGGAGCTTCACGCGCCTCCCGGTAGACGCATACCCCGACCTTTCGCCGCCCATCGTCGAGGTGATCACGCAGTGGCCGGGTCACGCATCGGAAGAGGTCGAGCGGCTCATCACCGTTCCCGTAGAGGTCGAGATGAACGGCCTCCCCAACCTGCACGTGGTGCGCTCGGTGTCGCTCTACGGCCTGTCCGACGTCAGCCTCACCTTCGACGACGGCACGGATCTCTACTTCGCGCGCCAGCAGGTGTTCGAGCGACTCCCCGACGTGGAGGTACCCGAGGGCGTCTCGCCATCGGTTGGTCCGCTCTCGTCGCCGTCGGGCCTGGTCTACCGTTACGTGCTGCAGAGCCCGGACCGGTCGCCGATGGAGCTCAAGAACATCAACGACTGGGTGATCACCAAGGCGTATAAGTCTGTGCCAGGCGTAGCCGAGGACTCTCCGCTCGGGGGAGAGACGATGCAGTACCAGGTACTCCTCGACCCCACGCGGCTCGCCGGCTCGGGGCTCACTGTGGCCGACGTCGGCGACGCACTCGGCGCCAACAACGGCAACGCCGGCGGCGGGTTCTACTCCGAGGGTGGCCAGTTCTACTATGTGCGCGGACTCGGGCGCGTGCACGACGTGGAAGACATCGGCAACATCGTGGTCGCCGTGCACGACGGCACTCCGATCCTGGTGAAAGACCTGGGGCAGGTGGTGATCGGCCACGCTCCCCGGCTCGGGCAGTTTGGCTTCGACAGCACCGACGACGCCGTGGAAGGTGTGATCATGATGCGCACCGGCGAACAGGCGCAGACGGTGCTGCAGGGCGTGGAAGCGAAGACGCGCGCGCTGAACGACTCCGTGCTCCCGAAGGATGTGAAGATCCATCCCTTCTACGACCGGAGCGACCTCGTGGCGCTCACCACGCACACGGTGGAGGACAATCTCCTGCGCGGGATCGTGCTGGTGGTGGTCGTTCTGATCTTCTTCCTCTACGACTTCCGCTCAGGCCTGATAGTGGCGGCCACGATCCCGCTCTCGCTGCTCTTCGCCTTCATCGTCCTCGACGTACGCAACATACCGGCGAATCTGCTCTCGATAGGCGCCATCGACTTCGGTATCCTCGTTGACGGAGCGGTGGTGATGGTGGAGAACATCTACCGGCAGCTCGCGCTGCGACACGGGACTTCGTATCGATTGCGCGAGGTGATCGTGCAGGCGGCCGCCGAAGTGGACCGCCCGATCTTCTACGCCGTGGCGGTCATCATCGCCGGCTTCCTTCCGATCTACGTGCTATCCGGCCCGTCGGGGCGGCTCTTCCGCCCGATGGCCGACACCACGATCTTCGCACTCGTCGGATCGCTGCTCGTCACACTCACGCTAATCCCCGTGCTCGCGTCGTGGCTCTACAAGAGCGGCGTGAAGGAGCGGAGAAACGCAGCCTTCGAGTGGATCAAGGGCGTGTACCGGCACGGCCTCGACGCCGCGCTCGCGCGCCCGTGGGCCACGATACTCGGCTCGGCGGCGATATTCGTCGTCTCGCTGCTGTTCATCCCGTTCATCGGTGCGGAGTTCATGCCGCACCTGGACGAGGGGGCGCTCTGGGTGCGGGCCACGATGCCGTACACCATCTCGTTCGACGAGTCGTCGAAGATCGTCCCACAGATCCGGTCGATCCTGAAGTCCTTCCCCGAGGTTACGGTGGTGGGCTCGGAGCACGGCCGCCCCGACGACGGCACCGACGCAACCGGCTTCTTCAACGCCGAGTTCTACGTGGGGCTGAAGCCGTACGACCAGTGGAAGGGGAAGATCCACGACAAGGCACAGCTCATAAGCGCGATCAACGAGAGGTTGAAGATCTTCCCGGGGGTCATCTTCAACTACACGCAGCCAGCCGAAGACGCCGTGGACGAGGCGGAGACCGGTCTCAAGAGCGCGCTCGCAGTGCAGGTGTTCGGGAGCGACCTGCACGTTCTCGAGAAGAGCGGCGTGGAAATCAAGAAGGTCCTCGAGCAGGTACCCGGAATTACCCACGTCACCGTGGTGCAGGAGCTCGGCCAGCCGGCTCTCACCATCACCCCCGACCGCGCGAAGATCGCACGCTACGGCGTGAACGTGGCCGACGTGAACGGTCTGATCGAGGCGGCCGTCGGCGGTGCCGCGGCCACCGAAGTGGCGCAGGGCGAGCGCCTCTACGATCTCGTGGTGCGGCTGCAGCCGCAGTTTCGCCAGACGCCCGAACAGATCGGCGATATCCCCGTCGCCACGCCGGACGGGCAACAGGTGCCGCTCAAGGATCTCGCGGACATCCAGGTCTCGAGCGGAGCGTCGTTCATCTACCGTCAGGATAACTCGCGCTTCATCGGCGTGCAGTTCTCCGTGGAAGGGCGCGACCTGGCCAGCGCGGTGCACGATGCCCAGCGGGCGGTGGCGGCTGCGGTGCCCGTTCCTTCGGGCTACCGTGTGGAGTGGGGTGGCGAGTACAAGGAGTACACCGCGTCGCGGCAGCAGCTCCGGATCATCCTCCCGCTCACGGTGCTGCTGATCTTTCTTCTCCTGTTCGCGCTGTACAGCAACTTCAAGTTCCCGCTCATAACGGTGATAGGCGTGGTGCTATCGGCGCCGGTGGGCGGGTTGGTAGCACTGCTCGTGACGGGTACACCCTTCTCGGTGAGCTCGGGGATCGGCTTCCTCGCGCTCTTCGGCGTCTCGGTGCAGACGGCAGTAGTGTACATCTCGTACGCCAACGAGATGCGGCAGGGAGGGATAAGCATCATGGAGGCCACGCGCGAGGCTGCGCTGCTGCGACTGCGGCCGATCATGATGACCGCGCTCGTAGCCGCGTTCGGGCTCCTACCCGCCGCGCTCGCGCACGGCGTGGGCTCCGATTCGCAGCGCCCCTTCGCGCTGGTGATCGTGGGCGGGATGTTCTCGCGACTCCTGATCAGCGTCTTCCTCATGCCCGCGCTCTACGCCGTGGTAGCACGCCCGGGCGACAGGCTGGAGGTGTGATTCGTGCGCGCGTGCTGACGCGGCTATCTTGAACTTTCAATCCGGCACGGCTCGACTCCCGCCGTGCCGCCTCACGATCGCGACGAGGAGCCCGTCATGCCCGCTACGCCGTTCAACGTCGGACTGATTCAGCAGGCCGTGGGTGAGAACGCGGACGCCACCGTGGATGCCGCCGAGCGCGGGATCCGCGAGGCGGCCGGCCGCGGCGCGCAGATCATCTGCCTGCAGGAGCTCTTCAACGCTCCCTACTTCTGCAAGGTGACCGACGCCGAGCGCTTCGACCTCGCCGAGGCGATCCCTGGCCCCACGGTGGAGCGGATGCAGCGGCTGGCGGCGGAGCTAGCGGTGGTGATCATCGTGCCGATCTTCGAGCGGCGCGGGGCCGGAGTCTATCACAACTCGGCCGCCGTTGTGGATGCCGACGGTTCGATACTCGGCACCTACCGCAAGATGCACATCCCCGACGACCCGCTCTACCACGAGAAGTACTATTTCACGCCGGGCGAGATCTACCAGCACGACGAGTCGAAGCCGCCGTCGGGCTTCCGCGTGTTCCGCACGCGCTACGCGACCATCGGCGTGTTGATCTGCTGGGACCAGTGGTACCCCGAGGCGGCGCGCATCACGAGTCTCATGGGCGCGGAGATACTGTTCTATCCCACGGCGATCGGCTGGCACCCGAAGGAGAAGGAGGAGTGGGGTGCGGCGCAGGCGGATGCGTGGCGCACCGCGCAGCGTGCGCACGCGATAGCGAACGGCGTGTACGTGGCGGCCGTGAACCGCGTGGGCTTCGAGCCGGAGCCGGGCACGGACGGGATCGAGTTCTTCGGGCATTCGTTCATCTCCGATCCCTTCGGTCGCATCATAGCGGAAGCGGGCTCCGAGCCGGCCATCCTCACCGCGACGTGCGACCCGGGGCTCATCGAGTACACGCGCCGCAACTGGCCCTTCTTCCGCGACCGCAGGATCGACGCGTACGCGCCGATCCTCAACCGCTATCTCGGGTGAGCATCGATCTTTCGACATCGAAACGCCGGATGCCCGCCGAGTGGGAACCGCACGCTGCGACGTGGATCGGGTGGCCGCACCACGCACCCGACTGGCCAGGGAAGTTCGAGCCGATCCCCTGGGTGTACGCCGAGATCGTGCGCGCGCTGCACCGTCACGAGCGCGTCGAGATCCTCTGCCACAGCGAGACGGTTGGTGAGGAGGCGTTGCGATTGCTCCGCTCGCACGCCGTGGACCTGTCGCGCGTCGGGCTGCACTACGTAGCCACCGACCGTGTATGGTTGCGCGACTCCGGCCCCACCGCCGTGGTGTCCCCCGACGACCGCGTGCACTGGGTGCAGTGGCTCTTCAACGGCTGGGCCAAGTACCCCAACCACACGCGTGACCAGCTAGTGCCTGCGCGGGTAGCCGAGATCAGCGGCCTCCCGTTGGAAAAGGCCGTGCGTCCCGACGACGGCGCACCGCTCGTGCTCGAAGGCGGCGGGATCGAGACCGATGGCGCCGGCACGCTCATGGTGACGGAGGAGTGGCTCCTCTCCGACGTGCAGGTCCGCAACCCCGGACTGGACCGCGCCGGCTACGAGCGCGCCTTCGCTCGCTACCTCGGAATAGACCGCACCATCTGGCTCGGCGAAGGCTGCGTCGGCGACGATACGCACGGCCACGTCGATGACATCGCCCGCTTTACCGACTCGCACACCGTGGCGCTCGCCTACGAGGATGACCCGGCTGACGACAACCACGCCCGCTCCGCCGACAATCTGCATCGCCTCGAGCTGGCCGCGCGCACTTTCCCCGGCGGCCTCAGGGTTGTGAAGCTCCCCTACCCTCGCCCCGTGATCATGGACGGCGAGCGCCTCCCCGCCAGCTACGCCAACTTCTACATCGCCAACGGAGTCGTGATCGTCCCCACCTTCAACGACCCCAAGGACCGCGTCGCCCTCACGATTCTCGCCGAGCTCTTCCCCGACCGCGAAGTCACCGGCATCCACGCCGTAGACCTCGTCTGGGGACTTGGAACCCTGCACTGCCTGTCGCAGCAGCAGCCGGGGGGGAGGGGGGTGAAGAGAGAGCAGAAGGCAGAAAGCAGGAATGGCTAGAGGGTTCAGGGTTCAGGGGGCAGGGTTCAGGAAGTGCCTCGGGGCAGAGATCCCGATCGCCGGGTAGTACCTGCACCCTGAACCCTGCACCCTGAACCCTCGGGTTTCACTGCTTTCTGCTTTCTCTTCCCCCCACCTCCCCCATTCTTGCACATCCTCTCCCTCGATTCTCAGGCAGGATGTGGTGGATATGGCATTCGGAAAACAGGGGAGAACGGATCAGGACGAGGCGCTGGCGGCGGCGATAGGGGAAGGGGCGAGTGCGCTGCGCTCTCCGGCGGAGCTCGATCCGCTGCTCGATCAGATAGGCGACTCGCGGTACGTGCTCATCGGTGAGGCGTCGCACGGCACGTCCGACTTCTACCGTTGGCGGGCGGAGCTGTCGAAGCGGCTGATTGCTGAACGCGGATTCTCCTTCGTGGCGGTGGAGGGCGACTGGCCCGATTGCTACCGCGTCAACCGCTACGTGAAGGACTACTCCGATTCGGGGAACAGCGCGTTCGATGTGCTGCATGCCTTCGATCGCTGGCCGACCTGGATGTGGGCCAATCGCGAAGTCATGGACTTCACCACCTGGCTCAGGCAGCACAACGAGCCACGTCCATCGGAGGCGCAGGCGGGCTTCTACGGTCTCGACGTGTACTCGCTGTACGAGTCCATGGCCGAGGTAGTGCGCTACCTCGAAGGAGTCGATCCCGAGGCGGCGAGCACGGCGAAGCGAGCATACTCCTGCTTCGAGCCGTACTACGGCGACGTGCAGGAGTACGCACGTGCCACCGCGCTCGTACCTACCTCGTGCGAGGACGAGGCCGTGTCGATCCTCTCGACGCTCAGGCGCAAGGCGCCGGAGTACGCTGCGGACGGGCGCGAGGCGTACTTCGACGCCGAGCAGAACGCGCTCGTGGCGCGCGGCGCGGAGCTCTACTACCGCACGATGGTGCGCGGCGGCCCCGGCAGCTGGAACGTGCGCGACCACCACATGGTCGACACGCTCGAGAGGCTGATGAGCTTCCACGGTCCGCTCGCTAGGGCGATCGTGTGGGAGCACAACACCCACGTGGGCGACGCACGCTTCACCGACATGGCGCGCGCGGGGATGGTGAACGTGGGCCAGCTGGTGCGCCAGCGGCACGGCAACGAGGGCGTGGTGCTGGTCGGATTCGGTAGCTACCACGGCACCGTGATCGCCGCCGAGGAGTGGGGACTCCCCATGCGACGGATGCGCGTCCCCAACGCGCGCGACGACAGCTACGAGGGAGTGATGCACCGCTCCGGCGTTCCGGACTTCATGCTCGTCTTCGACGGCTCCGATGACGGCGGCATCCTCGGCCTCGACACCGTCCGCGGCCACCGCGCGATCGGCGTCGTCTACGAGCCCGCGCACGAGCGCTGGGGCAACTACGTCCCCACCCTCCTCCCGCGCCGCTACGATTCCTTCATCTTCCTCGACCACACGGACGCGTTGGACCCGCTCCACATGCCCGTCCACGTCACCGGAGAGCCGCCCGAGACGTATCCGTCGGGGGAGTGAGGGGAGAGGGGAGAGAGGGGAAAGCAGAAAGCAGTGGACTGCTCGAGGGTTCAGGGTTCAGGGGGCAGGGTTCAGGAACTGCCTCGGGGTAGAGATCCCGATCGCCGGGTAGTACCTGCACCCTGAGCCCTGCACCCTGAACCCTCGGGTTTCACTGCTCTCTGCTCTCTGCTTTCTATATCCGTATAAACACCCCCGCCCTCACCGTCGACCTCCCGACCCTCGGGACCTCCATGCGGCGCA
>DATCXR010000366.1:0-27751 GCA_036565685.1 Gemmatimonadaceae bacterium
CCGCCCCGACTCGGCGACCATCGCACGCGAGCTGGCACTCGACTCCCGGCCGTTCGATTCGTTCGGCACGGTACTCGACTCCTTGGTCACCGCGGACAGCGCGCTGCCCGTATACGAGTTGCCGGACGTGGAGGATCAGGACTTCGCGCGGGCGGACACCCTCACGCGCGGGCAGCAGTGGATGAAGGCGTTCTGGGAGGGCCACCCGGGTCTCGTGCTGCGCGATGCGACGCCCGTGGTCGATCAATTGCGCGCGCGCAAGAGCCCCGCCGAGATGGCACTCCTCAGACGTGCGGCGGAGATCAGCGCCGAGGGACATCGCGCGGTACTCACCGCACCAGAGCCGCACCACGAATACGAGTGGGCGGCGGTGCTCGAGTACACGTTCAAGCGTCTCGGTGCGGCGCGCCCCGCGTACGGCTCCATCGTAGGGGCGGGGGTCAACGGCACTCAGCTCCACTACATGAAGGATGATGGGCCCGCACGCCCGGGCGACCTCGTCGTGATGGACGCCGCGGCGGAGTACGAGGGGTACGCGGCCGACATCACGCGCACAGTTCCCGTCAGCGGCACCTTCACGCCGGAGCAGCGCGCGATCTACCAGATCGTGCGCGACGCGCAGGCGGCCGCCGAGCACCAGGTGAGGCCCGGCGGCTCGGCGCAGGCGTCGCTCGATTCGTCAATCGCCGTGCGTGCGCGGGGCCTCGCGAAGCTGGGACTCATCGACAGCGCGAACGCGATGATCGACCCGCCCTGGCGCGCCGACTGCAATCGCACGCCCACGCAGTGCACGCAGGCAAATCTCTGGATGATCCACGGCATCAGCCACGGGCTGGGGCTCGCGGTGCACGACCCGGCGCAGTTCTACGAGGGTGATCGCACCTACCAGCCAGGCGACGTCTTCACGATCGAGCCGGGGATCTACATCTCTACCCGTTCGCTCGACGCTCTCCCGGACACTCCGCGCAACCGGGCGTGGGTCGCGCGCGTGCGAGCGCTGGTGAAGAAGTACGAGAACACCGGAGTAAGGATCGAGGACGATTACATCGTCACCAGGGATAGTGTAGAACGGATATCGTCGAATGCGCCCCGCGAGATCGAAGAGATCGAGGCGATCATGCGGCAGCGCCGGGCGCCTGTGGTGCCGTAGACCCCGTCGTTCCCAACTCCTCACGCCGTGAACTTCACGCTCAGATCCGCCAATCGCGCCGACGCCCCGCGCCTCACCGCGCTCGCACGCAAAGCCAAGGCGCACTGGGGCTACCCGGCCGCCTGGCTCGAGGTGTGGCACGATGCTCTCACCATCACCCCCGATTACATCGACATCCACACGGTTCTCGTCGCTGACACGGCATCGGAAGCGGATTCGGTGATCGGCATGTGCGCGCTCGAGGATCACGAGAACCATTGGGAGCTGGCGCACCTGTGGGTCGACCCGCGCGCGCACGGACTCGGCGCGGGGAGCGCGCTCGTGAAGCGAGCGCTCGCCATCGCCGCGCGCCGCCGCCCTGGAAGCGTGGTGCGCGTGGAGGCCGACCCCAACGCCGCGGGGTTCTATCGGCGGTTGGACGCTCGCGAGATCGGCTCGGTGCCCGCCCCGATGGATGGCGACCGGGCGAGGACACTCCCCGTGTTCGAGCTCGATTCCCGGATCCGTTGACGGGAACCGCCGATCAATTCGCGCGTGGCGCGAAGGAGATCCGCCGCTTCTCCACTATCCTGCCGTCGCGCAGTTCTCCTTCCACCACCTCGTAGCCCAGCAGCGCGAAGATGCGGTCACCGACGAACAGCGGGCGCGCGTTGCCGTACCAGTCCAGGCACGACGACTTGCACGCGTCATCCTCGTCGCGATCCGCGCTCGCCGCGAGCTCGCCGAGTGGATGGAAGGCGCCGTGCTCGGCGCGCACGAAGATCAGTGCCTCGGATACGTCGTCGAGCTGTTCGTGCCCACCTCGTCCCGGTCGCGCCACTGGGAGCCCGAAGGTCCCCGAGTCACCGTCGCCGTCATCCGGCACGTAGTAGAAACCGTGGCTTCGCGTCTCACCCTCCGCGGCATCGCGGATGGTGTAGCGCTGTGTCAGCTCCGGCGATTGTCCGAGCCGGACCGCGGTGAAGTACAGGCTCGCTGTGTCGCTACCCACCACGACGGCGTCGCGTCCCAGCGCATCGATGCGACTGATGGAGTACGGCACGGTCAGACGCGTGGTATCGCCGCTCGAGAGCGAGACGACGAGGAGGGTGGACGGGAGCGTGTCAGGCTGGGCCCACGGGTTTCCGTCTCCGTAGAGCAGCTGCCCGGATACGAAACGGTCGAGTACCGATCGCGTGAAATCCAACGCTGGCAGCGGCTGGTAGGCACTGCGCGGCGCTGCCGCTGTACCGTCGCCGAAGCGCGCGAGCGGGAGTCGGAGGAGAGCCAGCTCGCCACCAGGCCGTTCCGGCGCCCACATCTCGTCGCCGTACCTCCTCGACCGGAGCAGTACGTCCAGCTCTCCATCGCGTTCGTGGAACGAGAACTGATCGAGGGGCATGCCCGCGATCCGGATCGCCGAGGGGGAGTGATCGCCCAGTGGAACGCGGTAGAGGAGCGAAGCCGGTTCGACCCGCGCACGCGCGGAATCCTCGCGCGCCGAGTCGGCGACGTAGTCGAGCTCCGACGCGAGATACACTGCGCTTCGAGAGACGAAGAGCGACCTTGCGTCGCCGCCGAAGAAGAGCGTGGACTCGCACTTCAGCTCCGGCGCCGCGAGATCGCACGACGTTATCGTGTGCATCATCTCGAGCGACTCGAGGTCCACACGTCCCGCCGGCCGGTAGGCGCGGATCCCCATTGCCACTCGGCGGAAGTGGCCGTTGCCCCTCGGGGCGCCTGCCTGCGGCGCCGCACCCGGCTGCCACCTGCCCATGGAGGGGAGCATCGTCAGCGGATGCGCCGTATCTGCACGTACGAGGAGCGGCGAGTAGACGATCAGTCGCGAGCCGATCAGCCGTGATGAATAATTCCGCGAAGAGTAATAGTCGTTGCTCTGGAGGTTGTACGTATCCAGATACTGGAGCTTCCCCGAATCGGAGACATGGAAGATTCCGATCTCGAGACCGCCGCGTCTGTAGCTGTAGCCAATGACGACGACCCTGTCGCCGGAGACCAGGAGCTCGTCGTACCAGCTGTCGCCTCCGCTGATCTCTGGTCCGGACGCATCCGCCATGTCGACACGCCGGAGTTGCCCACGGCTCACATCCACCGTAAAGATGCGGCCGCGATGCAGGATCACCAGGTGATCACCATGGCGCTTCACTATCCCGCCCTCGTCCACACCGGCCACCTGATCGTTCGTGACCGACGGGCTCTCGCCGGCGATCTCGGTGGTCACCACCGATTCGAGCCGCACTGGTGACTGGCACAGTGGGACGTCCAGCTTCACCACCATCCCCCGACGGAGCGTCAGCGGGAAGCTGGCGGGGAGGTAACCGATGCGACGGACCCTGACCGTGACCGATTCCGGGGAAGCGAGTCGTTCCGTCGGAACCCGGAGTTCGAAGCGCCCCTGCGCGTCTGTCGTGGCTCCGAGATTGAAGGAAGAGATGTAGATCTGCGCACCCCTGATACCGGCACGGTTGGCGTACGGCTGCTCGTAGACGCTCCCGCGCAGCACGGCGTCGCCCACCTCCGGCGCCGAGGAGTCGACCGAAACGATCGGATATTCCTTGCACACAGCGCGCGCCTGCTCGCGGCGAAGTCGCGCGAGTGAGATCTGGCGGAGGTAGCTCGCCAGCTCGGAGTCGGATCGGAGCGCCACCAGCGTGGAACTTCCGGCCTCCTGCGTGGGAAGCGGCGCGACAGCCAGAGCGAGGAGTGCACTCGCCAGCAACGTACAGGGAAGGACTACACGGGCGCCGGGGAAGTTCATGATAGTTGAATGCACCGTCCCGGCGCGGAGCGCAAGAGTAACTACGGGGTCAGGTCCTGGCTTGATACATCTTCCGGCGGTCGCCGGAAGATGTATCAAGCCAGGACCTGACCCCGCCTCTTCAGAAGGTCAGACCCACCACTACCGGCACGAAGTTCGTGCGATCCGGCTCGGTCCCCACCGAGTAGTAGCGCGCCTCGGCGAACACCGCTGCCGTACCGAGTGAGATTCGCAGCCCGACGCCGCCGTTGAAGCCGACGTCGGTGTCCTTGTGGCGGAGGTCGTTGAACTCCGTCACCGCTCCGCTCACGTCCTGCTTCACCCGCCGCCGGAACACGCCTACACCACCCACCACGTAAGGCTGGACCAGGCCGTGGGTGCGGCCGAGCGTGAGGTCGAGCGACCCGCCAACGAGATCGACATTGCCTGTCACGTCGAGGTTCGGGTCGTCGGGAAGAGTCACGCCTTCATTGCTCTTGATGAGTGGGTTGTCGATGTCGCTCCGGCTCCAGAAGAGCGCGCCGCGCACGCCGAGCGGCCCGCCCGTGCGCAACCCGAGAAAGGCATTGAGAACCAGCCCCGGCTGCGCGGCGTCGCCGTAGTCCTGCGTCGGCACGTTGGCTCCGGCGGCGATGCCGAAGTCGACGCCGGGCAGTTGAGCTCGCGCCGAAATCGGAGTCGTTGCGAGCAGAGTGAAAGCGGCGAGAGCAGCGAAGGGAGTGAGACGGTGCATCGTGAAACCTCGATTGGGAAGGTACGGCTGCCGGAACCCCTGGTCCGCGGCTGCACGGGCGGCCGGAGAGATACACCACTGGGCTCGTCGAGAGCCAGCCGTCCGCGCGTGGTACACGAGTCATCGCACGGATCGGGCCGCCACGAGCGGCAGTGTATCACAGAGCACCATACCCCGAGTAGGAGGAGCCAGAGCTCCGCCCCGCTATGTCGCCTTCCTTGACGTGACTACGCGAATGTGGGATACGGTGAGAGAGTGCAGCTCGGCGTGAGCCATAGCCGCGGCGAGGCGCGCGACGCATCTTCACCCTGCTTCTCAGCTCCCAGAGCCGATCCGCAGTAGCCGCGACATCGCTCCAAATCCACCGCGCACACCCAGAATCGAAGGCCGCCATGAAAGATCGGCGTCAATTCCTCATCGAGTCGCAGCTCGCGCTCCTCGCGCTCACCCTCGGATGCCGCGGCCCGGGAGGCACGGGCACCGCGCAGTCCCAGGGCACGCCGGCCGCCGGCGCGCCGCCCACCTTCGGCACCGCACCCGGCTCCGGTCCACCCGTGAGCGCCGGAACTTTCGCCGAGGCGGAGAAGCTGGTGCAGGTAACGATGACGCCGGCGCAGCGAGAGCAGGCGGCCGCGTCGTGGCGCCAGTCGATGGCGGCGTATCTGGAACGCCGGACCGGCCCGCGCAAGCTCGCCCTCGCTCCAACCGACGCTCCGGCCACGCTCTGGAATCCGATGCTCCCGGGCGTCGTCAGCGGCAACGAAGCAACACGCGATCGCTTCGTGCGGAGCGCCGGTAATCGAGAACCGCTGCCATCGAGCGACGATGCGATTGCCTTCGCACCGGTCACGCAGCTCTCGCGCTGGATCGAGCGACGCCAGCTCACCTCCGAGCGGCTCACCAGGATCTACCTGGATCGCATCGAGAAGCTGAATCCGAAGATCAACGCGATCATCACCCTCACCAGGGATCACGCGCTCGCACGCGCCGCGCAGGCAGATCGCGAGATCGCGTCGGGGAAGCATCGCGGGCCGCTGCACGGCATCCCGTACGGCGTGAAGGATCTGCTGGACACCGCGAACATAGCCACCACTTACGGCGCGGAGCCTTTCCGCGATCGCGTTCCGAAGGAAGACTCGGTAGTCGTGCGCCGACTCGACGAAGCCGGCGCGGTGCTGATCGCCAAGCTCTCGCTCGGCACGTTCGCGTTGAACGATATCTGGTTCGGCGGACAGACCATGAACCCCTGGCTCCCCGAGGAGGGCGCGTCGGGATCGAGCGCGGGCCCGGGCGCGGCGACGGCCGCGGGACTCGTGGGATTCTCGATCGGAAGCGAGACGGGCGGCAGCATCGTGAGTCCTGCGATGCGCTGTGGGATCACCGGACTGCGTCCCACCTTCGGCCGCGTGGCGCGCACCGGTGCGATGACGCTCTGCTGGTCGCTCGACAAGCTCGGACCGATGACGCGGACCGTGGAGGATGCGATGCTCGTGCTCCAGGCAATCAACGGTCCGGATGCGGGCGATCCGTCCAGTTTGCCGAGCCGGCTCGACTTCGATGCGAGCGCGCCGGTGGCGGGTTTGAAGGTGGGATACATCCCGGCGTGGATGCAGGACGCTCCCGCCACCGACGTGGATCGCGCGGCGCTCGAGACCATCAGGTCGCTGAAGATGGTGCCGACCGAGGTCTCGCTCCCCGATTGGCCGTACGATTCGATGATGCCCATCCTGTTCGCCGAGGGCGCGGCGGCGTTCGAGGAGTTCACGCTCGACGGGAGGATGGATCAGCTGCGGATGCAGGTGAAGGACGCCTGGCCCAACCTCTTCCGCCAGGCACGCTTCCTCTCCGCGGTGGACATGGTGCAGGCCGACCGAATGCGGCGGCGCGTTGCGATGGAGATGGGGCGAATCTTCGACGAAGTGGATTTGCTGCTCGTGCCGTCGCTGCGCGGCGAGCAGTTGACCATCACCAACTTCACCGGCCATCCATCGATCACCATGCGCGCCGGGTTCGTTCACGTGTCCGAAGCGCGGAGCGACTGGGCACCCGATCCGGAGCACCCGCTCCCGCACTTCGATCCGCCGCGCCGCGTGCCGCATGGAATCACGCTCGTGGGTCGGCTCTTCGACGAAGCCACCATCGGACGGGTGGGAGTCGCGCTGGAGCGCGCGTTCGGAGTGGTTGGCGAGCGACCGCCGGGGTTCTGACTTTCGCGCACCTTCACCCTGAACCGTGCTCCGTTACCGGCGAGATCATGAAGACCCATCTGCGCACGATACGCTGTCCGTCTATCACGATACGCTGGCTGCTCGTCCTGACACTCGGCGCCGCGCTGCCGACGGCAGTCACCGCGCAACGCGCGGACTCTCCCTTTCCGGGAGGCGAGAATCCTGACGGCTCGCTGCGCCCGTCCGCGCGGCTCACGCGTCTTTTCACCCAGGACGCGTACACCGAGTACACCCTCCTCGAGCCGGGCTCCGACAAGTTCCGCATTCGCTACTTCACGGAAGAGCGCCGCCCCGGCGCCACGGAGCTCGTGAACGGCACGCGTGGCGGGAGCGAAGGGACGGACATCGAGGTGTACGATCCGCGCACCGGCAAGCCGCTGCCGTTCACATACCAGGCCGAAGACGGCGGCCACGCGATTCACGCGCGGCTACCGCGTCCGGTGCCGAAGGGCGGCATTGGGCGCGTGCTCATCTACAAGACTTACGAGGACGCGCGCACCTACCAGTCGTACGACAAAGCCGACGCGCGTCACGATATCCGGCCAGGCGACATAACCTGGGTGCGGAGCCTCGCGGGCTATCGGCGCGGCGTGATCCTCCCGAAGGGCTACGCCTTCTTGTCGTCGAACGTCGCAGCGCACGTGAGCACCACGAGCACCGGGCAGCTCGAGCTTCACTTCGCCAATCCCAGTGGGCTGAGCAACCCGCTCACCATCCACGCGCGCCCTACCACCGCTACGTTCACGCCCACGCCGTACACCGACATCTTCTTCGACGACGTGAAGACGCTGTACGACCTCGGCGCGCCGGAGTCGCACACGATTCGAGTGGACCAGATCTACAGCGAGTACCGGAAGGGGAGCACGCCCACCCTTCCCCTCCTCGGCTACGCGCCGCTGAGTGACCTTCGCGTGATCGACCTCGACACCGCGAAGCCGCTCGAGACATCCGCGAGCGGCGCCGCCACCACCGTTGCGCTCGGAGTCCCGATCGTCGACGACCGGCAGAGCGCCCACCTCGAGATCACGGGGACTCTCAGCGATCCGGGATACACGGTCGCCGGCGACATGCTGAAGTTCGATCGCACCGTGAAGGGGCTCAGGAACACCATCCTTCTCCCGGAAGGATGGGAGGTAGCTTCGGTGTCGCAGGCGGCGACAATCGGCGTGCACGAGGGGCGCGTGTTCGTCGCGCTCATCAACCTGAATGCGGAGAACCAGTATCGCGTCGTGGTGACCGCGAAGCGACGGAGCTGAAGAGAACTGTCCCGAGCTCTGCTCTATCACACCTCTGTAGCCGACCGCGTCCGGAGTGTCGCTCCGCGACCACGCGTGTGCGCGGCACCTTCGATCTTGCGCAGATACTCGGCGCGGCGTAGAGTGGTGGCCGGCGCGGGGCTCGAATCCGGCCGTATCGCTACACGCAGTCAGAGGTCACCATGACAGACCTTCCTCACGAGCCCGGTGCTGACGCGCATGGTCAGCATGAGCACGCAGGGCACGGCCATCACGACCACGAGCATCACGGTCATGACAATCACGGGCACGACCATCACGGTTCAGTCGCACACGGAGCGCCGAGTGACTGGCGCGCCGCGTACACCAGCGCGTACGAGGCCGCCGAGCCGGATCCTGGTCGGGCAGTAGTCGCAGTCGATCTCGAGGCACGCGAGGTCGAGTGGGAGTTCGAGCCCGGGCGCATCAGCAAGGCGTGGGGATTCAACGGGCGTGTACCCGGCCCCACCATCGAGGCACGCGCGGGAGACGTCCTCGAGGTACGCCTCACCAATCGTCTCCCGGAGCCAACGGTGATCCATTGGCATGGACTCCGGATCCCCGCGGCCATGGATGGCACCGACATGGTTCAGCGTCCCGTCGCGCCCGGCGAAACGTTCACGTACCGCTTCAGGCTCCCGGACGCGGGCACCTTCTGGTATCACACGCACACGAACGAGACCGTGCAGCTCGAGCGCGGACTCTACGGTGCGCTCGTGGTCCGCGGCGAGAACGAGCCGGAGCTCGACGGCGAGCGCGTGCTCGTACTCGACGATGTCGCGCTCGACCGACACGGCGAGATCAAGCCGCCAGGCTGGTGGATAGAGCATCACGATGGCCGCCAGGGCGATACGAGACTCGTGAACGGCCGGCAGGAGCCCGAGCTCACCATGGCTGCTGGCCAGATCGAGCGCTGGCGCATCGTGAACGCGGCGAGCGCACGCTACGTGCTCCTCTCGATCGGTGGTCGCTCATTCACGATCCTCGGCACCGACGGGGGACTGATCGACGCGCCGGTCACGGCGAGCGAGGTGCTGTTGGCGCCGGCCGACAGAGTAGAGCTGGCAGTCGGGCCATTCGCCGAGGGCGAGGTGCTGAACGTGTATGCGCTCCGCTACGAGCGCCGCACCGTGGCCCGGCCGAAGAACGAGCGCTTCGCCACGCTGCGCGTAGGGCCGGCCGCGCCATCGCGCGCCTCGATTCCCGCGAAGCTGCGCGACATCCCACCGCTCGTCACGGGGCCGGTGACTCCCACACGCGAGGTGCACCTTGGCATTCGCGGCAGCATGAAGCACGGCGTGGACTTCCTCGTCAACAAGGAGCAGCACCATCGCGATCAGCCGGTGAGAGTGGGCGAGCTCCAGGTCTGGGACATCATCAACGATACGTTGATGGACCACCCCTTCCACCTGCACGGGTTCTTTTTCCAGGTGCTCGAGCTGAACGGCGAGGCGCCGGCGTTCCGCTCGTGGGAGGACACCGTCAACTTGCCGCCGAAGGGGCGGGCGCGCATCGCATGGATGCCGGATGACAGGCCGGGGGAGTGGATGTACCACTGCCACATCCTGGAGCACCACGAGTCCGGGATGATGGGTCACTTCGAGGTGGTGCGCTGACGAGCAATTGCGACTGTCTCACGCTTCCCGGCGATACACGGACACGTGGAAACCGCTCGTTGCGCCAAACTCCTCGCGCTGCCAGTTCGCCCAGCGGTGCAGGAGTGTCAGCTCGGCGAGGCGGGCCATCAGATCGAGCTCGGAAGGCCAGGCGTAGCGCAGCCGAACCGGGTACAGCTCCAGACCTCTCGACGACAGGTGGACCAGCTGTGAATCCACCAGCTGCGCCACTGGATCGTGCCGTGAAAGCTCCAGCATTGCCGAATCGGGATCGAGGCTTCGCACGGAGGCGCGCTGACCGAGATCGAACCGCGTGAGATCCGGAACGAACGCCTCGATGAGGAAGCAGCCACGGGGCTGCAGATGCCTGGCTACCGTCCGGAAGCACTGAACCTGCTCTTCCTGGGTCTGCAGAGCGAAGATCGTGTTGAACGCCACGAAGATCAACGCGAACCGCTCTCCGAGGTCGAATTCCCGGAAATCAGCGATGGTCACCGGAATGTCTCGTCCACCGGGCTTCGCGCGCAGCCGCGCGACCATCGCTTCAGAGGCGTCCACGCCCTGAACTTTCAGTCCGCGAGATGCAAGCGGCAGCGCGATTCGCCCGGTGCCTATTCCGAGCTCGAGCACCGGCCCGCCCGATGCCAGAGCTTCGAGCAGATCGATGGCTGCCTGGTCGATCGCCGGATACATGTCGTCGTACCGGTCGGCGATTCGGTCGCCGTAGGTCGAGGCGAGGTACTCGTTCATCGATCACCAGCTGTGCGTTCCGAAGTGACGTTACGCGTCATGGGTGAGCCGTTCGCCCGAACGTAGGCGTAACGGCGCGAGGACTATGCCATGTGGGATGGCCACGACTGCTACATTGCTGCATGCCGAATGATTCCGGACGCTCCGCCGCGGGCCTTCGCGCGCAGCGGCGACTCGTGAACGGACAGGAGACCGCATGGCTGGTTTGCTGACGGGTAAAGTGGCGGTGGTGACGGGCGCCAGCGCGGGAATAGGCGCGGCGAGCGCGCGCGCGCTCGCGGGTGCGGGTGCAACGGTGGTGCTCACCGCTCGGCGCGGGGAGAGATTGAAGGCGCTGGCAGAGGAGCTGCGCGCGCTGGGGCCGGAGCCGCTCGTCGTAGAGGGCGATGCGCGCGAGGAGGCGACCGCGCGCCGCGTCGTGGACGCAGCCATGAGCGTCGCCGGCCGCATCGACATCCTGCTCAACAACGCGGGGATGGGGATCTACAAGAATCTCGTCGACACCAGCGCCGAGGACTACGACGAGATGATGGGCACCAACATGCGCTCCACGTTTCTCTTCACGCGCCACGTCGCGCCGGTGATGATCGCGCAGAAGAGCGGGACGATCCTGATGCTCTCATCGATGGCCGGCAAGTATGGCTTCCCCGGCGAGGCGGTCTACTGCTCCACGAAATTCGCGCAGGTGGGCTTCGCGCAGGCGCTCGACAAGGAGTTGCGACCGCACGGCATCAAGGTCGGTGCGATCTGCCCGGGCGGGGTGAAGACGGAGTTCGCCCTCGGCCGGGGTCGCACCGAGGAGGGCGTCGCCCAGTCGCAGATGCTCGAGCCGAGCGATGTCGCCGCTGCCGTACTGCTGGCGTGCACGCAGTCGGCGGGATCGAGGATCATCGAGATCCAGATGCGTCCGATGGTGGAGGCGCTGACGTAGCGCCTCGAGGAGTCGTGCAGCTCGCGCACTTCGCGCGTATCTCCGGCGCCCCTCCGATCACGTAGCAGCGTCGTGTATCCATAGGCGACGCTGACGATCTTCGATCGCGACTGCCGTGCTCGGCGATGCCATCCACGATGGCACACTCAGGAATGCGTGAGTGGCGACCGGAGCTGTTGCCACCCGTGCAAGCGCTATTGCCCGATCACCGAGTCCGCTCTATCTATGTGCCTGAGCTGCGGAGCGGGTCGTTCAAACGGTCCGAGAAGGCGTGATGCGCCGCGCTGCTTGTAATGGCTCGCGAGCTTTATCCGAGCCGAGTCGACATACCGATTGACCCGCTCCTCCTGCACGTTCCTCAGGCAGGGAGGCACTATGCGAAAGGTCGGTTCGTTGTTGCTCTTCTCTCTCCTCGCGCTGGGCATAGTGAGCGACGCCCTGGCCCAGCGACTCGTGACGGGTCGTATCGCGAGCACCGAGACCAATGAGCCGCTCGCCGGCGCGAGCGTCGTAGTCGTCGGGAGCGCGCTCGGCACCTACACTGCCGACGATGGCAGCTACTCCTTGAGCGTTCCGCAGGACTCCGTCACGCTGCGCGTGCGCCGTCTCGGATACAAAGGTAGGGACATACCGCTCCCGGCCGGCCGAACATCGGCCGACGTGGCCCTCGAGCGCGACGTGCTGCAGCTGGAGGCGCAGATCGTGACGGGGCAGGCGACGACGATCGAGCGGCGCAACCTCGCGAATGCCGTGGCGCTGGTGAACAGCGCGGATGTGAATCGAGTTCCGCAGGCGAGCGTGGAGAATGCTCTGCAGGGGAAGGTCGCGGGCGCCGTGATCCAGACCAACTCGGGCGCGCCCGGTGGTGGAGTGCAGGTTCGGCTGCGCGGCATCACCTCGATCAACGCGTCTTCCGAGCCGCTGTACGTGGTCGATGGTGTCGTCGTGAGCAACGTGGCGATCCCCTCCAACCAGAACGCGATCACGCGTGCGGCCAGCGGTTCGAATCCATCCCTCGACCAGGATGCGCAGGTCAACCGCATCGCCGATCTCGTTCCGGGCGATATAGAGACGGTCGAGGTGCTCAAGGGCGCCGCTGCATCCGCGATCTACGGATCGCGGGCCGCCAACGGGGTGGTGCTCATCACGACCAGGCGCGGTCGCCCGGGCGCTCCTCAGTTCAATGTCACCCAGCGCTTCGGGTGGTCGGAGCTGTCCAATACGCTCGGGTCGCGGCGGTTCGACTCCGTCGACGAAGCAGTCGATGTGTGGGGGCCCGCAGCGGCGAACTTCTTCCAGTCGGGTCGCGTATTCGATCACGAGCGCGAGCTCGCCGACCGCAAGCCGCTACTCACCGAGACCGGCCTCGATGTGAGCGGCGGGAACGAGAATACGCGCTACTACGCCTCGGGGCTCGTGAAGCACGACGGCGGGATCATCGCTAACACGGGCTACGACAAGCAGTCGCTCCGGCTGAATCTCGATCAGCGGTTCGGCTCGCGCGTCGACGTGGGGCTCAGCACCAACCTGATCCGCACCAAGGCGCAGCGCGGACTCACGAACAACGACAACGCGAGCGTCAGCTTCTACATGGTGTTCCCGGCCACGCCGAGCTTCGTCGATCTCCAGCCGGACGCCGACGGCCTCTACCCCTGCAACCCGTTCGTCGGCAACTGCAGCAACCCGCTCCAGACTGCGGCGCTCATGACGAACGACGAGACGGTGTGGCGCTACGTCAGCGGTGCGCGGATAGTCTATCAGGCCATCGAGTCGCCGTCCCACTCCCTGCGGATCTCGGCGAGCGGTGGGGCCGACTACTTCGCACAAGACAACAACCTGATCTTCCCACCGGAGCTCAACTTCGAGCCGAGTGACGGTGAGCCAGGCACCATACTGCTCAGCAACAGCAATAACCTGGACGTCACGGTGAGCGGGAATGTGGTGTACGGCTACCGTCCGGCGGGCGGTTCCTTCAGGGCCACCACATCGATCGGCGGGGGATACGCCGATCGCGATCTGGACATCGCGCGCATCACGAGCCGTAACATCGTGGGTGGGCGATCCATCGTAGGCACCGGGACGAACGTGCAGGCGATCGAGCAACGCCAGCGCGTGAAGACGGGAAGCATCTTCGCCCAGGAAGAGTTTCTCTTCCTGAACGAGCGCGCGCTTCTGACGGCGGGAATCAACGCCGACCAGAGCAGCGTGAACGGCGACGATGGCAAGCTGTTCTTCTATCCGAAGGTCTCGGGATCCTACCGGCTGCTGAAGCCGTTCGGAGGGCTGGATGAGCTGAAGCTGCGCGCGGCCTACGGCGAGGCTGGGAATCAGCCGCTGTTCGGGCAGAAGTTCACTCCGCTCACCATCACGCAGAACATCAACGGTCTCCCGGGGATCGTGACGCAGGGTACCGTTGGATCGCCGGGCCTCGAGCCCGAGCGGCAGCGAGAGATCGAAGCTGGCCTGGACGCGACCTTCTCCGGCGGGCGCGCGACTTTGGAGCTCACGGCGTTTCGTAAGAGCGTCACGAATCTCCTTCTCCAGCGCACGCTGGCGCCGTCGTCGGGATTCGAGCTCGAGATCTTCAACGGTGGCAAGCTGCGCACGCAGGGCGTGGAGGCCGGCCTCGGCGTGGTGCCGGTGCGGACCAACGACCTGCAATGGATCTCTCGGGCGACGTTCTTCGTGACGCGCAGCAAGATCATCGATCTGCCGGTTCCAACCTTTCGAACCGGCGGATTCGGCACTGCGTTGGGGGCATACGAGATCGAGCAGGGCGCGTCCGCCACGCAGATCGTCGGCAACGATACCCTGTCCGACGGCACGCCCGTGGTGCGCAAGATCGGGGACGCCACGCCCGATTTCAACATGTCGTTCGCGAACGAGGTCACCTTCAAGGGCTTCCACCTGTACGGTCTGGTGGACTGGCAGCGCGGCAGCGACCTGATCAACCTGACGAAGTTCCTCTACGATCTGGGGCAGAACAGCGCCGATTTCGCTACACCGATCGTCGTCGGTGGCGAGACGACGACCGTCGGTGCGCGGCGGCTCGATCTTTTCGGCCGCCAGACCGCCGTCTACCTCGAGGACGCCAGCTTCGTCAAGCTGCGTGAGGTGACGCTCTCCTACGAGCTGCCGAGCAGCCTGGTGGCACGCGCGCTGGGCGGGAAGGTGGACCGTGCGCGGCTGAGCGTCAGCGGGCGCAACCTGCTCACATTCACCGACTACGATGGTCTCGATCCCGAAGTCAGCAACTTCGGAAACCAGAACATCGCTCGGAACATAGATGTCGCCCCGTTCCCGCCAAGCCGAAGCTTCTGGTTCTCACTCGAAGTGGGGTTCTGACCATGGCGACGACAACCAGCAGGACCCGCCCCGTGAATGCGCTCGGCTCCGCCGCGGCGATTCTGACGCTACTGTTGAGCGGCGGTTGCAACGAGCTGAGTGTCCCTGATTTCAACAATCTCGACCTGGGCGATCTGGAGACCAATCCGACACCCGCGAAGATCGCGCAGGCCGCGCAGGGGATGCTCATCGGTGCACGTGTACAGATAGGAGAGCAGAACGGGTACGTCTCGCTCCTCGGCATCCTGGGGCGCGAGTCATACAACTTCGACCCGGCCGATCCGCGTTTCATCACCGAGATGCTGATCGGTCCCCTCGACGGAGGAAGTCCGGCGTTCGGGGGCAACCTCTTCGAGCTTCCGTACCGCAACATCCGCAACGGCAACACTCTGCTTGGCGCCGTGGATGCCGTTGCCGGACTGACGGACGAGCAGCGAGAGGCGACGCGCGGCTTCGTGAAGACGATCCAGGCGCTCGACTACCTGGAAGTCATCAACACGCGCGACGACCTGGGCGCGCCGATCGACGTCGATCAGGACCCGACGGGCGAGCCGGCTCCGATCGCGACCAAAGACCAAGTGTTCGCTCACATCGTGCAGCTCCTCGACGAGGGGAGCGCCCATCTCCAGGCCGGTGGGGAGAGCTTCCCATTCGGGCTGAGCGATGGATTCGCCAACTTCACCACACCAGCCAGCTTCCTCACCTTCAACCGTGCCTTGAAGGCGCGGGTCGAGGTGTACCGGGGCAACTTTGCCGCGGCGCTCGAGGCACTGGACGCGTCGTTTCTGGATCCGGGCGCGCCGCTCACGTTCGGGGCATACCACAGCTACAGCACGCGCTCGGGCGATCTCCAGAACCAACTCTTCGACCCGACAGGGCGGGCGATACTCGCTCACCCGTCGATCATCACAGATGCGCAGCTCAGGTCTGATGGCGGCCTCGATGCACGCACCAGCAAGGTTACGCCGCTCGCCGAGCCGCGCACCGTACAGGGCATCACGACGGACCTGGTGTTCACCATCTACCAGTCGAATATCGACCCGATTCCGATCATCCGGAACGAGGAGTTGATCCTGCTGCGCGCCGAGGCGAATCTCGGGTTGAACAATCTGACCGCGGCGCTCGAGGACATCGACTCCATTCGCGAGCAGTCGGGTGGGCTGGCGCCGTACTCCGGTCCGGTGACGCAGTCCGCGCTACTCGACGAGCTGCTCTACAACAAGCGCTACTCGCTCCTGTTCGAGGGAGGGCATCGCTGGATCGACGCGCGGCGGTACGGCCGGCTCGAGGAGCTTCCACGGGCGGTGTCGACGCACAATGTGATCAGTCGCTTCCCGTTCCCCGAGGCGGAATGTCTCGCGCGTGAGCAGGCGCCTCCGGGGTGCGGGTAAAGTGGGCGCGATCTATCCGGGCGGTGTCAAGACGGAGTTCGCACTCGACTGGCCGTATATGACACCGTCATCCTCGCGCAAGCGGCCGTCGTCATCCTCGCGCAAGCGGTCATCGTCATCCTCGCGCAAGCGGTGGTCGTCATTCCCGCGTAAGCGGGAATCCATGTTACTCAGCTAAACATGGATCCCCGCTTACGCGGGGATGACCCAGAGAGCGGGGATGACGGCGGACCCGATGCAATACATGGCCCCGCCCTTTCCGCTCAGCGGGATGCCACGGCGTGCTCGGACACCCACTGCCGGAAGCTCTCATCAACCTGCGCCAGGCCGCCCAGCCCGTGCCGTGCGAACACATCGTCGATCGGCCTGGCGGCGATCTGCGCGTCCACCAGCTGTCCGATGACGTCGTAACCTTGACGCGAAAGGAACTCTCCCAGCACCGCCGACTCGGCGGAGTACAGAAGCCGGCCAGAGAGAGCAAGGCTCCGATCACCACCGCGATCCCGGCGTGGCGGACCGCGTCGTCCGCCACGCATTCCGCCCATCCCACCCATCCCGCCGCGGCCGCCGCCCATCCCCGGCATGCCGCCCGTCTGAGGACCGCCGTCGATGCCGCCCCCGTTACCGCCGTCCGGGTAGCGGCGCTTCGTCCCGGCGGCCGCAAGCTCCGAGATGAACGGGCTCCGCATCACGAGAAACTCCACGAGGGGAACCATGCGGTCCGGATGAGGCGCGAGCGCCGTCGCGTATCGTGCAGTGGCCGCCGAGTCGCCCAGTTGCGTGAGCATGTCCACCGCCCAATCAGGCACACGCTGGTCGGGAACTCGTCCGCTCGCTTCGGCCGACGATGCTCTCGTCCCCGTCACACGATCCGCGTGCGCGGAGAGCCAGGAGCGAACGGCAGGCGTGATGATTCTCGCTGACATCGCGCTCGCGATCATCGCACCGTCGCTTCCCTTCCGCTCCTTCGTCATTCGCTCCGTGAGCTTCGGATCGGGCACCGGTAGCTCCACCACCGTCCCCGTGAGCGACGACGGTACCGCCGCCGGCACGGTGAGCGAATCCCCTCTCGCCGGGATGCGACGCACCCTCGTTACGATCTGCGCGAGCGTGTCGGCCGGGAAGACTCGCTGCATCATCTCGGCGGCCCTGTCGAGTGCCGGTTGTATCTGGGCCAGGTCCTCTTTCGATCGGGCGGCCAGCTCGTAGCCGCGACCGCGCACGACCCAAGTGGTATCGGCACCGACGACCTGCATCTCGGCGTTCAGCGCCGCGAGCGCGGCCGGTTGCGGCTCAGGTGTGGAGTGGCTGGATGCGCAGGATGCGCCGGCCATGGCGACCCCGATTGCGACGATGCTCTGGAAGCGATTCATGAGTGTGAGAGTGAAGGACGACTGCGAGCAAGCCTCCGCCTATGAGACACCGCGGCTCAGCCATTGTTAATCGGAAGCGTGAGCCGGCCGATTGATTACACGGTGCTACGCCCCCCTCGAACTGGCCATCGCGCGCTGCCGAGCGTGTGGTGGTAACACGCTCGCGTACGCGGCCGAGGGCGACCCTCCGCGGCGGTGTCGTTGCTAAACCACTACTGTCAATGTTGCGTATTGAGTATCGTGAGTATTGCGAAATAACTACTGGTCGCACTACATTTTGACTACCCTGCCGCCCGCTGAACCAACCGGGGTAGTTCCCCGTACCTGATCCCCACCGAACGATTGACCGCCCTGGCGATCCCAGCTTCGGCCGCCCCCAGCCAACCCAATATTCCATAATGACTTACGCGCCGCGGGTGGTCGATCGGGAGCTCGTGACACGGCTCGAGGCCATCGGTGCCGTGGTGATCGAAGGACCCAAGGCCTGCGGCAAGACGGTCACCGCTCGGCAAGTGGCACGCAGCGAAGTGCTGCTGGACGTGGACGAAAACGCGCGCCGCGCGATCGAGATAGATCCGAAGCTCGTGCTCGATGGACCGACGCCGCGCCTCATCGACGAATGGCAAATCGAGCCCACGATCTGGAACTACATCCGCCGCGCCGTGGACGACCGCGGCCTGCCGGGGCAGTTCATCCTCACCGGGTCCGCCGTACCCACCGACGACATCACTCGGCACACCGGGGCCGCGCGGCTCACGCGACTGCGCATGCGGCCCATGTCACTCTTCGAGGCGGGACGAAGCACCGGGGCCATCTCGTTGAGCGGACTACTGGCCGGGAGACCAGTACGGAGCCAGGATCCCGGACTCACCATAGTTGACTTGACCGAGCAGATCGTGATCGGCGGCTGGCCGGCCAACCTGAGCCGAACAGTCCAGCAGTCCATGCAGGCCGTTCGAGACTACATGGAGGAAATTCGGCGCGTCGACATCCGACGAGTCGACCAGACGACCCGCGACCCTGTCAAGGTGGGCCGGCTGCTGCGCGCCCTCGCGCGTCACGTCTCGACGGAGGTGACCATCGCT
Organism: Gemmatimonadaceae bacterium; assembly: GCA_036565685.1. Lineage (GTDB taxonomy): Bacteria > Gemmatimonadota > Gemmatimonadetes > Gemmatimonadales > Gemmatimonadaceae > JADGGM01. The sequence continues at coordinate 18,635 of DATCXR010000366.1, forward strand.
ACGCTTAGCACCGACGCCGGTGGCGCCGACGGCGAGCTCGCCCGCGACACCATTACCGATTATCTGACCGCGCTCGAGCGACTGATGATCATCGAGGATCAGCCAGCGTGGGCGCCGCACCTGCGCTCCCGATCTCGCGTGCGCAGCTCGCCGAAGCGCCACTTCGTGGACCCATCCCTCGCCACGGCGGCATTACGGGTGACACCGGAGCGTCTCCTGACGGAGCTCGAGCTTTTTGGTCTCCTCTTCGAATCCCTTGTCATCCGTGACCTCAGGATCTACGCGCAGGCAGCCGATGCCGCCGTACTGCACTACCGTGACAACACCGGTCTCGAGGTGGACTCCATCGTCGAGGGCGCGAACGGACGCTGGTGCGCGTTCGAGGTCAAGCTGGGCCAGGGGAAGGTGGATGAAGCGGCAGCAAATCTGCTCAAGTTCGCCGAGCGCGTGGACACGAAGAAGAGCGGCAAGCCGTCGATGCTCGGGGTCATCGCAGGGACCGGCTACGGGTACATGCGCCGCGACGGGGTGGCAGTCATCCCGATTGGTGCGTTGGGTCCGTGAAGGGAGCCCGCCGCGAACGAAATCCTCCAACCCGAAGCAGGAAGGAAGCGCTAACCCCACCCCTCGCCGAGCAGCCGCGCGCGCCGCCGCTCGAGATACCTGCGCGCTCGATTGTCCGTCGTCAGCGAGATGGCGCGCTCGTAAGCCGCCACGGCCTCGCCCGCTCCGCCCGCCTCGGCCAGCAGGTGCGCGCGCGTCGCCCACGCGGGTTGAAAGCGCTGTGCAGCCTCATCCTCGATCGCATCGAGTGCCTCGAGCCCGGCCCGAGCGCCCTCCACGCGCCCCACGGCCGCCGCGTACGCGACGCGCGCGCCGAGCGTCGGCGCGACAGAGAGGAGTGCGGCATGGAGAGTCCGCAGCGCGCGCCAGTCGGTCACGCCGGACGTGGTGCGTGCGCAGTGTACTGACTGTATCGCCGCCTCGATCTGGAAGCGTCCCACCCGTCCGATAGCGTACGCACGATGGAGGTATCGCTCGCCGAGCGCGATGAGCTCCGCGTCCCAGAGCGCGGGGTCCTGCTCATCGAGCGGCACGAGCTCGTCGGCCGTTCCGCGCGCGGGGCGGCGCGCGAGGGAGAGCGAGATGAGCGCGGCGAGGCCCAGCGCCTCCGGCTCGTCGGGGAGCAGATCGGCTAGCGTGGTAGCGAGGTAGTGCGATTCGGCGGCGAGCGAATCGCGCGGCTCGGTGCCGGCAACGAGCGGGAAGTCGATCGCGTACGCGCCGTAGATCGCCTCGAGCACAGGCGCGATGCGCTCCGCCATCTGGCCGCGCTCGGGCACGACGAAGGGGATGCGCGCGTCGTGGATGCGGCGCTTGGCGCGAACGAGCCGCTGCGCCATAGTCGCTGTCGGAACCACGAACGCGCGCGCGATCTGACCGGCGTCGAAGCCGAGCACCACCTGGAGCATGAGCGGCGTGCGCACCGCGGGGTCGATCGCCGGGTGCGCGCAGACGAAGAGGAGCGCGAGCCGCCGGTCGGGGATGGCGTCGGGATCGATCTCCTCCATGGTCGACAGCGCGCCGCTACGCGCATCGCTACGCGCATCGCTACGCGCGACACCACGCGCGACGTCGTCGAGCGGGTCGGACAGCCGGTGCGCGGCCGAGCGGCGGATGTCGCGCTGACGATTGCGCGCCACCGTGAGGAGCCAGGCCGCGGGGTTGCTCGGGACGCCCGTCTCCGGCCACGAGCGCAGCGCCTGCGCGAAAGCCTCGGCCAGGCAGTCCTCGGCCGACTCTATGTCACCGTCCCTCGCCGCGAGAATAGCGAGCAGGCGGCCGTAGGCGGCGCGCGCCAGCTCCTCGGCGCGCGCCGCTGCGTCCCCGGTCAAACGGTGCGCACTCTCGGCTACCGCCATCGCTGCGACGATCTCGAGGAGAGCCGCTTCACGCCACGCTCGCCCACGCGCCATCGACGAAGCGGACGGCCGAGGGGCGGATCTCCACCGTGCCCCAGTGAGCAGCCGGGCACTTCTCCGCCCAGGCGAGCGCGGCGTCGAGGTCGGGGACGTCGAGCATGAAGATGCCGGCGAACGCCTCCTTCGTATCGGCGAAGGGGCCGTCCTGCACCTGAAGCTTGCCCTGCTTCACCGACACGCTCGTGGCGCTGGCGATCGTCTGCAGCACCTCGGCGGAGAGGAGCACGCCCGCATCATCGAGCGCTTTGGCATAGGCATGGAAGGCGGCCTTGCCCTCCTCGAGGTCGTGCTCGGTGAGGGTGGAGGGGGCAGGCTGCGGATAGTGGATGAGAAGAGCGTAGCGCATGGTCGAATGTCCCGTTACAGGTGGATGATGATGCCGGACATCCGAATGACGGAACAGGGGCCGCGGAATCGACAGCCGCCACGCGGGAGCTCGGTGGAGATCGGCGAGGAGATCATAGCGCGTCGTGATCGAGCAGCAGCACCAGCGTCGCACTCGTGTCGCTCGAGAAGAGCGCGATCAGATCCAGACGTCGTTCGGAGCGGAACGCTCGCCACCTTCGTGACCCGTGTTCCTGACACCGCGGGACTCGATCAACATCAGCTTGACCCCATCATCCGCGCACGGCTCATGGCGTACGCCCTTGGGCACGATGAACAACTCACCGGGGCCAATAGTGACTGCGCCATCGGGGAAGTCGATGCGGAGACTGCCTTCGATCACGAAGAACGTCTCGTCCGTTTCCGGGTGGTCATGCCAGATGAAATCGCCCTTCAGCTTCACGACCTTGAACTGGTAGTCATTCATCTCCGCGATGACATTGGGCGACCAATGCTCTTCGAATAATCCGAACTTCTCTCGAAGACTGATGGGCTCGTAGCTCATGCGACCTCAAGGGTTTTGATAGCGTAAATGGGTGCTGTGACGACCGTTCAAGGAAGCCCCGGAACACGGATGCCATTTCGTGCTGAGGTCGAGGCGTGCCACGGTTGACCGTCTCAATCGCACCGCAACATACTCGCCGGCTTCATCCTTCCCGCCCTCCTCGCTGGCACCCAACGCGCCCGACCATTGCAACGCACAGCACCACCACCGCCACTACCGTCCCACGCGTATCGCCCACCAACACGCCGTCGAAGCGCGACCGCAACATCGTGGGAGATCCACGTACGCCCGAATTTCCTTGTCGAGCGCTCGCTTTGCGCTTCCGCGACGCGCGACACCGAGCCACAGGCTCCGAAGTAGCGCCCGGATGCGCATGGTCAGAGGGATCTCGTCACTCGGAGCGCAGCGCGGTCATGGGATCGATCCTGGTCGCGCGCCTGGCGGGGATGTAACACGCGGCCAGCGCCGTGACGATCAATGCGATCGCGGCGGCCACGAATGAGAGCGCATCCCTCGGCGTCACGCCGTAGAGAAGACTCGACAGGAGACGCGTGGTGAAGAACGCGGCGCCCGATCCGAGAAGAAGCCCCAACAGCGCCGGGAGCATCCCTTGACGCACCACCAGCGCGCGCACATCACCGTCGAGCGCGCCGAGCGCGACCCGAACGCCGATCTCCCTCGTACGCCGAGCCACTGTGTAGCTCAGGACACCGAATAGCCCCACCGACGCCAGCACCAGCGCGAGCACGGCGAACAGGGTAAGCGCCACGGTGTTGAACTTTGGAAGCGTGAGCATCCGGGCGAGTCGCGATTCAGCCGTCGCGATCTCTGGCGGCGGGATCTCGGGGTCGATGTCGTGGACCACGCCGCGCATCGTCGTGATCATCGCCGATGCGTCTCCGCGGGTGCGCACTACCACGAACATCGATCTCGGAACGTAGCTGCTATCGGTCGCCGGTCCATCGTAATAGGGGGAGTACGACTGATAGTGCCGGGTGCTGCCCGACATGCTCCCCGCGACTACGTCTTCGGTGATCCCGACTACCGTGAGCCAGGGGGCTTGGGGCGCGAAGCGCAATCGCCTGCCGACGAGGCTGCGGCCCGGAGAGAGCCGCTCCGCCAGCCCCTTGCTGAGGACAATGGCATCCTGCTCGTGGCGAAGCTCCGATTGTGCGAAGGTGCGACCCTCGAGCATGCGCGTCCCGACCACCTTGAAGTAGTCGGAATGAACGATGTTCATCGCGACTGTGCTCAGACCGCCCGCGAGTGGATCGTCTCCCTCCACCTGCACGCCGTTGAAGCCCGTGACCCCGTTGTAGTCTGGCGGCGCTCCACTGGCGATCGTGGCCGCTCGCACTCCGGAGAGCGCGCGCACGCGCTTGATCAGCCGGCCCGCTAGCTCCTGGCGGAGCGCCGCGGTGGGATAATGCTCGCGCGGGAGCGACACTCCCACGCTGAGCAGCCCTTCGGGACGGAAGCCGAGATCCGCGCGTTGCAGCTCGATCATGCTCCGCACCATGAGACCGGCGCCGACGAGCAACATCACCGACAGCATCACCTCGCCGGCGATCAGCAGGTCGTGCAGCCCCCTGCCATGCCTTCCGCCTTCACCGGGCGCACTCCCACGGAGGGTGGCTCCCGGTGCGAGCGCCGTACTCCGGATCGCGGGGACCACCCCCACGAATAGAGCCGCGCCGGCGGTGGACAGCACGGCGAAGAGCAGTACGTGGAGATCCACCGCGGTGTGCGACAAAGCGGAGAGTGACTCGGTAAGGACACCGTCAAGCACACCGAGTCCCCACCAGGTGATCAGGGTTGCGAGCGCGCCGCCGGCCAGCGCCAACACCGCACTCTCTAGAAGGAGCTGCCAGACCAGCCGCCCGCGTCCCGCGCCGAGCGCGAGGCGGATGGCGAGCTCGCGCTCCCTCACCCGACCGCGCGCGAGGAGAAGGAGCGCGACGTTGGTGCAGGCAATGAGTAGAACGAAGGCGACCGCACCGAGGAGTAGTGGAAGCCCGGACTTCAGCGATCGGCTGGTGAAGTAATCGGGCTCCACTACACGCGCTCTCCAGCGCTCCGGGCCTGAAGACGGGATCCGGCTCGCTATCGCTTCCAGCTCCCGCTGCGCCACGGCGGGCGTCACACCAGCCCTCAGCTTGCCGATCACCTGGTAGTTCTGCACGGTGCTGTCGTTCGCCGATGGCGCCAACTGCGGGAGCCAGATTTCCGCGTCGTCGAAGTAGGCGACTCTTCGCGGCATCACGCCGATGATATCGTAAACTCCATCCCTCAGCCATACGCTGCTACCCACCACGTCGGGCCGGCCGCCGACTGCGCGCTGCCAGAAGCCGTAGCCGAGCAGCGCTACACGAGGACCACCCGGCACGACCTCGTCGGGCGCGAACATGCGCCCGAGCGCGGGCGACAGCCCGAAGAAGCGGAGGAAGCCGGGCGATACGCGAACTCCGTGGAGCTTCTTCTCGTCGTCGCCATTCGACCAGTACAGCGGCTCGTCGCTGTAGCTCTCCAGTGCCTCGAACGAATGCGCATCGCGTTGCCATGCATCCACCACCGGAGCGGATGGAGTAAGCATGAACGAGTACTTGTCGCTCCCGAGCCACAGGTAGAACATCCGCTCGCCGCCCTCGAACGGAAGCGGGTGGAGAAGCACCCGGTTCACCGCGCTAAAGACTACCGTGGTAGCGCCGATGCCGAGCGCGATGGTCACTACCGCCGCTATGGTGAAGCCCGGGCTCCTCGTGAGCGAGCGCAGGGCGAAGCGGAGATCGCGCACGACGGTTGCGATCCCCTCTCCCACCCGTGCGTCGCGCGTCGCTTCCTTCACCTGCTCGATGCCGCCGGTTTCCACGAGCGCGCGGCGCCGCGCCTCGCTGGGCGCCATCCCGGCACGCTCGTACTCGGCTGCGAGAAGATCCACCCAGGCGCGCACTTCATCATCGAGCGATCGCTCGGCGCGCCTTCGTTGCGCGAGCCCGATCCAGAGGCTCCGGAGGAATGCCAGGATGCGCATTACCACCGCCGGCGCGATCGCAGGGAGACGTCCATGGTCACCTCGATTCCAGTGCGGTCCCCACCGTCAACTCGACTCGAGCGCTATGCGCATGACGTCCACCACCCGCGCCCACGACTTTGCCTCCCGCTCGAGTTGCCGCTTCCCCGCCGCGGTAAGCTTGTAGTACTTCGCCTTGCGCCTGTTCTCCGACTGGCCCTCGCTCGCCGCGAGCCAGCCGCGCTGCTCCAGACGGTGCAGCGCCGGGAAGAGCGATCCCGGGCCGATCGTGTACGCGCCCTTCGTGATCTGCTCGATGCGTCTCGAGACGCCGAGCCCGTGCAGCGGCTGCAGGCTCAGCGCCTTCAGAATGAGGAGGTCAAGCGTTCCGAGGAGGAGTGGTGTTTCTTCTGGCATGGCTCGTATCGAGGTTCGATAGGACCACTATACGACTTCTCCTATCGAACGTCAATAGGTCTCGCCTCGACCCTCCCTTCCCGCCCGCCGAAGCAATGGCTTCCGGTAGGAAGCTGCTCTCCTCCGAGCTCGACATGAGCCGAACAGCTCCGGCATCATTCGAGATCGTCGGTACGATGGGCCGGGTCGGAGGTTCGAAATGGCCGAAGGATCTCCAACAGATCGACGAGATATCCCTCTACATCCTGGCGGGTTTCCACCGGCGATTGGCCAGGCGCCCGTTCCACGAGCATCATCGCCGCCCGATCGATGTCCTCCGCATACGCGCCGGCGGCGGCGAAATCGACACTACTCACCGCGGCATCCACCGCGTGCTGCGCGATGCGGTCAGTGGCCAGTATGTGCTCCACATCCGCTCTGACAACGTCGGTAACGTCTGACCCGGCTGCCACGATGTCGCGCAAGTAGAGTAGGTCCTTGGCCCGCTTCGGGTTGACTCTCTCCCCGGCCCGCGGTATCCGCCTGGGGAATGTCATTGCCTTGTTCAACACATATGCGCCGAGTCGCGGCACTCGCACGGATGCACAATTGTCGCTCCCGCTACCGTCTTGCAAGGCGGCGGCTGCACGTTCGTCGAGCGGCACGCGCAAGAACATGGTATGACGCTCGAGGATACCGAGGTCGGTCAGCATGAGGGCGGCAATTCCCTGTTGCCCACGAACTGCAACGGGCGGGTTTCGCGATCCCAGCGGGCCGGTATGCGAAACCAGGAACTCGATGGCTGTACTACCGCCGTCAGCTGCGGTCCACACTGCAGCCCCTGTAGCGCTTCCGTGGGGAGTGCTGGCTGGTCGAAGGCCGGCCTGCCGCAACAGGTCAGCCAGCGGAGGACGCTCCCCCGCATCGAGACGTCCGGTCGCGACGAGCACGTCGAGCTCGCTCGTGAACGAAAGCTCTGCATCCCACCGTTCGATGCCACCGTACCGCCGATGAAGATACGGGACCCACCCACCGACTAGGACGAGATCCGCGAGATACGGTCCGAGTGCGCGAAGAACGCGCCGCAGGCCCGCCTCGAGTGCCTCGCGCTGCTCGTTCGATGCATCTGGAGCGCGATCGGGCATCCGGCAATCAAGCGGTGGCGAGGTGCTCAGGGAACATCGTTCCCAGCAGATGCTCCGCCTGCTCGCGTCCACGAAGCGGGTAATGCCAAAGGTCGAGCACGAGCTGCAGGTCGCTCACCACCGGGAGCCGGTCAATGCTACGCACGCCATGCCAGGCCGAGGTAGCATAGTACGGCACGAGCAACACGAGACGGCCGTCGTCCGCCGGCGTCCAACCGGCTCGCGCGGCGAGCTCCGTGAGCGCGTGCGGTCCGTCCGCCGAGGGTACATCAACGTAGACATGAACGCGATCCCAGGTCGCGTGCGGCGCGACGAGCGAGGCGCCCGCCTGCATTGTGAGCGCCCACCGCGTGCCCGATGGCATGAGGCGAGGGAGCCTGCGCATGAACCGTGTGAGATCGCCAACCGGCGCATAGACGGCGATTCCACGGTTCAGACGCCAATCGTAGCTGCGGGTCCACGCTTCCACGGTCGCGGTGGGGTTGAGCAAGCGCACTTCGGAGGCGCGGCCGCGGCGGGAGATGGTCACCAGTTCGCGCTCGGCGAGCGCCCGAAGAACATCGGAGGCAGTCGCCGCACCTACTCCTGCCGCGCCCGCGAGCTCGCGCACGCCCCAGACTCGTTCGAGATCGCCGTGCTCGAGCAGGGTACGCACTACCAGCGAGCTTCGATCCGCGAACGGGTCGACCGAGGGACGAAGTGAGCCGGCCGAGCGATGGGATGGAGTGAGGTCGGCTCGATCGACGAGCGCCCAAGGAAGAGCGAGGTGAACGGCACCCCGCAGATCGATGTACTGCTCGCCGTGCGCGCGCAGTGTCTCGCGGACCGCCGCAGAGGCGCGCGGCAGCACCCACACGATCGGGCAATCGGTGGCGGCCCGTGTGCGACCAGTCGGCCCTCTCCGGTGCGCCGGGGCGGTCCACGGCACGAGGCGCAGGGACTGGGTTCCACCCGCAGTACCTGCGCCTCGCACGGTCACGACGGCCCCATCCGAGGCGTCGGTTGGTTGCGCCCATTCAGCAGTGGCGTGCGGAGCCAGCGCCTGGCGCAGCAGGAGAACGGCGGCCGTCAGGTTGGGACGGTGGGGTGCGCGACGATGATCGGCGGCTGTCCGCTTGTTCGGCATATGCCGAACAATAGCCGTTATACCGAACAATCGCAATCGCTCGCCAGTTTGGGCGAGCTGCCCTCGCGCTCAGTCCGACCGCAATGCCGCGTTCAGATTCACTCACCACCCCCCCGCGACACGATCACCGCAGCAACCATGTCCGCAGTCACGTTCGTCGCCGTACGGAACATGTCCGGTACCACATCGACCGCGAGAAGGATCCCCACTCCTTCGGCGGGGATCCCGAGACCCGCGAGCACGGGCACGATGACCAGCAGCACCCCACCCGGGATCCCCGGTATGCTGAAGCTGAGCAACACGGCCGATACGGCAACCGATGCTACCTGAGCGGGCGTGATCGGCACGCCGTACACGCGAGCGAGAAACAGTGTGCTGGTCATGATCGATATCGTCGCTCCGAGCTTGAACGTCGATACCGCGAGCGGTAGGACGAAGCCCGTGGCGGCGGCAGGAAGTGCGAGCTGTGTCTTCCCGGCCTCGATCATCGCCGGAAGTGAAGCGAGCGATGACCGTGAGCTGAACCCCACGACCTGCGCCGGCACGATCGCGCGGACGAACTGTACGAG
>DATCXR010000376.1:0-35433 GCA_036565685.1 Gemmatimonadaceae bacterium
CGGCCGCCGCGCGGTACGCATCGAGCGCGTCGGTGTAGCTCCGGGCCCGGTAGGCCGCGTTCCCGCGATCGAGCGCCTCGCGGACCGGGCCGGCGAGGGTCGGTTCCTCCGCGCTCGGCACGCTTCCGCCGTCGGGCGAATTCATAACAGGTGTCGCGACCGCGGCCGCACCGCGAGTGCGCCCACCCATCGTTGTCAGCTCGACCACCATGAGCACCACGACGAGGGTGGCGGCGACCGTTGTGCCGACGAGGCGCAGCGTCGCGGCACGGCTACTCGACTGTTGCGCGGGCGTCATGTGACTAATCCTCCGCTTCCGGCTGGAAGAGAATACCACTCCTCGTAGCGGAGCGCGAGATCCACGCTGGCGGGGTCAGGTCTGGATCGTGAATGGATACAAGCAGCGAAGCGCTTGTATCCATTCACGATTCCAGACCTGACCCCGACGCTAGACCCCGACGCTACTTCCCGACGTTCTTCTCCAGACTCTCCAGGAACGGCTTGAAGATCTTCGGCGCCTTCGCCCCGCTGGTGCCCAGCAGCGCTCGCACGCTCTCCGCATCCTCTCCCTTCTCTCCATCCGCCGCGTCCCCGTACGCCTTGCGGTTCGCCGAGTAGTCGAGCTCCCACTTCGTCCCCGAGATGTCCACTCCGGCGAAGAGTCCCTTGCTCTTCGAGTACGAGTAGATCTCCGACTTCAGCCTGTAATCCGTCTCCGCCGAGACGTTCCGCCCCACCGGTCCCGCGGCCACCGATGCGCCGGCGCCGAGGTTGAAGGTGGAGGAGGCGAGCCGGCTCGCATCCCTGTTCACGAAGACGAGCACGATGTCCGCGGACTGACCGCCGATCTGAAAACCGAAACTGCCGCCCTTGAGACCAACGAAGGTGGGCATGCTCCAACCCGCGTCGGTTCGGCAGCTCGCGAGTCCGTACCCGGCGCGGCCGCCGATCCCGAAGCCGACCTTGACCACCCCCGGCACCACGGCCACGCACGTGGCCTCCGCGAGGAGATCGGTGGGCGGCGCCTTGTCGGGAACGGCCACGAGCTCCGCGAGCACCTCGCCCGCCCGCTCGACACGCTGGGTGAGCTTCTCGTCCTGGGCGTGCAGCGCGCCGGGCGCGAGGAGGTAGGAGAGAGCGAAGAGCGGCGAGACTGCTACGAATACGAGCAGCCGGCGCGTGGCTCGCGGGAACGATCGGTTCGGCGGGTACATGTCATGACCTCGGTAAGGACTGCCGTAAGTTATGGGATGGATCGCGTGGCAAGCCGCTCGCCAGCCTCGTCAACCGCCCCGAATGTCTCACGGCTTCCTCTTCGGCGGTTGCCCTTTTTGCTTGTACCCCATATAATCGTACCACAATCCGGAAAACTACCCTTATTTTTAGGATTGTACTACCAAAAGGGCGGCATGACTACCTTGGACGAGCAGATTCTCTCGTGGAACCCCTGGTGGGCCGATCCGACCACGATCACCCGCGACCCGCACATCCGGGCGTTGGAAACCGCGCCCGTGAAGTGGGCGCCACCGCTACTCGAGGGCCTGCCCCTCATCCTCGGCGATGCTCACACCGTCCGGGGCCCCCGCCAAGCCGGCAAGACCACCCTCGCGAAGCAACTCATCCGGCGTCTGCTGGAGCGCGGCGAATCCCGGGTGTTCTACTTCAGCTTCGACCTGTATCGAGAACCGGACGCTCTCTACGACGCCGTCCGGCGCGCGAAGGGCCTACACCCGGACCCCGAAGGACCGTGGTATCTCTTCCTCGATGAGGTCACGTCGGTTCCGCAGTGGCAGAGGGGGATAAAGGCAGCGTGGGATCAGGGTCTCACGCGCGACGACTCCCTGCTGCTGACCGGCTCCTCGGCCCACGACATGAAATACGGCGCCGAGCAGCTTCCGGGTCGCCGAGGCAATGGCGCGGACTTCCTGCACCTGCCCATGTCGTTTCGTGACTTCTGCATGCAAGTCGAGGAGATACCCCTGCCAGACGAAACGTTCGACATCGAAGGATACTTGGAAGATGATGGACGCAGGTTCGCGCGCCAGCTCCACCTGCTCTCCGCCGATCTGCAGCGCGCGTTTCGCTCGTATCTGAGCGTGGGTGGCTTCCCCGCCGCCATCCGCGACTACAAGACTACTCCGGAACGCAGAGCACAGCCTCAGACGGTCCGCATGCTGTGGACCGCGATCGCGGGAGACATCGCGAGTTCCGGCCGGGACCAGACCGCCGCCGCGAAACTGCTGGAGGAGGTAGCGATAGCTCTCGGCGATCCGCTGAAGTGGGACGGCGCGGCGAAGGCCATGGGCATGGCCAGCAGTCACACCGCGCGCGAATACGTGGAGCGTCTCTCCGAGGCTTTCTCTCTTCTCACGGTGTTCTTCTGGGATCTCTCGGGAGGTACTCTTCAACCGAGCAAGCAGCGCAAAGTCTACTTCATCGATCCGCTCCTCGGCGAGGTCGCTCCCCTGCTGATGCCAGGCGCGCGCCGCGCACCGGAAGATGGAATGGTGGAGAACCTGGTTGCCACGGCGCTCTTTCGCTCCGCGGCGCACGCACTCACGCAGGCCGATCCGGTGCCTGGAGCGGTGGGCTACTGGCGTTCGACCAACAACCGGGAAATCGACTTCGTCGTTCCAGCCACACGGCGTGGGCGTGGCGGGCGGATGCCAATCGAGGTCAAGGGAGATGGTAACTCCGGAATAGGACACGCCCGTCTCGCGATCGTGAAGGCGTTCGGCGAAGGCATCGTCGCGTCACGGACGGTGTTCGATCCGGAAGGGGCGGTTCCGGTCATTCCCATTCCCGTGCTTCTTGCCGGACTGACCGAGTCACCCAGGCGAGATGTGGCGATCGGATAGACCGGCAAGGAGAACCGCGATCCAGGCGCCGGCCTCAATGGCCGCAAGGCTCGAGCGCAGGCTACGAGCGCTCACATCCGCGGGGTGTTCGAGCGTCAACTGGAAGCAGCCCGCTCGGTGGTCGAGGCACCCCGGATAATGCTGCGGAGCCGAGTCGAGCGAGGCCATGATCATGCAAAACTTCCTGCCCGCTTCACATACCTTCTTCACGGTGGTCGCGCGATCTTTACAGCGAGACGCTGGTGGTATGGATGACAGCCATCCCGCCACGACACAGCACCCGTCAGCGCGGCGGCATGGATGGGCGGATCTTCCGCGATCGCCGTCGGACCAGGAGAAGAAACCATGATCAACCACGATGGCCACGATGTCCATGCTATCCCTACGACTTCCGCAGGGAGCGACAGGTGAGGAGATCATGAAGGCGATCTGGGCGCCGCGAGTGCATGACCAGTGTACGAGCAGGGTATGACCAGCGCATGACCAGCGACTCGCCTACCGAGGCGTAATGACGAGCTCCACGACTCCGCCGTCCGCCACGGAGGCGAGCGCGGCATCCGCGACCGCCGAGCAGCTACGCCTCGCTGAAGACGCACGCGGCGAATGCGCTTGGAAGCGCTGGGGGCCGTACCTGAGCGAGCGGCAGTGGGGCACCGTACGCGAGGACTACAGCCCGCACGGCACCGCGTGGGAATACCTGTCGCACGATGCCGCGCGCAGCCGCGCCTATCGATGGGGAGAGGATGGCATCGCCGGCGTGAGCGACGACCACCAGCTACTCTGCCTCGCCGTCGCCCTCTGGAACGGGCGCGATCCCATACTCAAGGAGCGCCTCTTCGGCCTGACGAACAGGGAGGGGAACCACGGCGAAGATGTGAAGGAGCTCTACTATTACCTCGACGCCACCCCGACCAACTCGTACCTGAAGATGCTCTACAAGTATCCTCAGGGTGAGTTTCCCTATGCCCGCCTGGTGGACGAGAACCGGCGCCGCGGGAAGGATCAGCCAGAGCTCGAGCTGATCGACACTGGCGTCTTCGACGAGAGCCGCTACTTCGACGTGTTCGTCGAGTACGCCAAGGCCGCGCCGAACGACATCCTGATGTGCATCACGGTTCACAATCGCGGCCCCGAGGATGCTTCGATCGACGTCCTGCCGCAGCTCTGGTTCCGCAATACCTGGTCGTGGACAGAGAACGGAGCGAAGCCCGAGCTGCGCGCCACCGGACCGCGGGTCATCAGCGCCCGGCATCCGGAGCTCGGGAGCTACGCGCTCCACTGCGACGATGGTGCGACGCTGCTCTTCTGCGAGAACGACACCAACACCGCGCGCATCTTCGGCTACGGCGCTCCGAGCTACTGCAAGGACGCCTTCCACGAGTATGTGGTCGCCGATCGCCGCGACGCGGTGAATCCGCGGCGGGCCGGCACCAAGGCCGCCGCGCACTATCGGCTCACGGTGCCGGCGCTCGGCGCGAAGCAGGTGCGGCTGCGCCTCACCGACACACCGCCCACGCTGGGGCCGTTCGCCGACTTCGATGCGATCGTCGCGCTGCGACGACGCGACGCCGACGAATTCTATGCCGCGCTTCAATCCAGGATCCGGGATCCCGAGCGGCGCAACGTGCAACGGCAAGCCTTCGCCGGCCTGCTCTGGAGCAAGCAGTTCTACTACTACGATATCCCACAGTGGCTGCATGGCGATCCCGCGCAACCGCCGCCGCCGCCCGAACGGCTCCACGGTAGAAACCACGACTGGCAGCACCTGAACAACGCCGACGTCATCTCGATGCCGGACAAGTGGGAGTACCCGTGGTACGCCGCGTGGGATCTCGCCTTCCACTGCATCCCGCTGGCGCTCATCGACGCGGAATTCGCCAAGTCGCAGCTCGTGTTGCTGGCGCGCGAGTGGTACATGCATCCCAACGGCCAGCTGCCGGCGTACGAGTGGGCACTGGGCGACGTCAATCCACCGGTGCACGCATGGGCGGCGTGGCGCGTCTTCGAGATCGATCGCAGACAGCGCGGCGACCAGGGTGATCTCGCGTTCCTGGAGCGCATCCTCCACAAGCTGATGCTCAACTTCACCTGGTGGGTGAACCGCAAGGACATCGACGACAACAACATCTTCCAGGGCGGGTTCCTGGGACTCGACAACGTCGGTGTGTTCGACCGCGGCGCGCCTCTCCCCACGGGCGGCCACATCAACCAGTCCGACGGTACGAGCTGGATGGCGATGTACAGCCTGAACCTCATGCGCATCGCCCTCGAGCTGGCGCAGCACGACCCGGTGTACGAGGACATCGCCACGAAGTTCTTCGAGCACTTCCTGCAGATCGCGGCGGCGATGAACAGCATGGCGGGCGATGGGGCGGGGCTCTGGGACGAGCAGGATGAATTCTTCTACGATGTGCTGCAGCTGCCGAATGGCGCGCGCATCCCGCTGCGTCTGCGTTCGATGGTGGGACTCATCCCGCTCTTCGCCGTCGAGATACTCGAGCACCAGCTCCTCGACAGGGTGCCGGAGTTCCGGAAGCGGCTGGAATGGTTTCTCGACTATCGACCGGACCTGGCCCGTCTCGTTTCGCGCTGGACCGAACCGGGGCGCGGCGAGCGGCGGCTGCTCTCGCTCCTGCGCGGTCATCGCATGAAATGCCTGCTCCGGCGCATGCTCGACGAGACGGAGTTCCTTTCCGACTATGGCGTGCGCTCGCTCTCGCGGCACTACCGCGAGGCGCCGTACGTGTTCTCCAACCGCGGCCGATCCTTCAGCGTGAGCTACGAGCCTGCCGAGTCGACGTCCGGCCTCTTTGGCGGCAACTCCAACTGGCGCGGCCCGATCTGGTTTCCGGTGAACTTCCTGCTCATCGAGTCGTTACAGAGGTTCCACTATTACTACGGCGACGACTTCCGCATCGAGCATCCCACCGGCTCCGGCAACTTCATGACTCTCGATGCCATCGCTGAGGAGTTGACCAGCCGGCTTACGCGCATATTCCTCCCCGGTCCCGATGGGCGGCGTCCTGGCAGTCGCCAGCATGGAACGCTCGCCGACGATCCGCACTTCCGCGATTACGTGCTCTTCCACGAGTACTTCGACGGCGACGATGGCCGGGGCCTCGGCGCCTCGCATCAGACCGGGTGGACCGGGCTCATAGCCAAGCTGCTGCAACCCCGCGGGGAGCTGCACTGAACCCGCCGGTGCGATCGCCGACGGAGAGGGAATGGCTCGAGGCCGACGGCAATGGCGGCTTCGCTTCGGGAACCGTGGCCGGCGTCCGCACGCGCCGCTATCACGCGCTGCTCCTGGTGGCGACAACGCCGCCCACGGGGCGCATGGTGTTGGTCAACGGCTTCGATGCCTGGGTCACCACGGAGGGCGGTACGTTCGCGCTCTCCTCGCAGCGCTACGTGCCGGACGTCACCCATCCCGATGGCCTGCGCCGCATCGCGAGCTTCGAGTCCGACCCGTGGCCGCGATGGACCTTCGAGCTCGACGACGGCAGCGTGGTCGAGCAGGAGATCTTCGTCCCGCCGGACGCGAGTGCCGTGATCATCGCGTGGCGCCTGCCCAGGCCGAGCTCCGGGGTGACACTCGCCGCGCGGCCGCTTCTCTCGGGGCGCGACTATCACGCGCTGCATCACGAGAACCCGGCCTTCCGCTTCGATGCTGCCGTGTCGGACGGGCGGGTGGAGTGGCGGCCCTACCGCGGTGTACCGGGTATAGTCGCGAGGTCGAACGCAGCTTATGCGCACGCCCCCGAGTGGTATCGCAACTTCCAGTACGACGCCGAGCGCGAGCGCGGCCTGGACTTCACCGAGGATCTCGCATCGCCGGGGATCTTCACCTGGGATCTCTCGAGCGGCGAAGCGGTCTGGATCCTCGCATCAGCGGGCGATAGCCGCGATGCAGGCGATGCAGGCGATAGCCGCAATGCAGGCGATGCAGGCGATAGCCGCAATGCAGGCGATCCGCCGCGGACGCAGGAGTCGGCGGCCGGCACCGTGAGGCGCTGGCGCGCCGCGGAACTGGCGCGCCGTGACGCTCCATCACGGCTGCTGCGCTCGGCCAGCGCCTACACCGTGAAGCGTGGCGGCGGCAAGACCATCATCGCAGGCTACCCATGGTTCACCGACTGGGGACGCGACACCTTCATCGCCATGCGTGGCCTGTGCCTGGCGACCGGGCGGCTCGACGACGCACGCGACATCCTGCTGCAGTGGGCCGGCACGGTGTCGGCGGGGATGCTGCCGAATCGCTTCCCCGATGCCGGCGAGAGCCCGGAGTACAACTCGGTCGATGCATCGCTCTGGTTCATCGTCGCCGTTCACGACTTCCTCGAGGCCGGGAAAGCGCGAGGGCGGCCCGTCACCGGCGCCGATCGGGACGCCCTGCACACTGCGGTCGACGCGATCCTCGACGGCTACATGCGGGGGACGAGATACGGCATCCGGTGTGATGGCGACGGCCTTCTGGCGGCCGGCGAACCCGGCGTGCAGCTCACGTGGATGGACGCCAGGACAGGTGACCAGGTCGTGACGCCACGCGTCGGCAAGCCGGTCGAGGTGCAGGCGCTCTGGCTCACCGCGCTCAGGATCGGCAGCGCCTTCTCGGAGGATCGGCTCCCGATGCTCCGCACCGGCTCACGAGCTTTCCAGGAGCGCTTCTGGAACGAAGTGGGGGGCCATCTCTACGATGTCATCGATGTCGACCACCACGCCGGAGCGGTCGACGCGTCCTTCCGTCCCAACCAGATACTGGCTGTGGGAGGCCTCCCTTTCCCGCTGCTCACCGGCGCGCGCGCACGCCGGGTGGTCGATGCGGTCGAAGCGCGATTGCTTACACCCATGGGCCTGCGCACGCTGGCACCGGACGATCCCGCTTACGTGCCGCATTACCGGGGCAGCGTGCGCGAGCGGGACGCTGCGTACCATCAGGGTACTGCGTGGCCCTGGCTCATCGGTCCGTTCGCGGAGGCCTGGGTGCGGGTGCGCGGCGGAACCGCGGCGGCCAAACGCGAAGCGCGCGAGCGCTTCCTGGCACCGCTGCTCCAGCACCTGGACGAAGCCGGCCTCGGACACATCTCCGAGATCGCGGACGGCGATCCTCCATTCACACCGCGGGGGTGTCCGTTCCAGGCATGGTCGGTTGGCGAAGCGCTGCGGCTCGACCTGGCAGTACTCGCGGAGTAGGGCAACGGCACCGGGGTCAGGTCGGGAATCGTGCGCCATGTCATCCCCGCGCAAGCGGGGATCCATGTTCTGGTCGGTCAACATGGATTCCCGCTTTCGCGGGAATGACAATGTTGGATACTGCCGCTACGCACGCCGTATCGATTCACGATTCCAGACCTGACCCCGCAGGGGCGACTTCGGCTCGGAGCTGCGATCTCTTCCTGCTCAGGATCCCAGCGCTCACCAGCACCACCACCACACCCACCGGAAAGACTTCCAGAAACGTCAGCCCGACGTTCACCAGCGGGTTCTTGTAAGCTTCGGCCATCCTGGCCATCTCCTGTCGCTTTGCCTCGAGCTGCGCTTCGCTCGCCCCCGCCGCGCGCTCTTCCTCGATGACGCGCGCCGAGTACTTCTCCATGTAGTCCGGCACCATGGTGCGGTAGATGACCTGCCATGCCGCTACGTAGCACGCCGAAGCCACCAGCGTGATGAGGATTCCCACGTTGAACGCCCGCCCGAAGCGGATCGCTCCCGCCAGCACGGTGTCGCGATACGAGCGGATCCCGAGGAATACCATCACGAAGGCGAGGATCATCGTCGCGTAGCCGACCACCAGGGACGCACCGAGCGAGATCCGGTCGTGGAAGCTCATCGTGATCGCCATGAGCACCGCCAGGATCGCGCCGGCGATCAGGCCGTAGGTCCAGACTATCCGTTTCATGGGGAGCTCCACTCTACATTGTGGAAGGAGAGCGCGACGACGCGTCTCCCGGCAGGCCGTACCCGAGGAAGGATTTCCGCGCGCTCCAATCTCGTGTGGAAGGGCCCGGCACGCCAGCCGGTTACACCACCCGCCGCGCCGCCGCCGTTTCCGGATTGCCGGTGTTGGGCGTCCCCGTGGGCTCGATGATCAGCAGGTGCACCTCCCCCTCCTTCGCCACCGGCCGGTGCTCGACGCCGCGCGGGACCACGAACAGCTCGCCCGGGCCGAGCGACACGCTCCGGTCGCGGAGCTCGATCGTGAACCGGCCGGAAAGCACGAGGAAGAAGTCGTCGGTGTCTTCGTGTTTGTGCCACACGAACTCGCCGCCGGCCTTGACGACCATCACATCGTAGTCGTTGAGCTGCGCGACGGTGCGCGGCTGCCAGTACTCCGAAAAGCTGGCCAGCTTCCCGGCGAGATTCACAGGGTCCATGAGGGGAGTGCTCCTGAGGGAGGGACTGGGCGCCTGGCTGCGCGACCCATGGTTATCCAGACTTGGGCCATCTAGTACTTAAGCGCTTCCGTGACCATTTCTCGTTCCCGCCGGTTATTCGTCACGGAGCGCTTTTGCCAGACGATTCCCCGCTCGCCAGGGTTGATCGGTACATGGGCATCCTGCTGCACGATCTCCGCTACGCCCTGCGCTCGCTGCGCAGGAGCGCGGGCTTCACGCTCGTCGCCGTCCTCACCCTCGCGCTCGGCATAGGCGCGACGACGGCGGTGTTCAGCGTGGCCAACGGAGTTCTCCTGCATCCGCTACCCTTCGCGGAGCAGGAGCGGCTCTTCACATTCTACGAGCACAGCGCGCAGGGCGGCGTGCGGCTTCCGTCGTATCCCAACTTCCTCGACTGGCAACACGAGGCCACGACCGTCGATGTCGCCTACGCGCGCGGGCGCGGCGAACCGATGCAGGGGTCGGCCGGTGTGGAGAACGTGCTGGTAGCGTACGTGTCGCCACGCTTCCTCTCGGTGCTCGGCGCGCCGCTCGAGCTGGGACGCGCATTCGCCCCCGATGAGGAGGCGGCGGGAGGCGGAAGCGCGGTAGTCCTCACGCATCGCTTCTGGATGCGACACTTCGGCGGCGATCCCGCGGCCATCGGCAAGTCACTCGTGCTCGGCGACCGCTCCTACACGGTCGTCGGAGTCATGCCGAGCGGGGCGCGGCAGCCGTTGTGGGCGGACGTGTGGGCGCCGGTGAGCGCGATCGAGGGAAGCGATCGCGTCCTCGCCGAGCGAAACTTCCACGCTGACGGTTTGTCGATAGGCCGTCTCCATCCCGGTGTGTCGCTCGAGCGTGCGCGTGGAGAGCTGGCCGGTATCGCGCAGCGACTCGCGGTGGCGTATCCGAGTGCCAACCGCGACTGGACGGCGGTGGATGCGTACCCGCTTCGCGACCTCGTACTCGGCGATGTGAAACCGAGGCTGCTCGTCCTCATGGGTGCGGTCGCGCTCGTGCTGCTCATCGCCTGCGCGAACGTCACCAGTCTCTCGCTCGCCCGAGCCATGGCGCGCAGACGCGAGATTGCCATTCGCGCGGCGCTGGGGGCGGGGCGCACCCGCGTGGTGCGACAGCTTCTCACCGAGAGCGCGCTGCTCGCCGCGGCCGGCGGAGCGGCTGGCGCCGCGCTCGCATGGACGAGCGTGAGGGTGCTGAAGCGCGCCGCTCCGGCGGCCATCCCGCGTCTGAACGAAGTGGGGCTCGATGCGAACGTGTTGGCGTTCGTGCTCGGCGTGACGCTCGCGGCCGCTCTCGTTGTGGGGCTCCTCCCCGCGCTCCGGGTAGCGGCGCCCGACCTCGCGAATTCGCTGAGGGAGCGAGCGCACGCGGCAAGTGGCGGACGCCAGCGCCAACGACTGCGCGCGACGCTCGTCACCGCGGAGATCGCGCTCGCACTCATGCTGGTGGCCGGCGCGGGCTTGTTGATCAGGAGCTTCTGGCGCCTGCAGCAGGTGGAGCTGGGCTTCGACCCGGCGCATCTGGTGGGCGTGAGCATCACACCTCCATCGCCGCGGTACGACGATCCGCGCGAGGCGGCCGCGCTCTACGCGAGGATGGCCGACGCGGTGCGCCCCATCGCTGGTGTAGAGGACGTGGCGCTCGCGAACTTCACGCCGCTCGGCGGCGGCGGGGTGCCGACGAAGGTGGAGGTGGATGGAAAGTCGGCCTACGGGGAGTGGGGAGACCGCGGGGCAAGCTTCCGCACCATCTCGCCCGGCTACTTCCGCACGATGAAGATCCCGCTGCTCGAGGGGTGCGCCTTCACCGACGCGGATCTTACCGAGGCTGGTACGGCGGCGATAATCAGCAAGGCGTTCGCGCGGTTGTACTGGCCCGGCCGGAGTCCGCTAGGCCAGGCGGTGACCGTGTTCAAATCGGCGCAGGGGCGCGCGGACTTCGGCCAACCGATCCAGGCCGTCGTGGTGGGCGTCGTGGGCGACGTGAAGAACGACAGACTCGACACGACGCCGAGCCCGAAGATCTATCTCCCGTACACCGCGAATCCGTGGACCCACATGGCGCTCATCGTACGCACCAGGGGCGACCCCATTCCGATGATCCCCGTGCTGGAGCGCACGGTGCTCGGCGTGGAGCCCGCGCTTCCCATCGCGGGGGAGGGCGCCGGCTTCAGCACCATGGATCAGCTGCTCACCAGCAGTATGGGTGCGCAGCGCTTCAACACTTCTCTGCTCCTGGTGTTCGCGCTCGCCGCGCTTCTCCTGGCCGCCATCGGGATCTACGGCCTCATGGCCTACGCCGTCACGCAGCGGACGCAGGAGATCGGCATCCGCATGGCGCTCGGTGCGCTACCCCGCGACGTGCTCGCGCTCGTGGTGCGAGAGGGGATGATGCTCGCCATCGTGGGGATCGCGATCGGGGTGGCTGGCGCCTTCGCCGCCACCCGGCTGCTCGCCTCGATGCTCTACGGAGTGGCGCCCACCGATCCAGCGACGTTCGTGTGTGTCGCGGTATTGCTCGGCACCGTGGCATTCCTCGCGTGCTGGCTCCCCGCTCGCCGGGCCGCGCGAGTCGATCCGCTGGTCGCGCTCAGAGCCGAGTAACGACGCAACGACGTCGCGACCGCTCTCTCGAGCATCCGAGGACGGGCCGGGCCAGTCATTCAGAACTCCACCGTTTGATGCACCGCGAGCAGCATCATCCGCGCCTTCGAGTGTCGTTTCTCGAGCGCCGTGCGAAACTCCTCGGGGGTGCCGGTGAATCCCGGAAGCCCCTTGAAGTGCATCGGGATGACGACATCCGGCTGTACAAGCTCCACCGCCAGTGCGGCGCCCTCGGGACCCATGGTGAAATGATCGCCGATGCAGGCGAGCATCACGTCCACGTGATGGTGCAACGGGATCAGCTTCATGTCACCGAACACATCGGTGTCACCGGTGTGGTAGATCGTCGGCCCGCCGCGCACGGTGATGAGGAATCCACTCGGGTTGCCGCCGTACTCGACCGCTGGCGGGGTGTTCTCTCCCCTGGACACCTCGAGACCCGAGGTATGGACGGCGGGTACGAGAGTGATGCGCACCTCGCCGTCGAAGAAGCTCATCTCACCGCCGAAGGCTCCCTGGCTCTCGACGCTGACGTCCTTGGCGGGATAGCCGGCATATGCTACCAGCGCGCTCCCCAGGTCGTAGGTGGATACCAGCCTGGCGCCCGTCCGTTTGGCGATCGCCACGGCATTGCCCACGTGATCGAAATGGGCGTGGCTGATGAGGATCAGGTCGACCTTGTCGAGCGCCGCGAGATCAGCCTTGCCGTTCTTGTTCCTGGCGTTGGTGATCCACGGGTCGATGAGCAGAACGTGACCGGCTGGTGTCGTGATCTTGAACGCCGCGTTGCCGTACCAGGTGATCTGCGTCTTGCCGGAATCAGGAAGTGGCCGCGCGAATGCCGTGCTCGGCGTGATGGATGATGCGATGAGGCCGCAATAGAGCGCGGCTCGGAGCGCTGTCGTCATGGTGCTCTTTCTCCAGTTCTCCAGTGCGAAGTGTGTCCAGCGTTCGGGCTATGCCCGCGCCGGGTTGAACGCACTGGTGGCAGCACATGGTTCCGTCCAGCGGCGTGGTCAGCCGAAGCGATCGAGTCCGAAGGGGCTCACGTCGAATCGCGACCGACCGTCCAGCAGCAGCTCCGCCTGCAGCTCGCCGATTGCGCTCGAGAACTTGAAGCCGTGCCCGGAGCAGGGAGTGGAGAAGAGCACCTGCGGGTGTCGCGGATGGAAGTCCACGAGGAAGTGCGCGTCCGGAGTGTCGGTGTAGATGCAGGTTACGCTCTCGCGCACGTCGGCCGCCGAGAGGGCAGGGAGGAAGTGGGCGAGCGACTCCTTCAGCGCTTCGATATCCCGCGGCGTCACCGCGCGGTTCACTTGCTCGGGCGAATCGTGCAGCGCTCCCTCGTGGTGGATCGCCATCTTCACTCCTCGCTCCAGCCGCGGGAAGCCGTACACCAGCCGGCCGCTCGGCAACTCGCACATGAAGATCGGGAAGCGATCCTCGTCGTACCATTCCCGGGGCTCGGGTGACTCGAACCAGACGAGCACCTGCCGCTCCACTCTCAACGGGAGCCCCAGCTCCGCCAGCAGCGACTTCGTCCACGCCCCCACGCAGAGCGCGAGGCGCGCAGCGCGGTACTCACCGGCGGGCGTGGTGACACGCACACCATCGCCATCCGCTTCCCAGCGCAGCACCGGCTCCTCGTAACGGAGCGTCGCGCCAGAGCGTCGCGCGAGAGTGGCGTGAGCCTCGATGCACGCCTCGGGTCTCAGGTACCCCGCGCGCGCATCCCACACACCCACGTGCCCGCCGGGCGGCGCGAACGCGGGGAATCGCGAAACGATCTCCGCGCGCTCCAGCACCTCCGCCGGTATCCCGTGGGTCTCCCCACTCAGCATCGCGCCGCGAACCAGCTCGCTACCCTGCTCCCCGAGCATCATCCCACCGGTCACCCGCATGAGGTCGACACCGGCCTCCGCCTCCAGCCGCTCCCACAGCTCGTACGCGCGCTGCACGAGCGGCACGTAGAGCGGATGCTCGTAATACAGCTCGCGGATGATGCGGCTGTCGCCGTGAGACGAGCCGAGCGTGTGCCCGCTCGAGAACTGCTCGAGCCCGAGCACGCGCGCCCCGCGCCGCGCGAGGTGGTACGCCGTGGCACTCCCCATCGCGCCGAGGCCGGCGACTATGACGTCGTAGGATTCAGGCATCGAACGATGATAACCTGTCGCACGAAGATCTCGCCCTCGCTGGCCGGCATCCCCGCGAAAGCGGAGTGGGCGGGGTCAGGTCAGGACCTGACCCCGTAGTCGCCGCGCTCAATGAAGGTCGGCGAGAGATCCGTTCGCGATGACCCGGCGCATGGCGGCGGCGATCAGTGGCGCGGCCGACACCACCTGGAGAGGGGGCCAATCCCGTTCGGCGATCGCGACGGTGTCGGTTACGAATACCCTGTGCACTCCGGCTTCGGTCAGCCTGGCGTGCGCGCCTTCGACGAACACTCCGTGGGTCGCGGCCACCGTGATGTCGGGCCGCGCGCCCGCCGCGAGGAGCGCCCTCACGCTCTCCGCTATCGTGCCGCCGGTGGTGATCATGTCGTCGACGATCACACATGCCCGGTCGCGTACGTCGCCCGTGATGTCGGTGACAGTGACCTCCGTGGCGCTCGCGCGGCGCTTGTGGCACACCGCCACCGGAAGACCGAGCCGCGTCGCATACTCGGTTGCCCGCCGCACGCCGCCCACGTCCGGTGTGACCACCACCGCGTCGCCGGTGATCTCGGGGCGCAGCGACCGGGAGAGGAGGGGTACCGCCGTGAGGTCGTCCACCGGGATACGGAAGAATCCCTCGAGCTGCGGCGTGTGCACGTCCACGGTCAGCAGATGACCGATACCCGCGGATCGCATCCAGTCGGCGACGGCGCTCGCCGTGATGGGCCTGCGGAGTCCCTGTCGCTTGTCGGAGCGCGCGTAGCCGAAGTAGGGCACCACGGCGGTGACGCGATCGGCGGCAGCGCGGCGGCACGCGTCCGCGAACACGAGCAGCTCCACGAGATTGTCGTTCACCGGCGGCGAAGTGGGCTGCACGATGAAGACCTCGTTACCGCGAACCGATTCGTCGAGGTGTACCGAGAGCTCCCCGTCGGGAAAGCGCTCCACCGTGCAAGGGCTCAGTGCCACACCGAGCTCCTCGGCGATGGCGGTCGTGAGCTCGGGGTTGGCGGTACCGGCAAAGACGCTGCACCCGTTCATTCCAGGAACCTCCGCGCTCAGTACCTCCTTCAGCTCCCCCTCCCCAACCTCCTCCTCACCTCCGCCACCGCGGGCTGCAGCTCGGGATCCGCGTTCTTCCACAGACTCACGAACGCCGCGTAGTGCGACGCCGCGCGTGCCGTATCCCCCTTCGCCTCGTACAGCTCTCCCAATCGCTTCCGAGTCGGCGCGAGCATGAAGGCATCGTCATCCGCGCGGTGTGTCGACCTGGTCTGCAGGTACTGCTCGTACATCACGATCGCCGAATCCGGCTCGTTCGCCTGGTCGAACGCACGCCCCAGTCGCGCGAGCACCGCCAGCGGATCCTCGCCCACCGGCCCATCGCTTGCGCGGTCGCCGGCGCGGAACTCGACGATGGCCTCGCGCGGCCGGTTCTCGGCGAGCGCGATCTCGCCGAGCGTGGTGTGCAGCGCTGGCTGGCGCGCGCGGAGCAGTGCGGTGTCACCGAGCTGACGGGCTTCCGCGAGCACGGCACGCGCACGATCGGGGCGGCCGGCCCTCGCGTACGCTATGATCAGATCCGTGTAAGGCCGGTCCTGCTCCGGAATGCCGGAGAGTGGAAGCGCGGCCAGCGCCGCATCCAGCCGCGCCGCCGCGCGCTCGCGATCACCGCGGAACCACTCGTCCGCGAGCACGAACTTGATGCTGTCCGCGAGCGGCTGGTCGGCGTACCCCTCTTCGTGGGCGATCGCGTTCGCTTCGCGCATCTTCCGCTCGCCTTCCGCGAGGCGGCCGCGCATGATCGCCATCACACCGAGGTCCGTCCTGGTCATCAGCCGCACGTCGAGGCTCGTCGTAGCCCTGTCCAGACTGTCCAGCTGCTGCTCCGCGCGATCGTAGTCGCCATCCATGTAGCTCCGCCCGATCGACATCTCGAGAAGCGTGGGATTGCTAGGCAGCCGCGTCAGACCGCTCGCGAGGAACGAGTCGACCGCCGCCCGCTTCCCTTGCGTTTCCAGAACCATGACGAGATTGGGGAGCGGAATCATGTTGCCTTGCTGCTTGCGCAGCGACAGGCGGAAGTACGACTCCGCCGTGGGCCAGTCACGGCGGGAGCTGTACGCGACGCCGAGGTTGTTGGCAGCGTAGACCGAGTCG
Organism: Gemmatimonadaceae bacterium; assembly: GCA_036565685.1. GTDB lineage: Bacteria > Gemmatimonadota > Gemmatimonadetes > Gemmatimonadales > Gemmatimonadaceae > JADGGM01. The sequence continues at coordinate 16,173 of DATCXR010000376.1, forward strand.
CCGCGCGCGAGCAGTGCCTGATAGGCGGCGATCCCCTTCTCCCGATCGTGCCCCGGGCCATTCAGGAAGTAGTACCCTTCCGTGAGATACCGCTCGTTCTCCGTGAGCCGCGAACGGAGGCGGAAGGCCTTCGTGACGGCGGAATCCACCATCGACTGCGGGTAGCCGGCGTTCGCGTAGGCGGTGCCGAGCTTGCGCCATGCGGTTGCGAAGCCGGTGTCGATGGTGACTGCCTGCCGGAGGAGCGGGATGGCCTTCTGGAAATCGTGCTCGCCGTCGAAGGCGCGAGCGCCATCGGTGTACGCCCTGAGCGCCTCGTACGACGATGTGGTGACCTGCGCGAGCGGCGGGCTCGCCTGCACGCTCCTCAGTGACTCGCCGATCCTGCCGCGCAGCTTGCGCGTCACCTTGTCCACGCCGTCCACGAGCTCCGACGGACCGTTCACGGTGGTCTGGTACGACGCGAGCACGTTCCCCGAGTCGGCCGAGACGAGTCGCACCGCGACCACGTATCCGCTGCCGAGCCCCGTGACGTCGCCGGTCACGATCGCCTTGATTCCCTCGCGCGCGGCGATCTGTCGCGCCAGCGAGGCGTCCACATGCGTGGCAGGCGCGAGCTGCATACGCGCGAGCGCGGACGACACGCTAGCGGCGCTGAACAATGTGATCGACGACGACTGGCCGAGATTCGCGCGCACTCCCTCGGCCACCACCGGGCCCACGCTCGCATCGGCGTGGCTGACATCGAAGTCAGCGACGAGTATCGGGTCGCGCTGATCGAGCTTTCCGGCCGCGAGGAGCGAGCCCGCGGGCCCCCAGCCGAAGGCGCGCATCACCATGAAGCCGATGACGAGCACCGCGAACGCGCCGAGCGCGTAGATCCCACCGCGCGTCGCGCGCTTCCACGAGACGTGCGGGCTCGCCTTGAGCGCGAGCGTCGCCATGGTGCCGGGCGGCTCCCTGCTCCCGCCCGGCGTGAGCGTGGGCGTGGCGGTGAGCGCGCGGTGGGCGACGCGTTGGACGAAACCGGTGAAGAGGATCACGGGGAGGCCGAGCGCCATGACGACCATCGCGCCCGGGAAGACCCAGTCGGGGAGACCGATGGCTATGGTCGCCGCCTTCGCGATCACGGCCACCGCGGCGACCGATCCGAGGTACACGAGCAGCGCTCTCCGGAACGCGGCCGGTCCGTGCAGCAGCACTGACGGAAGCGCGGTCATCCCGCTCCCGCTCGTGACCGAGTCGAGTGCTACGATCACTTCGGTCGCGTTCTGCGGGCGCTCGGCCGGCTCCTTGGCGAGCATGCGCATCACCAGGTCGCCGAGCGCGACCGGCACAGCGTGGCGGAGCTCGGTGATGGGCTTCGGCGCTTCGCCCATGTGCGCGGCGAGGATGCGCTGCGGCGTGCGCTCGGCGAAGGGAGGACGGCCGGCGAGGAGCTCGTACGCCATGCAGCCCAGCGCGTAGATGTCGGCGCGAGCATCCACGTCGGGATCGCCCGCGGCCTGCTCGGGCGCCATGTACGCCGGAGTGCCGATGGAAGTGCCGAGCTGGGTGAGTGTGGCGCCGCTCGCTCCCATGCGCGACGCGCTCAGCGCCTTGGCGATCCCGAAGTCCGTCACCACGGCGGTACCGCCGGAGAGGAGGACGTTGTCGGGCTTGATGTCGCGGTGGACGATGCCGCGCTCGTGCGCGTACTGAAGAGCGCGCGCGACGTCGCCGAGGATGCGGAGGACGTCGGAGATCGGGAGCGGCGGCTGGTTCGCGAGCGCGGCGCGGAGCGACTCGCCTTCCACGTAGGGCATCGTGTAGTACGGGAGCCCGTTCGTCTCGCCCACGGAAAGGACGGGGACGATATTCGCCTGCTGGAGCGATGCGGCGAGCCGGATCTCGCGCTCGAAGCGCTCGGCGCTTATCCCGGCGGCGAGCTCGGGAGAGAGCACTTTCACGACGACCTGCCTGCCGAGGCGGAGCTCGTCAGCCAGGAAGACGCGCGACATCCCGCCGCCTCCCAGCTCGCGCTCTAGAGTGTACGAGCCGGAGAGCGTGCTCTGGAGCTGATCGCGAAGATCCGTCATGGCGCGAGCCCGTGAAAGGCGACGCACCAATCTATGGGTCGGGCCTCCCGGCGCCAGCGGGAGGCGAAAGTCATCCCCGCGGCTTGCGGGGATAAGCCAAAGTCATCCCCGCGAAAGCGGGGATCCATGTTTGGTTGAGCAACATGGATCCCCGCTTTCGCGGGGATGACTTCCGTATGGTGTACCGTTCCTGCTTCCTGCTTCCTGCTTCCTGCTCTCTTCTCTCGTTCACACCACCGGCTTCTCGACTATCAACGCTGTCACCATCCCGAACATCCCGTGCTCGCTCTCCGCGTGCGGGAGGATGTGGCAGTGGAACGCCCAGGTGCCGGGGTTCGTGCAGTTGACGACCACGTCCCAGCGCTCGCCCGGGGCGATGTTGAGCGTGTCGCACTTCCACGGCTGGGGCTGCGGCCAGCCGTCCTTGTCGATCACGGTCATGTGCATCCCGTGCAGGTGCATCGGGTGGATCATCATCCCTTCGTTCATGTAGCGGATGCGCACCTTCTGACCGAGCTTCGCCTTGATCGGCTCCGTGGCCGGGAAGCCCTTGCCGTTGAGCGTGTAGCCGTGGTAGCCGTCGTTGAGGATCATGACGTAGTCCACGTCCGCCTGTTCGACGGCGCGCTTGCGCTTCGGCTCCACGATGAACGCGCCGAGGAGTCCCATTCCCACCTGCTTCGCCGAGTTGTGGTGCGAGTGGTACATGTGCGAGCCCGAGTTCGGCACCACGAACTCGTAGCTGTACGTGTCGCCTGGCTTGACCGGCTTCTGCGTGATGAACGGCACACCGTCCTGGTCGATCGGCACCTCGAGCCCGTGGAAGTGGATCGAGGTGCTCTCGGCGAGCTCGTTCTTCAGGACGACGCGAACGCGGTCGCCCTCGCGCACGCGGATCTGCGGGCCGGGCACCTGATCGTTGTACGCCCACGCCTTCACCGTCTTTCCGGGCTCCGTCTCCCAGTCTATCTCGCGCGCGGTGAGCTCGTAGACCTTCACACCCTTCTCGATGCGCGGGGTGAGCAGCTGATTCCCCTTTCCCTTCGTGGGCGCGGGAAAGGCCTTGATCCCCTTCTCGTGCATCGCGTCCATCGCATCGGCGCTGGCGCGGCGCTGTTCGAGGGTGGGCGGCAGCGGCGCGGCCGGAGTTGCGGGGGTCGCCGCGCTCGGACCGTGGTCGGGCATCGTTCCGCCCGACGCATTGCCCTGCTTTGGCGGCGACTCCGCCTTCACCTTGCCGCACGCGGCCAGCGCACCGGCGGCCACCGTGGATATCGCTGCATTGCGGAGGAAAGCGCGCCGGCTCTCGGCCGCGGCCAGCTTCCCTTCGAGCTTCTCGAGGAGATTCGCGTTGTCGGACATGGGTTGGCTCGTCACCTTGGGGTCTGCTGTTATGCTACGTGTACCAAGGTAGAGCTCGAGGCTCCGCGCATCTGTCGGGACGTGGAGGATTCGTGGTAGGGGAAAGCCTGAAGAGGCGGGTCAGGTCTGGAATCGTAAACGGCGGGATCAGGTCTGAAACCCGCCTCTTCCGCCTCTTTCTGATCCGCATCCGGCGTGGCATCATCAACTCGAGGAGCCGGAGCCACCCACTCCAGACGAGGAGATGCTCATGCCGACGGAAGACGCGAACCGCATCCCGCACCCCGGTGTGAACTTCCCGCCGCCCTTCTACTTCGTGATCGGCTTTCTGGTCGGCTGGCTTCTGCATCGCATGGTCCCGCTGCGCGTTCCGGTCTCGGAGAGCGATGCCATGAACACCGCGGGATGGATCCTCATCATCGCGGGCATCGCGCTACTGATGTGGGCTCAGATCACCTTCCGCCGTCATGGCACGACCGTCATCCCCAACCGGCCGGCGTCGACCATGGTGACCAGCGGCCCGTACGCCTTCACTCGGAACCCGATGTACGTGTCGCTCATCGTTCTCTACCTAGGACTCGCGCTCCTCACCGGGATGCTCTGGCCGATCATCGTCCTGCCGATCGTGCTTATCCTGCTCACCGTGCTCGTCATCAAGCGCGAGGAGCGATACCTGGACAGCGCCTTCGGCGCGGACTACGCGGAGTTCAGGAAGCGGGTGAGGAGGTGGGTGTGAAGTCTGGATGCCGTTCAAGATCAGCCGAATGCGAGGCGCTGCCCATACGATGATCACCGGCACTCACTTTCTTCTCTACAGCACCCATCCAACGGTAGGAGATCGGCTTTACCAGCCGCGTCACGTTACCACGCTGGAAACGCGCACGGAGGAAGTTCCGGGTCGCGAATAGGGTTACACGTTGCCTGCGAGAAGCCGCTGCTTCTCCGACTGGAACTCGTCTTCCGTGAGAGCGCCGGCCTGCCGAAGGTCGTGCAGTTCCTTCAACTTCGTAGCGCGATCGCCGTTTCCGGTGGAAGCGCTGTTCGCGACATTGACGACTATGTTCTGCGGCTGTCCGGACACGAGGGATTGACCCGCGTTGTATTTCGCGTTGAAAGCCACATCGCTCATCGCGAAGTAGATGATCGCCTCGATGAAGGCGATGAAAGCCGGGATGAATGTCCAGCAGAACAACAGGTACAGGATGCCTTGACCGGGGCGGTCGAGGTAGAACTTGTGCACACCGAACCCGCCGAGGAACAAAGCCAGTATCCCTGCCGTCGTCTTGCTTTTCATGAACCAGCTCCTGGTAATGTTTGCTTGAGGCGAGTCGCCAGATCCTTTTCCGACCTGACGAGGGAGTAGACGTACTCGTTGCGATTTACATCGTAATCCTCTTCGATCGCCGAACGTGCGGCGAGCCAACCGAGGCCGCGGTCCACGTCTACCGGAGGCCATCCGAGACGTTCAGTGATCGTGCGAGCGGACACGGGCCTGCCTGCCGTTTGCATCGTCCTCTCCAGTGCAGCTAAGCGATTCTCGGTGGCCGGATCTGCTCGCAACGACTCGAAACCCGGAAGTTGCCGCACACGCCACCACTTGAGCGCCGCGAGCGTTATTATCGCGGCACCAACTGGCATCAGCACGATGCCGAAGAGGCTCGCCGAGGAGAACGTGGAGTGATTCCACCACGCGAATGACGACAGCATCAGAGCCAGAAGGCACGTAGCCCCGCCCGTGAAGGCCAGAACGCGCGATGTGGCTGGGATGCGATCCAGGAAGGCGAGTCCTGACCTCGGAGGAGGCTGCAGGTTGCCGGCTCCGGATTGCGAGTCGTTACTTCTAACGACGACTCTGGAACCGTCGATTTCGATGTTTCCGACTCGTAACCGCGTCACGTGCGGGGCGATGATTGGTGGGATGCGGCAGAAGCAGGCGGGCTGAACATTCGTTGCCGGCAGCGCGAAACTACGAAACAAGTGAAATCCGCACAAGGTGATCCAAGGAACAGGGATGTGGCGTTGCGCGAAGGCCGTGACGCGGTCATTCTCTCCTTCCACCATCCAACCGCGAACCCCACATGCGTGGTTTTCCTATCCGGCAGCGCCGTGGCATCACGCTCCCCTCTGTCGTCGCCGCGACGCTAGTACTGACAGTCGCCTTCCAGCCCATGGTAGCGGGGGCCGGTTTCTCTACGCTCTTCGCCACCCCCACGACTGTGCACCCGATTCGAGCAGTCACTCCCGACTCCACCTCCTGGCGCGACTCCGTTAGCGCGTTCGCCGAGGCCAATCTCCAGCACACCGCCTGGGGCCCCGCCCATGCGCGGCGCGATTACGAGATGACGCTCACCCTCGCCCGCGCCGAGGGAATCACGGTGGATGACGATGCACTCTACGCCGCCGCGTACCTGCACGACATGGGCGGCCTGCCGCCCTATACGAAGCAGGGCGTGGATCATGGCGACCGCTCGGCGCAGCTCGTCGACAGCGTGCTGCGCGGGACGGGATTCCCGATGGAGAAGATCGAGCTGGTGAAGGAGATCGTGGACCACCACCAGTACTATCGCCCGCCCGACACGCTCGCGGTGGCGATCCTCTTTCGCGACGCGGACATCCTCGACTTCCTCGGCGCGATCGACATCGCGCGCATCATCTCGCTCACCACGCGCGAGCGGATCGCGCCCGACCTGCCGAGCGCGATAGAGGTGATACGAAAGCAGATGACCGAGATGCCCGCGCGCCTGCAGACGGAGGCCGCGAAGCGCGAGGGCGAGCGCCGAGTCGAGGAGATGCGGCGATTCCTGGATGCGCTCTCCCGGGAGACGGACTCACTGCGCACCATCTAGCTCGGCTCGTCATCGCCGCGAAAGCGGGGAAGCATGTTAGCGGGCTCGAACATGGTTCCCCGTTTTCGCAAGGATGACGGCCGCGGCCAATGGAGTCTGACCCACATTGCGCTACAGCTCCTACCACTCCCCGCCGTTGCACTCCGCGCATCTTCGCCGTAGCATGGAAGCATGCCCTCTCGCGCCGCGTCACGGCGGGCGGGCTGCGCCCGCCTGGTGCGTGGCGTCGCGCGACGCTCGGGACGAACGCTTGTGCTCGTCTCGGCTTCGCTCCTCGCCGCGGCGCTCCCGTTCGTGCCGCGAGCAGCGGATGCACAGCGCCCGCGTTCGCCCGCCGAGCATGCGGCCCGCAACGCGCAGCGCAGCTTCGAGAGCTATCGCCGCTTCCAGCTTCCGCGGGTAGTCGCGCGCGGAGGCGGCTGCGACGTCACGATCGGTCGCTTCTGCTACTGGGACGACAACAGGGACTCGCCGCTCCCCGCCGAGCGCGCGAGCGTAGCTCGTGCGCGCGAGCGGCTGCGCACCTCACTCGATTCGCTCGGTGCGCTCGATTCGTCGAGCGACTACATCGCCGGGCAGAGCGTGCGCTACGCGCTCGAGGCGCACGATGCCGGCGCTGCCACCGCCTTCCTCGAGAATTGCGCCGCCACTCCATGGTGGTGCCTCGCGCTCCGCGGGCTCGCCTGGCATCGCGCAGGGGACGAGCCGCGCAGCGCGGCAGCGTTCGACAGTGCGCTCGTCGCGATGCCCGAAGCGCTGCGCTGCGAATGGCTGGACGTGGAGAAGTGGCTTCCGCCCGGTACTCATCTCTGGAGCGGCGACGACCCCGACTGCGCCGAGCGCGAACGGCTGGGCGCGCGCGTCCTCTGGCTCGCCGCGCCGCTCCTTACCTGGCGGCCCGAGGCCACGCGAGATGAGCTACTCGCGCGTCGCACGCTTCTGAAGATCCTGCGCGGCACCTCGACGCCGCATCGCATCGGGTGGGGCTCCGACCTCGTCGAGATCGCGCTCCGCTTCGGCTGGCCCGATAGCTGGGCGCGCGAAGATGAAGCGACCAACTCGCTCGTCACGCCGGAGATCCGCGTCGTGGGTCACGAGCCGACGCCGAGCTTCAACTTCGTACCCGATCGCGAGGCGCTCGAATCGCCGCTCGAGGCGTCACCCGACGACTGGCAGCTGATCGGGAATCGCAAGCCGCCGATGCGCTACGCGCCCGGGTGGCTCAGCGCGATAGACACGCTCCCCGTGCAGATCGCGCGCTTCCTGCGTGCCGGCGGCGACAGTATGCTGGTGGTGGCCGTGTTCGACGCGCGGGCGATGCTTGCCGACACCGCAGTCGCGGCGGCAAACCCGGCCGACAGCGGCGAAAGCGATGGTCGCGTCGCCCCGAGCGGCGAGGGTGGCTCTCCGTCGGCAACCGCCTTCGGCGCTCCGCCGAGCGCCTCGGACAGCGTAGCCGCTCCTCGTGCCGCGGCACTGCTGGCCGTGTCGCCCGAGAGCACGCTCACCGCGAGCGAGGCGCCGCGGGATTCCAGCGGCGCCATCGTCCTCGCCTCGGTGCGACGGCCCGTGCTGGCCGCGGTGGAGGTGCTGGACTCCGCCCGATCGCGCGCGGCGCGCTGGCGCGGAGCCGTGCAACCGCTCGACAGCTCGGCGATGGTATCCGACATCCTCGTGGGACTCGCCGCTGGAGGCGCTCCGCCGACGATCCTCCTGGACAGCGCGGTGCCGCGCGCCATCGCGCCGCTCCTCGTCTCCGCGGGCGATACGATCGCGCTCTACTGGGAGTCGTACGCGCATGCGACGCCCGACCACCCAGTGCGCGTGGCACTCCGACTCGTCCCGCTCTCCTCGGGCTTCTTCGGTCGCATCGCGCGCTCGCTCGGGCTGAAGCACAGAGAGCCGCCGGTGTCGCTCGCATGGGATGATCCGGGACGCGCGGGCTCGCAGCCGGGGCGCGCGCTCCGCGTGGCGATCCCGGATGTACCGGAGGGGAGTTATCGCATCGAGCTGGTGGTCGAAGCCGGTGGACGGCGGGAGAGTACTGCGCGAAAGCTCGTGGTGCGGTAGACTTACCCCTCATGCCCGACCCCACATCGTCCCACGCGGCCGCTACGCTCCGCCGGGCTCTCGAGAGTTACGAGGACGTGGTCGCGCGACAGGGAGTGGCGAAGCTCCCGGAGCGCGACCGCTGGTACCGCGATGAGCTCCCTCGCGCGATCGCAGCGCGCGCGAGCGCGCACGTCACGCTCCCCGAACTGGTGCGCGTGACCGAGTGGAAGATGGCGCGCGGCGAGTGGCGCGCGCGGAACCTCGTTCTCGTGCGTGGCAACGAGCCGGAAGCAGTGATCGATACCAGCACCGAAGCGCTCGCGAAGATTCCGCATCCCACCAAACCGATCTCCACGCTCGCCACACTCGCCGGCGTGGGACCCGCCACGGCGTCCGCGGTGGTCGCGGCGGCGGCGCCGGAGCTCTACCCGTTCTTCGACGAGCTGGTGGCGGCGCAGCTTCCGGAGCTCGGCAAGGTGGCGTGGACGCTCGGCTACTACTCACGCTACGCGGACGCGCTGCGCACGCGCGCGCGAGGGCTCGGCGGCGACTGGACGCCGGTGAAGCTCGAGCGCGCGCTCTGGGCGCTCGCGGGCGGCAAGGCGGGAGCTATCGCGTGAACCCCCGGGAGGTGGATATGTGGAGAAGAACGGTTCCGTGCCTGGTAGCCGCGCTCGCCTTCGCGGTCGGCGGATCGTCGGCGTGCGCGCAGACGAATTACAAGAGCCAACTGGGTACCATCAGCCAGCAGGTGATGGAGACTCGCATCGACATCAGGTACAGACGGCCGGTCGCGCGCGGGCGAGAGCTCTTCGGCGCGCTCGTTCCGTGGGGGCAAGTCTGGACGCCGAGCGCAGACAGCGCCGCGGTGTTGACCGTGTCCGATCCGATAACGGTGAATGGCGAGCGCCTCCCCGCCGGAAGCTACGGGATCTGGACGATCCCCGACTCCGCGTCGTGGACCGTGATCTTCTCCGGAAAGCCGGCCGCGTTTCACCTTCGCTATCCCGACGGCCAGGACGTGCTTCGCGTGCGGGCGAAGCCGGCGAAGGGCGATTACGTGGAAACGCTGCTCTTCGACTTCCCGATGGTCGACGCCGACTCCGCGCGGCTGGAGCTGCACTGGGGAGACACGGTGGTACCGCTCACGCTGCGCACGAGCTCGGGCGCCAGGCAGTGAGCAGGGTGGCGAACCCGACCGCGGTTCGCTGCTCTCGCTGCTTGACACCATTCCTCCGTAGCCCCTATATCGTAGCACGCGCAGTCTCCCTCCCCCCCGCCCCCGCTTCAGGAGGGTTGCTTGCCTGCCCCCGCACCGCTGCCCGCAGTGTGGCCGCTGATCGGTCGCGAAACCGAGCTGCGTCTCATCCAGCAGACCCTCGACGCAGCCGGGGCTGGGCAGTGCAGGGCACTGATCATGAGCGGCGAGTCGGGAGTCGGGAAGACGCGACTCGCCGAGCTCGCGGTTCAGCACGCGACGGAGCACGGCTGGACGGTCGCCAGCGGAAGCGCGTTTCCCGTGGAGTCCGGACTGCCCTACGCGCTCTTCGCCGACGCGCTGGCCCCCGTGTTCCGGCAGCTCGGCGATCCCGCCATCACGCTCCTCTCGCGCGGTGCGAAGTCGCAGCTCGCCTACATCTTCCCCGGCCTCGCCCTAGATGCGCCGCTCGATGAATCGGCAGTGCGCGCACCGGAGTTCAAGGGCCGGCTCCTCTGGACCATGGCCCAGCTCCTCACGGGCATCGGCGCGCGCCGACCGATTCTTCTCGTGCTCGAGAATCTCCAGTGGGCTGACCCGTCATCGCTGGAGCTGCTCCACTTCCTCGTGCGGCAGATGCGCGACGCCAGGGTAGCGGTGATCGCCACCTACAACGACACGGAGTTCGAAGCGCGCGGTGCGCTGCAAGCCGCCACGCGGTCGCTCGTCGAGCTGGGCGTCACCACCCATCACCAGCTGGCCCCGCTCGACCGCGCGGATGTAGAGGAGTTGCTGCGTCGCGTCTTCGGGAAGGGCGCGGTACCGCGTCACGTGATGGAGCTCCTCTACGAGCGGACGCAGGGCAACCCCTTCTTCCTCGAGCAGACCGTGAAGGCGCTCGTCGCCACCGGGCGCCTCGAGCATCGGGAGGGGAGCTGGATCGGATGGAACCTCGAAGGGCTGGAGCTGCCGCGCAGCATCCGCGATGCGCTGGCGATGCGGATCGCATCCCTGGGCGCCACGACGCGAACCGTGGCCGACTTCGCGGCGGTGATCGGCACTCGTCTCGCGGTCGATGTGCTGCGCGCCGCCACCTGCCTGGAGATGCCGGTGCTGATCGGCGCGCTCGAGGAGCTGTGCCGCCGCAACGTGCTCGTGGGACAGTCCTCGGGCGAGCACGTGACCTACGATTTCACTCACCCGATGATCCGCGACACGCTCTACCTGGAGCTCGGGGTGGGGCGGGCCGCACTGATGCACGCCCAGGTGGCCGCGGCAATCGAGCAGCTGCGCGGAGATCGTGCGGCCGAGCGCGCCGACGAGCTGGCGTTTCACTACGTGCAGGCGAGCATTGGCGACCTCACTCCCAAGGCGGTGCTGTATCTCACGCTCGCCGGCCGCTCGGCGCTCGAGAAGCATGCCGACCGCGAAGCCGCCCGCTACCTCGGCGCCGCATTGCATCACCTGCAGCGCCGGGTGCCGAGCTCCCAAGGCGATGCCGTAAAGGATGCGGAGCTGGTCCAGCTGCTCAACGACCTCGCCATCGCCAACCATCGGATCGGCAACCTCGATGATGCGCTCGCGCTCTGGACCGAGGCGCGAGTCGCCACCATAGCACTCGGCGATCACCGTCGCGTAGCGGCGATCGAGCGTCGCATGGCCCTGGCGTGCTACTGGCAGGGGCGCCACGCCGAAGGACTGCGGCACGCGGAGGCGGGGCTGGGCGCGATAGAGAGTGACGCTGCCGCCACGGCGCAGCGCGCGAAGCTGCGCATAGCGAGGGGTGCATGTCTGATGGAGATGGGCCGCCCGGACGCGGCCCGACGCGCCCTCTACGACGCGCTAGCCGACGCGGATGCCGCGGACGACGATTCGCTGCGCGCCAGCGCACACCGCGCGTTGATACTCGCGGAGATCGTCACCTGCCGGCCGACTGAAGCGCGCGAGCACGCGAGCAGGGCGCTGGAGCTGGCGGATCGCGCCGGCCGGCTCGACGTCGCTGGCAAGGCGCACTGGGCGCTCGCCGTGCTCGCCGGCCTCACGGGCAATCCAGCGGAGGTGCAGAGCAGCCTCGCGCACGCCGAGCGTATCGCCGACGAGCTACGGTCACCGGAGCTGCGCCTGCTCACGAGCGAGGTCGCGATAGAGCTCATGGCGGGCCTCGGTGATTGGGACACCGCGCTGGCGCGCGCGGAGCAGAGCATATCGCTCGCGCGCGCGCTCCGGCAGCACGCGCTTCTCCCGCGTCTTCTCGTGTGGACCGCGGTGATCTACGTGGGGCGTGGCGCATTCGACAGAGCGAAGCGCTACCTCGACGAAGCGGCACTGCTGACCGGCGCCGACCAGCCCGACGTGATGCCGCGCGATGTGAACAGCGGCCTGCGCGTGTACATGGGACTGGCCGTCTACCACAACGCGCGCGGAGAGTTCGCGGACGCGATCCGCGTGAGCCGCGCCGGTCTGGCGCTGGCGGAGAAGTCGGGTCACGCGATCTGGGCGATCTACCGTCTCTGGCCGGCGCTCATCGAGGCGCACCTCTGGACGCAGGAGTTCAGCGAGGCGGACCGCCTCCTGCGCGAGCTGCGCGATGCTTCGAAGCTCCTGAACCATCGCCTCGGCCTCGCCTGGGTCGAAGCGGGCGAAGCGCTCTCCGCGATGCTTCGGGGTACGACGCCCGCGCTGCTGCAACGCGTCGTCGCTTCGCTCACGGGCCTCGAGCAGGTACCCTTCATCTTCGACGCAGCCCGCCTGCGCCGCGAGATAGCACGCCGCCACGTCGAGCTCGGCCACCCCGAGGCGGCGGTGCAGGTCCTCGAGGAGGCGTGCGCCATCTTCGAGCGGCTCGGCGCGGAGGGGGAGCTCGAGGGTGCTCGCGCGCAGCTGAGGGAGCTCGGCGCGACGCCGCGCGCTCACCGTCACTCGACCGCCACGAGAAACGATGGAGCGCTGAGCGAGCGCAAGATCGCGATCGCCCGTCTCGTGGCCGAGCACAAGTCGAACAAGGAGATCTCGAAGGCGCTCGGGAGCAGTTCCCGCACCGTGAGCACGCAGCTCTCACAGATCTACCAGACGCTGGGGGTCCGCAACAGGAGCGAGCTGGCGGAGTGGGTGCGCGCCGGGGGGCTTCTGGAGAATGCGCAGTCGGCGGCGGCTTCGGGGAAGAGACGATCTTCGCGGTCGAGCAAGGGCGACCCGAAGCGCCGCCGTCCTTCACGCTAGACCGCGCACGAAGTACATCACGAGCGCCGCCGCACCCAGCGCCAGCACCACTCGGTGCGGGATAGTCTTCCGCAGGAATAGACTCCAGACTACGAGCGGACCAACCAGTATGCCCCACGCGAAGTGTGCGAACGTGACGGGATCCACCGCGCGGGCGGAGGAGAGCGAGAGCACCACTTCGATGAGCGCGCCGGCGCTGAAGCCGAGAGCGACGAATCCCCAGTCGCGATACGATGAAGTGAGAGCGGCAATCATGGTGCCTCCGTGGTCGAGTGTGGAGAGTGAGACGGGAAATGGATGGAGGCGGCGACAGCCGCGCTCGACGCGAGCGAATCGCTCATCGCCAGCAACTCGGCCGTCACCGCATCGGGGCGCTCCTCCGACAGGTAGACGCCCGAGCCTGGTACGCTATCGATCGTGATGCGGTGAAGCCGCTCGGTCAGGAGAGAGATCTCTTCGGATCGGATGCCGTGGCTCCGGTTGGCAACGCCGATCATGAGGTGCACGGGTTGCGTGATTCGCGCGAGGTTGTCGCGGATCGGCGAATCGACGGGCGCTCGATGCATCGCGTTCAGCACGTCGGCCGCGGCACCGAGGTCGCGGACGATGGGTCGCGAGTACTCTTCCACCACGTCGCGCGTAACCCAACCGGCGTCGGCCGACGACTCGATGAGCGCCTCGCGAATGCGGCGCTTGGCGATCCCGCGGCCGCCAAAGAGCTTGATGAGCGGCCCGAGCTTCATGGCCGCGGATGCTCCCTGCGTGTACGATTGGTCGATCGGACCACCATCGAGCAGCAGCACGGCTGCCGCATGCTCCGGCCTTCGATACGCTACGCGCAACGCTACCGACGCACCGAAGTTCGAGCCGGCGATTATCGCGCTTCCTACGCCCAGTGAGTCGAGCACCGCGGCCACGCGGTCGGCCTGCGCGTCCAGAGAGTAGTCGCCATCACCAGGGTGTGATGAGCTGCCGGTGCCGAGCAGCTCGACGATGTAGGTGGCGTGTCCGGCGCCGACCAGCGCCGGCGCGACGTTGCGATAGCCGAACGCCCCACCCAGAAGACCGGGGAGGAGGACGATCGGGATCGGTGCGGTGGCGAGCGAGCGGGGCGCAGGCGACGCGGGAGCCAGAGTGAGCAGGGCAGGTGCAGCGGGCGTCGCCGCGGTGTCGAGCACGATGGGTACCGCCGGCGAAGAGGGCGCCGCCGGTGTGGCGACAGTTACCGTTAGCGTTTCACCGGGAGCCAATGGAATCCGGCGCAATGTGCTCGCCGAGTCGGCGACCAATGCGAGCAGCAGCAGGGCGATCATGGTGTGGTTCCTCCATTCGATGGCAGCCCGCGGAGCTTGGCCGACGCCACAGCGGTCGCGATCGTGGGAGCGAGCACCGGGGTGATGGGTTCGGGGGCGGAGCGCATGAGCGGGCGGCCGAGCACGAGCCCGAGCGCAATGGTGGGGACATCCTGAACGAGGTGGATCAGCATCCCCACCGCGAGCGCGGCGCCTGCCGGCGCACCCTGCGCCACCGCGGCCGCGGCGTAGGAGAGCTCGAATACTCCGACGTTCGCCGGCGTCGCGCGCAGCACGAAGCCCAGATTCACGGAGAGCAGCGCGATCAGGCTCCCAGTGAGCGACAGCGGGAGCTGAGCCGCGCGCGCCACGAGGTGGTACGAGCCCAGCTCGCACATCCACACTACCAGCGTGAATGGAGCCGTGAGCGCGAGCAGCTTGGGGGTCAGGATGCGGCGGCCCGATGCCAGTGTTCGCAGCAGGAACACCCGCACCGCGCGCACGACCCGCGGCGCGCGCCGCCACGCTATGAAGCGACGACGCGTGGTGCGGCCTCGCCGACCGCCAAGCAGCGCGATTGCAACAGCGACGGCAGCGAGTACGGCGAACGTCGCGCGGTCGTGCGGAAGCGATACTCGCGTGAGGAGCGCGGCTGTCGCTATGAATATCACGAACCCGCCGGTGCGAATGAGGTGCTCGAGCACCACCGTGGCGAGAGCGCCCGGTGTACGGATGCCGCTGGCGCGAGAGATCAGGAGCACCCGCCCGGCCTCGCCGCTGTTGGCGACGGCTAGACTGTTGAGCGCTGCACCGACGAAGGTGATGCGCAGCACGGTGCGGAAGGCGGGCGTAGCGAGTGCGCGAAGGCAGATCCACCATATTCCCGCCTTGGCTACGAGAGCGAGCGCGTGCAACGCGAAAGCCAGAGCGAGTCCGGCGGGCGCCGCCTGCCGGGCCACCCCGAGCATCGTCCACCATTCCACCTGGCGGGCGTAGGCGAAGCCCGCCGCGATCAGCACCACCCACACGATTGCCGTGACGGCGCGGTTGCGATTCCCGCCATGTATGGGGCTCATGCCGCACGCTCCGCGCGATTGCTGCCTGCGCCAGCCGACTTCCACCAGCGGAATGCCTGCGGCACGCCAACGTCGGGCGTGATGGTCGGATTCCAGTGAAGCTCGCGACGGGCACGGTCGGTGGAATACGGGTTGTCGTTCGCGAGCCAGGCGTAGCTCCCGATCGCATGCACCGAAAGCTCGGGGCGGCCGGCCAGCTTCACGCCCGCGGCTATCGCACCGAAGAGCGCCCGCCCGGCCATCCGCGAGAGAGTAGGCGCGAAGATCCGTCGGCCGAGCCCCTCGCCCGCGTAGCGCACGAAGTCCGCTACGGTGAGCGGGAAGTCCGACGTGAGGTTGTACGCGCGCCCGCCCGCGCAGTCGCTGCACGCGGCGGCTATCGCGCCCTCGGCTACGGAGGAGGCATGAGCGATCGCCAGCGTGGTACGTCCGCCGCCTATGAGCGGAAAGATCCCGCGATCTAGCACGACACCGATGCGAGGGATGAACTGTCGGTCGCGCTCCCCGTACATGGTAGGGGGACGGATGACCGTGCACCACGCACGTCCGCGACCGTGCGCATCGAGCACGATGCGCTCCGCTTCCTGCTTGGAGCGGCCGTAGGTGTTTCGCTCGGGGAGCGCGGGAAGGGAGACGCTCTCATCGACCACGGGTAGTTGGTAGCGCAGGTCGCCGTACACTGCGGTACTGCTGATCAGGACCAGGCGCGCGCCGGTGGCAGCACAGGCATCGACGACGCTCCGCGTGCCATCCACATTGCCGGCACGGAAGGACTCCCACTCCGCCTGCGGCCCGATGGTGGCGGCAGCATGGAACACCGCGTCGCAATTCGCGGCGCCCCATTCGATGGCGGCGCGATCGTGCAGATCGCCGCTCACCAGCTCCGCCCCGGCCACCCGAAGCCAGCGCGCGGCGGCGGCGTCCCGTACGAGCGCGCGCACCCTGACGCCGTTCGCAAGGAGGCCGCGCACGATGTACGAGCCGAGCATGCCGGTAGCACCGGTCACCAGCGCGCGCTTCATGGGAGTGTGAAGGCGATGAGATAATCGCCGAGCCGGGTGTGCATGGCGTGGTGGCCGCCCGCGGCTATCACGATGTACTGCCGGCCGCCGGGCCGGGCGCGGTACGTCATGGGCGACGCCTGCGCCGATGCGGGGAGCGCCGCCTTCCAGAGCTGGCGTCCCGTTTCGATGTCGAAAGCGCGCAGGTAGTGATCCATCGATGCGGCGATGAACACGAGCCCCGTCGAGGTGACGAGCGGCCCGCCCAGGGAGGGCGAGCCCCACTTCGCCGGCACCGGGACGTGAGCGAAGTCCGACATCGTGCCGAGCGGTAGCTGCCAGATGATGCGGCCCGCGTCGAAGTCCACCGCTACCAGCGTCCCCCACGGCGGCGGGCTGCACGGCAGGCCGATCGGCGAGGCGAGGAGCTCGCGCCTGCTCCCGTACGGCGCACCGAGCGCCGGCGCCGTCATCGCGCCCGTGCCCTCCTCGCGGTTCACGGTGGACGCGAGCGGTGTGGGTATGAGAGTCGCCACCATCGCCACACGTATGGTGTTGACCACGGCGATGCGGCGCGCGGTATCGACGCCCACCCCTCCCCAGTTCACTCCGCCCAGGAACCCGGGGTTGATGACCGAGCCGCGCTCGCTCGGTGGAGTGAAGGCACCATCGGAGCGAAGGGCGCGGATCCGTCGCTCACACGCCCAACGATCGGCGGGAGTGAGGCCCCAGGCGTCCTCGGGTCGGAGGCCCTGCGGCACGAGCGGCCCGGGCGCCGGCGCGAAAGGTTGCGTCGGAGACGTCACCTCTCCGGGGACATCGCTGGCCGGCACCGCGCGCTCTTCCACGGGGAAGAGCGGCTCCCCGGTAAAGCGATCGAGCACGAAAAGCTGGCCCGACTTGGTGGCCTGTATGACGGCCGGGACTTCCGCGCCATCGCGCGTGACGGTGACGAGTGCCGGCTGCGCGGCGGCGTCGTAGTCCCAGAGGTCGTGGTGCACCAGCTGGAACGCCCACAGCTCCTCGCCAGTGGATGCGCGGAGCGCGACGATCGAGCTCGCGTCCCTGTCGTCGCCCGGCCGAAGTCCGCCGAAGTGATCGGGGCTGGCGCTCCCGGTTGGGATGAACACCAGGTCGTTGGCCGTATCGGCGGTGTAGAGTGCCCACGCATTGGCCGCGCCCGACCGGAATCCGGGGTAGGAGGCGAACCGCACACCCGCGGCACCGCGGTAGGCGACGAGTGGTTCCCAGCTCCAGAGGAGCACGCCGGTGCGCACGTCGAAAGCGCGCACCAATCCCGACGGCTCCTCCACGCGCATGTTATCGGTGACCGAGGAGCCCACGATTATCACGTCGCCCACGACGGTAGGAGGGGACGAGATCGCGTAGTCCAGCGACGCGATCTCGATCCCGCGCACGCCGTCGCGGAGATTCAGCATTCCACCATCGCCAAAATCGGTGCACGGCATCCCATCGCTGGCGTCGAGCGCGATGAGGCGCGCATCGAAGGTGGCGAGAAAGATGCGCGCGCCGCAGCGGAGGCCGGGCGAGCGCGTCGGGTCCACCCACGCGGCCACGCCGCGCGCGGTCACCTCGCGACCAGCGTAGCTCGCGCGATCGAGCCGCGCGTCGTACGACCAGCGCTCCGTACCGCGCTCCGGATCGAGCGCGATCACGCGCGACGACGGCGTGGCGATGTAGAGCGTCCCTTCGACCAGGAGCGCGGTTGCCTCGAAAGCGGTGGCCGGGCCGTTGGAACCATCTTCGCCATCCGAGACATCCCCGGTGCGGTAGACCCACGCGACCCGCAGCGAATCGACGTTGCCGCGCGTGATCTCGGCGAGCGGCGAATAGTGGTCGCCGCCGGAGCCGCCGTTCACGCTCCAGTCGACTGCGCGCGACGCGGAGCGGGAGGTGGGGGCGGGGCGAGGGAGCAGCGCACCGGGGTCGCCGACGATTTTGCGATCGGGAACCACCATGTCGGACTGCCACTCTGCCGAGTACTTCGTGGACGCTACGAGTACAGTCATGATCGCGAGCAGTATCCCGAGGTAGTAAATGCGCCTGCCTCGCCTGCTCGATGCGCGTGCATACATGCTCGGCCTCCGGAAGCGCGTTGCTGTTGGTCGGCGGAAACGCGATTCAGGATGGGCGAGCAGGTGCCACGAATCAGTACGTCACAACGGCAGCATCCGCGACGGCGATGCTGTACGAATGGGGGCGTATTCGCGGATCGATCGACGTGCGATGACGTATTGGCGGTGCCGGAAAGCGCAGTAGTGGCGGCGCGCCCGGTGCACGACCCGACACGCTCGACTGGCCGGTGGCTCCGTGGACCACTACGCGGGGGCTCACGGCGTCCCGCCCGTGAGCCATCGCTATCGGAGCCTGTTTATTGCAGGTTTGAGCCGCGCTCACCCGCCGGAGAGGTAAGATGGGAAATCTCGGAACGCTCGCCGAAGCTCTGGGGATCGCCTACGCCGGCGGGATCAACCTGTACGCGACGGTCACGATCCTCGGGCTCGCGCAGCGCTTCGACTGGATCGGGCCGCTGCCGGCGCCGCTGCACGCGCTCTCCAACCCGCTGATCATCGGGCTAGCGGGGATTCTCGCGATCGTGGAGTTCCTGGCCACGCTCATCCCCGGCGTGGCCTCGGTGTGGGAGTCGATACACACCTTCATCCGTCCGCCCGCGGCCGCGCTCCTCGCGGCGGCCACGGCGTGGGGCGGCAACGAGAGCATCGTGCTAGCCGCCGCACTCCTCGGCGGCACGCTCGCACTCGGCACGCACGGCACGAAGCTCGGCCTGCGTTACGCGATAGACACATCGCCCGAGCCGATCACCAACAGCGCCGCGAACGTCGCCGAGCTGGGGACAGTGGCCGCGATATCGATCGCGATCTGGCATCATCCGGTGATCGTGCTCGTCATAGCGCTCATCGTACTCGCGATTCTCATGCTGCTCGTGCGCGCCGTGTGGCGCGCGATCGCACGTTCGGTCCGCTCGCTCTTCTCGAGGAGGCCAGCGGGGTCAGGTCTGGAATCGTGAATCGATGCGGCCGCTGCGCAGCGGCCGCATCGATTCACGATTCCAGACCTGACCCCGCTGGCCTCCTCGAGAAGAGCGAGCGGACCGA
>DATCXR010000389.1:0-1061 GCA_036565685.1 Gemmatimonadaceae bacterium
CGCGCCAACGGCCCCATGATGACACGAGCGCGGCGACTCCGGAAGCGGTCGCCGCGCCCTGGCGAGTGACGGCGTGAGCCGTCATCGCATCATGATCATCTTCTTTCCAATCGAGCGTCCATCCACCTCGAGGAGGTAGATGTAGACTCCAGACGGCACCTCCTGCGAGGTGTTCATCTGCTTGCCATCCCAGTACGCGGTGTACGTGCCACACGACAAAGTGACGTTCACCACGGGCTGACCCTCTCCTCCCCCTCCGGACTTCAACACCGGGATCGCGACCAGCTGCGCGAGAACGTTGTAGACACGCAGCGTAACCTTGTGTTGTCGACCACCATCGGCCGAGCAACCTGGCGGATCCCCGATCGTGAACGGGATCGTCGTAGCCGGGTTGAAGGGGTTGGGGTAGTTCTGTCCGAGCTGCACCCCTGGGCTGCGCTCCGCCGCAGACGGAGGGTTTGGCTCGCCCTGCGCCATAGCGACTCTCGGCACGAGCGAGCCAAGGGCAAGCACGGTAAACAGCGCCGCCCAACGGTGCTTCATGTGCCTTCCTCGACAGACGCAAAATGGTGCTAGGTAGACTCCTTTTACAAAAATGTATACAAGTACGACCTATCGGCGAACATACGGCGCGGGCGCCGGTCCTGTCAAGCAATACCTGCCGACACGAACCATGCCGCTGCTCCGTCCTGCCTCCTCCAGCCTCCATCAGAGCGCTCCCCGCCTCGCTCCTCCCCCCGGTCTCACCCTTGAACGGGGGCTATGAAGCGCTCGCCGCCGCGCCGGTCGGTGATCCCGCTGCGATCGCAGTACTCCAGCAATGGAATCAGGTACTTGCGCGAGAGCCCGAGCGCATCGCGCAGCTCCGCAGGCGTATACGGGCGCCCGGGCTGCATCGTTGCGCGCAGAGTACCCACGAGAGCGCTCAGAGCCCGAGACGAGTAGTAGCGCTCCGACTCCACCTGCACCACCTCGCCATCGCGCTCGAGGAGGCGGAGGAGCGCGAGCGTGTCGGCACCGCCCTGTTGCTCGAGCTCGGCCACCGACGGCGGCTCGGCGCC
>DATCXR010000393.1:0-2638 GCA_036565685.1 Gemmatimonadaceae bacterium
CGATCGACAGTCTGCTGGCACGCTACGGCGTACCCACGCTGCCGATCGATACCACACCGCCAGCGGCCACGGGGCAGGAGTAAGCTCCATCCCGCGCACCAACGATGCACTGTCAACGGAGAGCATCTATGCGACTTGCTAAGAGGATGATTCTAGGAGTGGGGAGTGCGGCGGTCGTCGCCCTGGCGCTCGGCGCCTGCAAGGCGAAGGAGAATCAGGCGACGGCCGGTGCCAACGGTGAGGGCGGCTCCGCGGCCGGCGTCGAGAACGTGGCTTTCCATCCGTTCGAGGGCGACCCGACGCAGGCCAAGCGAGGACGCTACCTCTTCATCGAGTACAACTGCTACGGTTGTCACGGCGGCCTGGCGGGCGGCGCCATGGGACCGAGCCTCCGCGACACCGTCTGGAAGTACGGCGGCACGGACGAGCAGATTCACGCGTCGATCGCCGACGGACGCCCGCTGGGAATGCCGACGTGGAAGGGCATGCTCTCGGACGCGCAGATCAAGGACATCATCGCCTACATCCGCTCGATCCGCACGACCGCCGAGCCGAAGTTCTTTTTCATAGGCGACATGAAGGACTCGCTCAACATGCAGTAACTCTCCCGGCGAGCGCGCTCACGCGCGCTGAACGGACAGAGCGAACGGCCCGGATGGACTTCCCATCCGGGCCGTTCTCGTCACCATGTTCGCGATGCTCGCGTCACCGCCCGCCGATCATTGGACCGTCGTCGTATCCACGAAGACGAACTTGACGCCGGTCACCGACTGCGAGGCGATCGTGACGCTCGGTCCGGCGGGAGGTACTTCCGCATCCGAGTACGGATCCCACGTATTCGCCTGCATGGAGATGTTGGACCGCTGAAGTTCGCAGGTGGCGCCGTCCAGATGCAGCTCCACGTCGTTCATCCCTTGCGTATCGCAATCCCCATCGACGCCCGAGGACGATATCGATCCGCTCACGATGCCATTCTCGGATTCCGCGCCCCAGACGTCGCCACCCACGACGAGGGCCAGCAGCACCGGTCCATCAGGGCCGGGCGAGACAGCCTTCGAGACCGTGAAGTTGCCGCTCTGGAGCATCCTGGAGAGACCCGCCAGGTCCAGCACGCTACGTCCCGAGCGCTCGAGGATGGTGCTCGGAGCCCGGCGGTCGAGGAGCACGCCTCCTTCTGCCGGCGCGTACCCCGCTATGAAGACCGAATCTCCGTTGGTGTGGCGCCAGCCGACGACGACCGTGGTTCGGCCAGTGACGCTGCTCGCCGAGTCACGCTCCTCGATCGTGAGGCTCATGGTGCTGAAGTTGTAGCTCCTTCCATCAATGCTGACGTTGCCTGGGTTCACCGGGGAGCCGGTGCTGAGCCCGACTATCGCGAGCTGGAGTGCCAGCCCCTGCTCGAACGCAGTGGTGCTGTCCATCTGGCCCATCGCGGTCTGCATTTCAGAGACGATCTGCGCGTTGTTGGCCGTGGTGGGTCCGGCGGCTTTGTCGCTGCCGCAGGCAGCGAGCGTGAAGGCGGCTGCGGAGATGGCTGTCGCGCGCAGGCTGCGTGAGGAGAGCATGTTGTGGTCCGGTTGGATTGTTTGTACGGAGTACGCCGGTAGAACGATCGAGCGTCCACCCTGGTCACACTCGACGCGGTCAAATCACCGGTCTGTAGCGCAGCGCTTCCGCTATGTGCGGCTCCGCCACCGTGCTCTCGCCATCCAGATCCGCGATCGTTCTCGCCACCCGCAGCACGCGGTGATACGCACGCGCCGTGAAGCCCAGTCGCTCGGCCGCCGTGTGCAGCAGCCGCATCGCATCGTGGCTGATCTGCAGCCGCTCACCGCTCAGCCGCGCCGGCGCATGCGCGTTGCACGACACGCCAGCAACACCGGCATACCGTGCACGCTGCCTCGTGCGAGCGCGCTCCACCCGCTCACGCACGCTCACCGAGCTCTCACGCGCGCACGTTCGCGCGTCGAGCTCGGATACCGGGATCCTCCCCACGTGCACGTGCAGATCGATGCGGTCGGCCATCGGCCCGGATAACCGCGAGCGATATCGCGCTATCTCGCCAGCCGCGCAGCTGCAGCGCCGCGTTGGATCGCCCGCCTGTCCGCAGGGACAGGGATTCATGGCGCCCACGAGCGCGAAGCGCGCCGGAAAGGCGACCGAGCCCGCGGCGCGCGCGATGACTACGCTTCCATCCTCCATAGGCTGCCGCAGCGCCTCTACCACGTGCCGCCTGAACTCGAGCAGCTCATCGAGGAAGAGAACTCCGTTGTGAGCCAGACTCACCTCGCCCGGCCGCGGCACGTTTCCACCACCGATCAGCCCCGCGTCCGAGATGGTGTGGTGCGGCGCGCGAAATGGGCGCTCGGTGATGAGCGCGCTCCCGCTGTTCAGTAGTCCGGCGACCGACTGGATGGCCGTCACCTCCAGCGCCTCCTCTTCCTCGAGCGCGGGGAGGATGCCTGGGAGCCGGCGCGCGAGCATGGTCTTGCCCGATCCCGGAGGACCGATCATGAGCACGTTGTGCGCACCGGCGGCAGCGATCTCCATCGCGCGCTTCGCACTCTCCTGCCCCGCCACATCCGCGAGGTCCATCGAGGCATCGCTCGCTCGCCGGCGGCAGGGCGCCGATGCGGCC
>DATCXR010000397.1:0-4837 GCA_036565685.1 Gemmatimonadaceae bacterium
CCCGAGGCGAAGGCGCTCGGCGCGAGGCCGCTGAAGGCAGAGAAGTCGATGAACTACGGGCTCGGCGTGGCGCTGCAGCCGGTGTCGAACCTCTCGTTCACCGCGGACTACTATCGCATAGACATCAACGACCGGATCGTGCTCTCCGGGAACTTCGTGGGCGGCGACATCCAGCAGCTCCTCGACGCCGCCGGCTTCCACGGCGTGAGCGGCGGACGCTTCTTCACCAACGCGATCGACACGCGCACCGAGGGCGTGGATCTCGTGGTGCAGACCGGCGCCAACATGGGCGACGCGGGTACGCTGCGCTTCACCGGCGGGTACAACCACAACTACACGCACGTCACGAAGATTCACGACACCCCGCCCGAGCTCGCGGCGCACCAGCAGGTGCTCTTCGACCGGAGAGAGGTGGGACTCGCCGAGGTGGCGCAGCCGCACGACAATCTGCGACTGAGCGCGGACTACGAAGTGAACAAGGTAGGAGTGGTGCTCTCGGAGTCGCGCTTCGGATCGGTGACCGCGGTGTCGACCGATCCGGCCAACGACCAGACGTACGGCGCGAAGTGGATAACCGACCTCTCGCTGGCGTACCACTTCCCGAACGGCCTCAGCGTCACCGGCGGCGCCGACAACATCTTCAACGTCTTCCCCGACCAGACGATTGCCGCTAACTCGTCGGGCGGGATCTTCATGTACAGCGGGTTCTCACCGTTCGGGTACAACGGGGCGTTTTACTATCTGAGGTTGTCGGTGGGGTTGTAGGGGGAGGGGGAGAAAGCAGAAAGCAGGAAGCAGGAACTGCAAGGAGACAGGAAACAGGGAACAGGAACTGCACACCGAGCGGGGTCATCCCCGCGAAAGCGGAGATCCATGTTCGCTCGAGCGAACATGGATCTCCGCTTTCGCGGTGGTCAGCATTCTTCCCAGTAGATTTTGCTGGAGGTCGGCTCGGTGTTCATGAGGGACTGAAACACGGGGTCGGATTCGACGGCATCGATGAATGCGGCGTGCGAAGGGAAGTCCTGACTCCAGAGCTCGTGGAAGCGGATTGCACGTGGGCTCGCCGCGGGAAAGATGAGATCGCAAACGAGGTGCGCGAGCTGCTCGTCGCGCTCGGGGAGATCGTGCGCAAGCTCGTCGGAGAATTGTCGCACGAGATAGAGATGAATCCGCGGCCCTTCGGCATCGATGTAAGCGCCCATCTGCACCAGCGCATCGCTTGCTGCGCCATCCACCGGCTCGCGGAGGAAGCGCTTGAACACCTTCCAGGCTGGCCACGGTTGGAGGAGGTCGGGCGCGAGCCCGGACTCATCGAGTAGATGGATGAGCCGCTGGGTAGTCTCCACGAAGTGCATGCTCGTGGCAGCCCGTCAGCGTTGGAAGTGGTGTAAGGTCGATCTCGATTCGCTCGAGCGGTCCGCGCCGCGGACCGCTCGAGCGAATTATTAGCTCCAGATAGCGCGTTCTGCGAGAGTCGCGTTAACCTGAGTCCGCTGGGCGTGTCAGCTGGCTCGGCTGAACACCGGCGTCTCGTCCGCGCTCGGGCCGTACACGGCGCGTACCGGGGCGCCGGTTTGCCGCAGGTAAACGGTGAGCTGGCCGCGATGGTGGTACCAGTGGTTGAGCATGACGCTCCGGAGGAAAGCGGAGCGCGGGATGGTGAGCAGCACCTGCTCCCCGTCAACCATCTTCCACGGTGTTGCGAGCGACTCGCCGTCCATCGCGCCGACGATCTCGCGTGCCTGGGCGAGGCTCTGATCGAGCGCATCGAGCAGCTCTGCCGTGCTCGATGCGGAAGGGCGGGGGATTCCGTTGGGCTTCACCTGGAACGCCTCCAGGGTGGATACCTGCGCCAGGGCGCCCGGCAGGGTAGCGATGTGCATGGCGAGCTGGCCGAGTGAGAAGGACTTCTCGTGCGGCCGCCAGTCGAGCTTGTCTTCGGGCACGCGCTCGAGGAGACGTCGCGTGGTTACGGCCTCGCCTTCGAGCTCCTGAAGGATGTCTTCGCGGGTCAACATGGTGAGCTTCTCCCTGAGTTGCTGCGGATTGGCGCCGATGGACTGGTTGCGCGCCGGCGTCGTTTCGATTAACGTACCAACCGGTCGGTATGTTAATCGAACGCGCCATTCTGTCAAGTGCAGCGAAACGACACGCCAGCAGGGGCGCCTCGTCCACCACTCCGCAACCGGATGAAGAGATGACCAGCACCACACCGAGCAGCGAGAAGCCCACTCGCCGTCGCGTACGCGAGCCGGAGCAGACTCGGCAGAAGATCCTCGGCTCCGCCTTCCACGAGATCTACCGCCGCGGATTCCAGGCGGCGAGTCTCGACCGCATCCTCGCGGACGCGGGCGTGACGAAGGGCGCGCTGTATCACCACTTTCCCGACAAGGCGTCGCTGGGTTACGCTGTAGTGGACGAGGTGATTCGCGGCCACCTGCTTGCACGCTGGCTCGGCCCGCTTGGGGAGCCGAAGGACGACCCGCTGGCGGCGCTGCAGCACGCGTTCAGAGTGCGAGCGCGGGAAGTGCAGCCGCACGAGGTGGAGCTGGGCTGCCCGCTCAACAACCTCGCGCAGGAGATGTCACCGCTCGACGAAGAGTTCCGCGCGAGGATCGAAGCGATCTTCGACGCGTGGCGCGATGGTTTCGCAGACGCGATCGAACGGGCGAAGGCGGCGGGGACGGTAGGGGAGGACGTGGATTCGCAGCAGGTGGCGGCCTTTCTCGTTGCGGCCGCCGAGGGATCTTTCGGGGTGGCGAAGAATGCGCGGAGCCTCGATATGTTCCGATCGAACATGGAGATGCTCGTCGACTACCTGGAGACCCTGCGAGCGCGCGCCTGAAACCTCCGGCAGTCTCCGCCCGTTACCAGAACATTCGCCGGAAATACAGGGCCCGACCCGCGCGGGTCAGGAACATGGATTCCCGCTGTGGAAGGGATGACGGGGAGAGTGGGATGACGGGGAGAGCGGGATGACGGCAATCACACCGGGACAAGCGGGCAGGGGGCACTAGAGAGTTGACTGACGCATCCACGCAAGCGGGACTCGAACCCGACGTGACGCTTTCGGCGCAGATGAGCGGCGCTATGGACGCTGCGCCGAGCGCGGAGCCGGCAGCCCCGCCGCCGCGCGCGCCGCGCCGCTACGACCGGTCGATCGTCGAGGGCCCGCTTCGCTCCGCGGTGTGGAAGCTCGCGTGGCCCACGATGCTCACCAACATCGTGGGCGGTCTGCAGGGGATCGTGGACCAGGTGATGGTGGGGCACATGGTGGGCTTCACAGGCAACGCCGCGATCGGTGTGTCGTCGCAGATTTTCATAGTCGTCATCTCTTTCATCATCTCGCTCTTCATGGGGATGAGCGTGCTCGTGTCGCGCTTCGCCGGCGCGGGCGACGAGGACAAGGTCAACCGCACGGTCTATCAGGCGTTCATCACGGCGATAGGGATCTCCTTCCTCATACTCGCGCCCGCCGGCTATTTCCTCGCGCCGTACCTGCTCGACATCATCAACGCCGCGCCCTCGGTACAGCGGGAGGCGCTCCCGTATCTGCGGATCATGTTCATCTTCAGCGGCGGGCTGATGATCTACTTCATGATGAGCGGCGCGCTTCGCTCGGCGGGTGACGCGCGGACGCCGATGATCATCGGGCTCGCCATCACGCCGCTCAACGTGATCTTCAACGTCGTGCTCATCGCCGGGCTCGGTCCGGTGCCGGCGTTCGGGACTGCTGGCGCCGCGATGGGAACGGTGTTGGCGATGGGAATCCTCGCCGTCTACGCGCTCTACAAGCTCTGGCACGGCGGCTGGGTCGTGCGCTTCCCGCGCGGACAGGGGTGGGGACCCGACTGGGCAATCATCCGCGCCCTCTTCCGCTTCGGCCTTCCGACGGGGATCCAGGGAATCGCGATGAACATCGGCGGCGTGATCCTCCTCTCGTTCGTCGGCTCACTCGCGCAGAGCGCGGCCGCGCAGGCGGCGTACTCGGTGAGCTACTCGCAGCTCTTTTCGTTCATCACCTGGACGTCGGTTGGCCTGATGGGTGCCGCGGCCGCCGTGGCCGGTCAGAACCTCGGCGCGCACAAGCCCGATCGCTCCAAGGCGGCAGTACACATCGCAGCGCGCTACGCCATGCTGGTGGCCGTGTTCGTGGGGATCTTCTTCCTGTTCTTCCCGCGCCAGCTCCTCGCGATCTTCGGGATGCACGAGCCGGCGGTGGTGGAGATCGGCACGCAGCTCCTGCGCGTATTGAGCGTGTCGGGCCTCTTCATCGCGGTCGCGCTAGCATTTACCGGCGGGCTGCAGGGGACAGGCGACACCAAGAGCCCGCTCTACATCTCGATCATCTCGCAGATCATCGTCCCGCTGGGGATCTGCTTCGTGATCCAGCAGACTGGAACGCTTCAGCCGCTGCACATCTGGCTCGCGATTCTCACCGGCCACATCACCCGCTGCGCGCTCAGCGTGGTGCGGTTCAACCAGGGGAAGTGGCGGGGGATAAAAGTCGAGATTGGGAGGTAGGGGAGGGGGAGGGGGCTACAGGGAACAGGGAACAGGGAACAGAAAGCAGAAAGCAGAAAGCAGAAAGCAGAAAGCAGAAAGCAGAAAGCAGAAAGCAGAAAGCAGTGAACTGCTCGTAATGCGGGGGTCATCCCCGCGGAAGCGGGGATCCATGTTGGTCCGAGTGAACATGGGTCCCCGTTTTCGCGGGGATGGCGTTTTGTGGGCGGTTGCGGACCCGAGCCCGCCTGACGATTGCGCTGCGGCTTTTCTTAGTTAAGGATATCCGCTATCCTTAACTAACGATGGGGCTCTGGTAAGGGATGGGCGG
>DATCXR010000160.1:0-5854 GCA_036565685.1 Gemmatimonadaceae bacterium
CGGGCGTACTTCCCCGCCAGCAGGAACTCGAGCAGCTCTCCCACCCCGGCCAGCGCCGCCACCGCGACCACCGTCCATGCGCCGATGGCGCCCGCAGGTCCAATGTAACTGTATACCAACGCTGCACCCACCATGACCCAGAGCCCGGGGAGGCCGAATGGGATCATGAGGAGCCCCGCTATCAGCACGACGAAAAGAAGCAGCGCCGCCATGTCAGCCTAGCTCGACGAGGGCACGCTGCACAAGAGTGGCGACCTCTACCACGCCCTCTCCATGTAGCGCCGCCAAGTCGTCGGCAGGGGTGTGGATCCGCGCCACGGTTCGCCAGTCGCCCTTGCTCAGAGTAACCACCTTCCATCCTCCGTCGGCCAGCGCCACGCTGTCCACCAGCAGCCCAGGCGGCAGCGGCCCACTGGTAATATTAACGCCGAGCTCGCTGGCGGCGATGGCAATCGCCCGCAGCAGGGCCTCCGGGCGGGGTCTGGGGTGTATCACCCGGATGGCTCCCCTGTCGTCCACCCCGTCCACGTTGATCGCCACCGAGCCGCGCTTCGCGCGCGCCCATGCACGAGCGCCGGCCAGGCCGAGCTCCTCGCCGCTGGTGAGCAGGATGCCCACCGAACGGTCGCTCGGCAATTGTTCTGCCGCCAGCAGTACCGCGGCAACCCCGGACGCGTTGTCCAGCGCCCCGGGAGACCGCACCCCCACGACGCTGGCCGCAACCGGTATCCCAGCTAGCACGCCGGCGACCGTAAGAAGCGGCCAGTACCCCGCCAGCGACGCGCCGGCGCTCTGCAGCACGCTCACCACCAACGCCACCCCCCAGATCGCGAGCGATGCCATCACTCCCAGAGCACGGACGGCGATTGGCAGCGGCTGGCTTTTCGAATCGAGGTGGGCTACCAGCCAGACACCCGGCTCCGAGCCCGCGGGCGCCCGCGTGGCGGCCAGGTTGACCGCACGCTCGCGCCGCCACGGGAGATCGAGCACGCCGAACCGGGCGAGCCACCACGCCGCCCCCAGCACTACGATGCCGCCGGCGGCCAGCACCACGAACGCACCCAGCGCCTCCCTCCTCCAGCCCAGATGCCCCGCCGCAGCGAGCATGAGGATCGACGCGACGCCGCAAAGTGGTGTGCCCAGTCGGCCGGGGAAAGCTGAAAACTCGAACGGCTCCTCGCTCACTCTGAAGTCGAGCGAGCGGAGCACTTCGGCGCAGTAGTCGCGAGCGGCCGACTCGGCCGGGGACCCCGCCGGGCGCGGCGAGGCGGCCACCCTCTCGAGGTGGCGCCGCGCCGATTCCGCGTATGGATCAGGCAGCGCGCACCATGCCGGCTGCACGCACCAGGCTCGCCACCCGATCGTGCTCGCTCGCGGCAAGGTCGAGGAGCGGCGCCCTGGGCGCGCCACCACTCAGACCGACCAGATCGAGTGCGGCCTTTATCCCCGGAACACCGAGCGTGCCCACGATCTCCTTGTTGAGCAGCGCGAGCCGCTCCTGCGCGCTCGACGCGCGCGCGTCATCCCCCGCAGCGAACGCATCGCACACCTCGAGCGCGAGCGACGCGGCAAACAGCGACGCGGCCAGGATCGCTCCGCCAGCACCCATGCGCAACGCTGGGAGGAGCGTACCGGCGTGCCCGGTGAGCACCGTGAAACTCTCGCTCCGGAGCGCCACGTACTGGCGCAGCAGCTCGATGTCTCCCGAGCTGTCCTTCATGCCGATGATGTTGTCGTGCTGCGCCAGCTCACTCACGAGTCGCTGCGAGAGCGCGAAGTGCATGTACTTCGGAATGTTGTAGAGTAGCACCGGCACCG
Organism: Gemmatimonadaceae bacterium; assembly: GCA_036565685.1. GTDB lineage: Bacteria > Gemmatimonadota > Gemmatimonadetes > Gemmatimonadales > Gemmatimonadaceae > JADGGM01. The sequence continues at coordinate 1,819 of DATCXR010000160.1, forward strand.
CGCTTTCATCGGCCACGCGCCGGTAGTGCGCCGAGAGCGCGTCGTCGGTCATCGCGGGACCGTAGTAGTGCGGCGCCACCACGAGCACGGCGTCGGCACCGCGCTCCGCAGCGTCCTTCGCGCGTGCCACTGTCGCTCGAGTCGACTCCGCGCCTACACCTACCAGCAACAGCTTGTCCGACGGCACGCGCGCGCGTGCCAGCTCCACCAACGCTCCCCGCTCGTCGTCATCGAGGAAGGCCGCCTCGCCGGTGGATCCTGCTACGAGTACTCCCGCAAGCCCCGCGTCGAGATGCGCTGCGACGTTCGCGCCGAACTCGCCGGCCGCGATCTCTCCGGTGCTCGCATCGAAGGGCGTAACCACGGGCGCTACGACACCGCGAAGATGCACGGACATCAGTAACCTGCCTCCTTGTTCACGACGTTCATCATCTCTCTCCCCTCCACGTAACGGTTCCAGTTGCCCACGAACAGGGCGAGCTCGCGCTCCCAGAAGTCATGAGGGGATACCGCCGAAACATGAGGGGTGAGCAGAACGCGGGACAGCCCCCAGAGCGGGCTCGATGCTGGAAGCGGCTCTTCCTCGAAGACATCGAGCACCGCACCGCGAAGCCTGCCGGCGGAGAGTCGCTCCACGAGCGCGCGCTCATCCAGCAACGAGCCGCGCGCCACGTTCACCAGGATTGCGTCGGCTGGCAGTCGATCGAGCACATCGCCGGTGACCATCGACTTCGTCTCCGACGTCGCGGGTGCTGCCACTACAAGCACATCGGTCTCCGGCAGGAGCTCGTGCCATTCGTCGGGCCCCACCGCTCGCTCGAAGCCCTCTGGTACGCCGCGTTCCGGATGTCGCCGCACTCCCGTGCATCGCGAGCCGAGCATCGTCAATCGCGTCGCGAGCGCGCTGCCTATCCCGCCCGCGCCCACGATCAGCACCCGGCAATCGCGCAGCTCGCGGAGCGTGCTCCCCGGACCGGCGAAGGCGTTCTTGTCCCAGGTTCCTGCGCGGTGGTGCTCCACCGCGATGTCGAATGATTTTAGCAGGTAGAGGATCCCACCCAGCATGTACTCCGCCATGGGTACGGCGTGCACGCCGGCCGAGTTGGTGACGATCACGTCGCTCGCGCGCACCTCCGTGAAGAGCAGTCCACCAACACCCGCCGATGCCGAGTGAATCCAGCGCAGCCGGGGAGCTCCGGTGAACAGCGTGCGCGCCATCCCGAAGCCGAAGTACGCCTCGGTTTCCGCCACGGCTGCGCGCACCTCGTCGCTCGGAGCAGCACCGCCGTCGCCATCCGAGGAGGTGAGCGCATCGACGAAGACGATCTCCCAACCGGGTGGCGTCGCATCGCGAAGCCGATCCGCGCCATGCGGCGGAAGCGCCCAGGCGCTCGCGCGCGCTCGGAGGTCCACCACGAGGCGGCGCATGCCGTTGTCGGCCGTCATCAGCGCGCTCCGGCGTCAGTGACGCCGCCCCGGGAAGTCGCGAGCTCTAGGGATTGTTCAGGTCTTCCAGATCGCTCGCTGTAGTGTCGGGCGACTCCTCGTCCAGCGCCATGCTGCGAGATGTCTCTTCCAGATGCAGGAGCGTCGCACCGTCCGGACTCGTGGGAGTGAAGAAGCTGCGAAACACCGTACCGCCGCAGCGGTCGCACGTGACATCGCCCGGCGGCTGATCCGAGAAGTACTTCTCCTTTCCGCAGGTAAGGCACACCAGTGTGAGCATTCCCTCCGGCCCCTTGTCGTTCTGCATAGATAGCTCGTGACGAATGACAGGCGCTCTTCATGCAAGTCCCATGCGCTGCTTGACCTCGCGCATCGTCTCGCTCGCGATCGCGCGACAGCGAGCCGCGCCCTGTTCGAGCACATCGCGTACCAGCTCTGGCCGCTCCCGCAACTCCGCCGCCCGCTCGCGTATCGGGTCGAGCTCGCGCCTGATCGACTCGAAGAGCACGCGCTTGCAGTCTACACACCCCCACCCCGCACTGCGGCACTGGACCGCCACATGCCCCACCGTGGCCGCGTCGCTGAAAGCCTGGTGTAGATGATAGATGTTGCACACCTCCGGCGTCCCCGGATCGGTGCGCCGGACGCGCGCCGGATCGGTGACGGCCGGCCGCAGCTTCTCCCATATGGAATCCGGCTCCTCCAGCAGTCCGATCGTGTTGCCGAGCGACTTCGACATCTTCGCTCTCCCATCCAGCCCCATGATGCGACGGGTGGCGGTGAGGAGCGGCCGCGGCTCGGGGAAGTAGTCGACGCCGAACTTGGCGTTCCAACGTCGCGCGATCTCGCGTGAGAGCTCGAGGTGCTGCAGCTGGTCCTCGCCGACCGGTACGGCTTCGGCCCTGTAGAGCAGGATGTCGGCGGCCTGGAGGACCGGGTAGTTCAACAGCCCCGCGAGCACGCTCTCCTGGCGCGACGCCTTGTCCTTGTACTGCGTCTGCCGTTCCAGCTCGCCGAGCGGTGTGACGGTGTTGAATATCCATTGCAGCTCGGTGTGCTCGGGAACCATGGACTGGATGAAGAGCGTACATTTCTCCGGGTCCAGTCCGGCGGCGAGAAGCGAAATGACCATGTCCGACGTGCGACGTCGGAGATCGTCGGGCTCGTAGCTCCCGGTGATGGCGTGGTAGTCGACTACGCAGTAGATGCACTCGTGCTGGTGTTGTAGTTGCACCCAGTTCCGAATCGCACCGAGATAGTTGCCTATATGCAGCTCGCCCGAAGGCTGGATTCCGCTGAAAATTCTCGTCATTCGACCAAGCTATGAGCGCAGAAAGAGCCTTGCAAGCACACCTGACCTCGCCGCATCCGCACGCCGAGCGCGCCGCCGCGCTGCTCCCTCACATGATCACGGCAGCCGCGCGCGCGGCCGATCTCATCGCGAGCCACGCCGGCGAGCGCGCAGAGCTGGAGTGGCGCGTCAAGTCGCACGCGGACTTCGTGAGCGACGTCGACACCGCGGCCGAGCGAGCCATACGCGAAACGCTGGCGCAGCTCGTACCCGGCTCGAAAGTGATGGGCGAGGAATTCTCACCCGAGAATGTTCCGGGAGAAGGTACGCACTTCATCGTCGATCCGCTCGACGGGACGACGAACTTCCTGCACGGCTACCCCGAGTACGCCGTCTCCATAGCGCTGGTGATCGACGGCGCCCTTTCCGCCGGAGTGGTCCAGAATGCCGTCACCGGCGAGCGCTTCACCGCGTCGATCGGGAACGGAGCCGAGCGCAATGGCGCGCGGATCTCCGTGTCGCGCAACACCGACCCCGCCCGCGCGCTCATCGGCACGGGTTTCCCGTTCCGCAGCTTCACGCATGTGAAGCGCTACCTCCGGCAGTTCGAGGCGGTGAGTCGCGCAACCTCCGGCCTCCGCCGCGCCGGCTCCGCCGCCCTCGACCTCTGCGACGTAGCCTGCGGTCGCTTCGATGCCTTCTGGGAGCTGGAGCTCTCTCCCTGGGATTTCTCCGCCGGTGTTCTGATCATCCGCGAAGCCGGCGGCATCGTGACGAACATCGATGGTGGCGAGGTCCCCTACATCCCATCCTCCATCGTCGCCGGCAGCACGGTGTTGCATCCGTGGCTTCTTACTGTGCTCCGGGAAGCCGCGTGACATCTGCGGGGCTGGCATCATCGCGGCTGGTATGCCTGGTATGCGAGGGAGAGGGCAGCCCGCGGTTCACGCGGCTCGTGTGGCATGGATGCCTGGTCTGCGAGGGATAAGGCAGCCCGCGGTTCACGCGGAGGTCGCGGAGGGGTAAAGAGAGGACGCGGAGAACTTCCCTACAGGCGGGACTCCGCGCTCCGTTCCGACATCGCTTCCAGTGAAAGTCTGGTGAGTCTTGGGGGAACCGCTCCCGCATCCAGAGTCCTGCCCGGGTGGGCAGAACCCGAAGCGAGCGAGCAGTTCCCCCATTCACACCGAGCTCTCCCTCTCGGGATCTCCGACGAGGGGCTGGATGCCCATCCCCGCAAGGTGTTCTCCGCGCTCTCTCAGTTCATCTCCGCGCCCTCCGCGTGAACCGCGGGCTGCC
>DATCXR010000411.1:0-1454 GCA_036565685.1 Gemmatimonadaceae bacterium
GCGCCCAGCGCCAGCGCGATCAGGAGGTCGTACTCCTCGCGCGCGCTCGCGTTTCTACCTCGCCGGGCGGCGCCTGATCCGCGGCCTCGCCGCGGCGTCGTCGCCTCCGTCTCCTCCATCCCTCGCCCACTCGTAGCCATCGCCCACCTCCTCCGCATCTTCGAGTGTGTCCTCGATCTCCTCGTCGACCTCGTCAGAGTCCAGTATCGTGCCACTCGTCGGAAGATCGCCGGGCTCATCGATGAAGTCTTCCGGCTCGTCCTCGACGTCGTCCAGGTCGTCGAGGAGGTCGATCGTGTCGTGGCGCAGCGAGTCGGCGCCGGCCCGGAAGCCGCGGAGCAGCGACGTACCGGATACGAACGTCTGCTCCACTTCGTCCTGGAATAGCCGCAGGAGCGCGCCCAGCTCCTGCACGCGCCGTTCGGTGGCGTCGAGCGCCACGTTGAGCCGGTCGTTGGCTCGCCTGAGCGTGCCGCTCACGTCGCCCACGTCGGCGCGTACCGCAGTAGAAATGTAGTCGGCGTTGTCCGCGATGCTCTTCGCGTGACCCATGATCGGATCCAGCTCGCCGGATACGCGGTCTATGACCGCCTCCATCTTGTCAGCCACTTTGCGGAGGCCGAGCACCGCAGGAATCAGAACCGCGAGAAGAGCGATGAGGACGAGGCCGATCACGGCAATGGCGATGATGGCGATGACTTCGACCAGGCCGCCACCCGCCGTCGCCTGCCGCGCCGCATCCGCTCCCGAAGCTGCCTGCTGCAGCAACGCACCCACCGGCCCCATGACTGGCATCTAGTGCGTACGCGGAAGCAAGGTTGATACCACGCTCATCATTCGTCCAGCTCCGGAGCGAGTCCGACCACTCGCGATAGAGGAATGGAGAACACTATCCCCGCGCCCGGCGACTCCAGGTTGCCGCACACCTCGTGGATCAGCGCGATCGCCGGCTCCACCTTTTCATCCTCCACCACGCTGAGCACCGTCTGGTTGCTCGGGCGCGAGCGCGCGGTGAGCGAACGGAGGCCCGCGAAGATCGGCACGTCCTGACTGAGCACGTGTCCCATCCCTTCGCTGTTCACGATCGTCGCCCCGGTGATCCCCAGCTCGACGAATCCGGCGAGGATGTCGTCCACCTGTTCGACGTGATTTATGATGGCGACAAGTAGTTGCATAAGCTCTAGGGGTTGAGCGCGGTAGCGTATCCGGAGCGCGGTCGAGTGTCAAGCGACACGCGCAGTCGGGTCGCTTGACATTCGGTCGGAACGCGGACCATCCTTCGCCCCTCCCCCGACCAACCAGTACGGTACAGTCCTCTTCTCAAAACTCGATTTCGAAACATGGCTCCGCTGCAGTTCATCGTGGAAGGCTCGCACCCGCTCTCCGGTTCCATCCGTCCCTCCGGAAACAAGAACGCGGCGCTTCCGATAGTGGCTGCCGCGCTGCTCACCGAG
>DATCXR010000413.1:0-2969 GCA_036565685.1 Gemmatimonadaceae bacterium
ACCGCCGCCACGCCGCCCTCGAGCGATGCGATGCGCCGCTCGAAGACATCGGTGGTGGGGTTCATGATGCGCGTGTAGATGTTGCCGAACTCGCGCAGCCCGAAGAGGTTCGCGGCGTGCTCCGGGCTGTCGAACACGAACGATGTCGTGGCGTAGATGGGGACTGCGCGCGATCCGGTGGCGGGGTCGGCGGACTCCTGTGCCGCCTGAACGGCGCGGGTCCCGATGCCGTAGCGCGGCGGTGCCTGTTCGTCGGAGGCGGTGGTGCTCATGGTCGGTCCTCTCTTCTCGGTTGTGGTTCGATGGGGTTCGGATGCAGTTCGATCGTGGTCACAAAAAACCGGCCCTCTCCTGGGGGAGAGGGCCGGGCTGCTGGCTGGCTGTCTGGCACGTTCAGCTCACCATCGACATCGCCGCGCGACGTCGCCCGTCCGCTCCGCCCCGTAGGGGAGAACGCACATGCAACACATCATTCGGCTGACCGCGCGGCAGGACTGGATCATTGGATGTCGAACGTGATTGACAGGCACAAAAAAAACCCGGGCGACGATGCCGCCAGGGCGTCGCGTTTTAGCACTTTGTTTAGCGTGGCGGCAATAGGCGGCAAATCACCACGGGATCCGATTGTGAAGGGGGGAGGATAAGCGGCCTCGTAGCCCCGGTCAAGGGGAACGCCGGAGCGGCGGTCGGCGTTGGATGCTCGGCTGATGTGCCTGGGCCTCACCTCGACCCGTTTACCCATGAAATCCTCACATCGCTTCGCCCGCATCGTCTACGCCATAGCCGGCATCTATGGTCTCATCGTGATGACCCCGCAGTACTGGCTGGAAGACCGCATCGGTCTGGACTCGCCGCCCGCCATCACGCACCCCGAATACTTCTACGGATTCATCGGGATCGTCATCGCGTGGCAGTTCGTGTTTCTTCTGATCGCGCGCGATCCGGCGCGCTACCGCTCGCTGATGGCTATCACGATTCTCGAGAAACTCGCGTTCGGGGTCCCTGTGCTCGTGCTTTACGCCGGGGGACGAGTGACCAGCTCCGTGCTCGGATTCGGCGCCCTCGATCTCGTCTGGGCGCTGCTGTTCACGATCTCCTATCTGGTGACGAGCCCGGGCCGCGCGCGTGTGGCGAGCGCGGCGGGATGACATCGGGGGCGAACGATAGCAACCGGCCGTCGGCATCCGAAACTCATGGACCATTCACTCAGGATCGAGCGCTTCGCTCCGCACGAGTGGCTTAGCTATCGCGAGCTGCGACTGCGTGCACTCGTGGACTCGCCCGACGCCTTCGGGAGCACCCTCGAGCGGGAGAGTGCGTTTCCCGACGATCTGTGGGCCGAGCGCCTCGAGCGCGGCGCCCGCTCGCCCACGGACCTGCCGCTCGTCGCGCGTCTTGGGGACGAGATGGTCGGTATGGCGTGGGGGCGCGTGCAGGAGGCCGACCGGCGAGATGTGCACGTCTACCAGGTATGGGTAGCGCCCGAGCATCGCGGCCGGGGTGTAGGGCAGGCGTTGCTCGGCGCGGTCATCGCGTGGGCGCGCGAGTCCGGTGTCAGACAGATCTCGCTGGACGTGACGTGCAGCAATACCGCCGCGATGCGGCTCTATGCTCGGGCCGGCTTCCTTCCCACCGGAGAGCCGGAGCCGTTGCGGCCGGGGTCACCGTTGATGAAGCAGGGGATGCGGCTGGAGCTCGGCTAGCCTCGACGCACGGCGGACGTAGTGGCACCGTGCCGCGGATGCTGTACTCATCACTCCTATCCACCCGGGCCCACACGCTGATTCTCTGGCTGCGGAAGCGAAGAGGGGCCGCGGAACGTTCCGCGGCCCCTCTGTCCTGCATACCGTGCGACCGAGCGCTACTGCGCGCTGGCGCTCGTGAGAGTGAACGCAGCCGAAGCGCTCCCGCTCGAGCCCACCGTCACGTTCGCATTGGCAGGGTCGGTGGTGAAGGTGACACCGGCTGGGCCGGACACGCTCACGGTGTAGTCCCCCGGAGTCACGAAGTGGAAGTTCGCCTCGAAGGTTCCGTTGCTGTCGTCATCCGTGAAGGCGACCTCCTTCGTGCTCATGTCGCTCGCGGTGAGCACCGCCTTGAAGTCGCCCAGCGTGACCTGCGCGTCGCCGACCGTCGGCAGCGTCACCGACTCGCCAAGCGTGAGCGTCACGGCAGCGTCGCCAGTGGTCTGCAGGTCGGTTGCCTTCAACACGGGGTGCATTACCCACGAGCCGGACCCACCCGCGTCCTGCCCGAAGCTCTGCGACACGTCGAAGTCCACGAGCAGGATCTTCTCCTCGGCGGCAAGGTGCAGCGCGCCGCCGGGCAGATTCACCTTGAGCCCCGACGTGTCGAAGCTCGGCGTCTGTAGCGTACCGGCTACCTGCGCACCGGCGGGGAGCCCGGCGTAGTCGGGCGAGGTAGCGTAGATGCTGGTCGTACCGTCGCCGTTCTCCACTTCGATGTATGCACCGCTCACCACGAAGCGGAGCTGGCCATACGAGCCCGCCGGCACCACGGCATCCTTCACGAGATCGGCGGTGGCGTTGGCGAGCGTGAGAAGGTCGGTGGTCACCGGCTGGTCCATGAGAACCACGCGACCCGAGCCCTGCAGGTAGATCTCATCGATGGTCACCACCGCGGCTTTCACATCACCGGGTGCGTCGGTGAGCATTATCGAGAGCTTCGCGTTGCCAGCCGAGGTGCTGTCGCTGCAGCTGGTGAGCGGAGCGATTGCGCCGAGCACGATCGCCGCGGCTGCGATGAACGGCCGCATGCGGCCAGTGGTTGGACGGGCAAGAGACAGCATGTGCATCGTTCTCCTCTTCGAGAGTGATCCGTGTGCCAGTCGGTGTAGTGTGACGACCGAGGGGCTACGGACGGTTCGGTCGGCCCGGATGCGGCGGCCGGCCTGCCGGTGTGGGGCGCGCTCCCGCGCCTCCGTTGGCGGGCACGCCCGCTGGCGGCCC
>DATCXR010000416.1:0-10650 GCA_036565685.1 Gemmatimonadaceae bacterium
GGCGAGATCGAATCGCCGGTCTACGCGATCCTCGCGATGAACCAGAAGCTCGATGACATCCGGGTGAACGGTGCGCGGATCGAGCGCTACAACGCCGTGCAGCCCGAGAATCTCTCGGAGACCGCGATCAAGTGGGATGGCGAGTGGCAGGTGACCATCGAGGTCTTCCGTGACCTGGGGCTCGCCTTCGCGATCGTGCTGCTGCTCATCTACGTGCTGGTAGTGGGCTGGTTCCAGTCGTTCACCATACCGCTGGTGATCATGGCGCCGATCCCGCTAACGCTGATCGGGATCCTTCCGGGTCACGCGGTCACGGGTGCGTTCTTCACCGCGACGTCGATGATCGGGATGATCGCGCTCGCCGGAATCATCGTGCGCAACTCGATCCTCCTGGTGGACTTCATCCAGCTCGCCGAGGATCGCGGCCGTACGCTGCGCGAGGCAGTGCTGGAGGCCGGTACCGTACGCTTCCGGCCCATAGCACTCACTGCCGCCGCGGTGGTGGTGGGCGGTCTCGTGATGGTGCTCGATCCGATCTTCCAGGGGCTCGCGGTGGCGCTCATCAGCGGCGCGATCGTGGCCACCGGGCTCACCATGGTAGTGGTGCCGCTCCTCTACTGGGAGCTGCGTCGCCGCGCCTCCACACCAATCACGCCGGAGCACTCCGATGAAGATGCTGATGCTCGTCTACAGCGGCTCGAACCCGCAGCGCATCTCGCGGCTGATAGATGAGCACGAGGTGGGCGGCTAGCCGAATCGTTCTTCTGACTTTCGACATCACTTACAGAGGGCAATACGATGTGCAACGATTACGTAATCCGCCGCTTCGCCGGCACGTTCATCCTGATCTCGCTCGCGCTCGGGTACTGGGTACACCCGGGATGGTTCCTGTTCACGGCATTCGTGGGCGTCAACCTGCTGCAATCGAGCTTCACGAATTTCTGCCCGCTGGAGCGCATGTTGGGGAGGTTCGGGGTCGCCGGCTGTCGCCGGCGCGACGGCTCCAACGCGTGAGAGAAGTTATCGAGCGGCGAGCGCCGTCAGGACGCGAGAATGCGCCGTCTGGTCCTGGTCTCGGCGTCGAGCCGCTCGCACATGATGTCGCAGAGCTGGAAGACGCCGCGGTCCGCGAGCGCGTAGTAGACGAAGAGGCCGTCCTTGCGCCGCGTGATGAAGCCGGCGGCGTGGAGGAGCCTGAGGTGCTTGGATACGTTGGCCTGCGCGAGCCCGCTCTCCTCCACGAGATCGCTCACCGTCCTCTCGCCGCTGCGGAGACTATGGAGGAGCTCGAGGCGCACGGGTTCCGCGAGCACCTTGAAGCGCTCGGCGACGAGCTCAAGCATCTCGGGTGTCAGCCTGGTCTTTGCCATGGGGTTTCCGTTTCGAGTCATGAATATTACTATACTGCATTATAGTAGTTTTTTACGCGCGGGCAACCGGCCCTGCCCGGAATGCGGGCACCGCGCTGAACGGGCCGATTCACCACGCGAGGAGGCACTGTGACTCACAAGACCACCCGTTACGGAATCAGCACCACGGTCCCGCTCCCGTACGAGCGCGCCTTGGACCGTACGCGCGAGGAGCTCGCGAAGGAGGGCTTCGGCGTCCTCACCGAGATCGATGTGCGCGCCACGCTGAAGAAGAAACTCGACGTGGACTTCCGCCCCTACGTGATCCTCGGCGCCTGCAACCCGCCGCTCGCCCACCGTGCGCTGAGCGCCGAGCGCGACATCGGCCTGCTTCTCCCCTGCAACGTCATCGTCTACGCGGACGACGAGCCGGGGATGAGCACCGTCGCCGTGCTCGATCCCGTGGAGGCGCTGTCACTGAGCGGAAATCAGGAGATAGCGCCGCTGGCAGACGAGGTCCGCGGCCGGCTAGAGCGCGTCGTGCGAGTGCTCGCCGAGGGGTGAGCGCCTGGGACGAGCGGGGTGCGCCTGTTCTCAGGCAGCGGCGCGCCCCGTCGTTCGTGCTGCACCCAGCTCCACTGCCGTTGCCCGGAGCCCCTCGCGAGCGCTGGGATAGCGCGGCGCCCAGCCGGTGCCGCGCAGCTTCCGGTTGGACATCCGCTCCGAGCGGGCCATCAGCCCGCCGAGCGATCCCATGAGCGGCGTAGCCCACGATGGCATGGGCTTCACTCGCGCGAGACCGAATGCGTCAGTGATTGCATCCAACACATCGCGACGCGTCAGCGGCTCGTCATCGCACACGTTGTACACGCCTGACGGGGCCGCGAGCGAGGCGAGCACCGCGCTCGCCGCATCGTCGTGCGACACCGAAGACCAGTACGCATCTGCAGCGCCCGGAATCGGAGCCCACCCCTTCCGCGCGATCTTCACCATCTCGGGGAGGAAGGAGTCGGGCCCGTAGAACCAGGCAAAGCGGAGCACTACCCACTCTCCGCCCCTCTCGCCGAATCGCTCGGCCGAGCGCTCGGCATCGAGCACCGTCCGGTTATAGCGCACTGGCCTCTGTGACGCGCTCTCGTCGAGCCACCGGCCGCCGCCATCGTCGTACACGGGCGCGAACGATTCCTGGATCAGGCGCCCCACCCCCGCCTCCGCCGCCGCTTCGGCCACGATCGCCGAGCCTTCCTTCCGGATGCGGTCGTTCTCGCGGAAGGCGCCTGGCAGCATCATCCTCACGGTCGACGCCGGCATGTGCGTGGTGAGGTTCACCACGGCGTCCTTCCCCTGCACCGCGCGCCGCACCGCGCTTCGGTCGAAGAGATCTACAGCGGTCACCCCGGCGCCCGCGCGCTCGAGTGCCGCGCGTCGCGCGGGATTGCGGCCGACGGCGGTCACATCGTGCCCGGCCGCGACCATGAGCGGAACCGCCCTCCTACCGACGACGCCCGTGGCGCCGAATACGAGTATGCGCATCTATACCCTCCTGGCGATGAAGCATCGCAGCGCGTGTTCGTGTTCCAACCACACAGACGGGAATGGAGACGCGTTGTGACAGGGCGACTGCACAAAGAGCGGCGCGCCGCGATCCGCACGGCTCGCCTGTACGAGGGAACTACGCCTCCGGTCCCGCTCCTTTACCTTCTACGTATGCCGGCCGCTTCCAGCTCAGTCCCAGATGCCGCCGAAGTCGAGCGCTACCGCCCGCGCCTCGTCAGCATCGCATACCGGATGCTCGGATCGTTCGAAGACGCCGAGGACGCCGTGCAGGAGACCTTCCTCCGCTGGCATCGCGCGTCCACCGGGCAGATCGCGTCCACTGAGGCCTGGCTCGTCTCGGTCGTCACCCGCATCGCGATCGACCGGCTCCGCCTCGCTTCCACCAGGCGCGAGCAGTACGTGGGCAGCTGGCTCCCCGAGCCGATCGCCACCGATCCGGCGGCGTTGCCAGACCATCCGGTGGAGCTCTCCTCGGACCTCTCGATGGCTTTCCTCGTGCTGCTGGAGCGTCTCGCTCCCGAGGAGCGCGCCGCATTTCTCCTGCGCGAGCTCTTCGACGCGGGCTACGACGAGATCGCGAGCGTGCTCGAGAAGAGCGAGGCGGCGTGCCGGCAGATCATCCACCGCGCGCGCGAGCGCGTACGTCAGGACGCGCCGCGAAACCCGGTCCCGCCGGATGCGAAGGAGCGGCTGGTGGAGCGCTTCGTCAGCGCGCTCGCCGCGGAAGACAGGGACGGGCTCCTCTCACTGTTCAGCGACGACGTCGTCTGGATGAGCGACGGCGGCGGGAAGGTGCAGGCGGTGCCCAGGATCATCACTGGCGCCGAGCGGGTCGTGAAGATGGCGGTGGGCTTCCAGCGCCAGGGACGCGGGCTCGTCACGCACCAGATCGCGCACATCAACGGCGAGCCCGCGGTGCTCACGCTCGTGGACGGCCGCACGGTCTTCACCACGTCGCTCGCGCTGGACGGCGACCGGATCACCGGCATCTACCGCGTCCTCAACCCCGACAAGCTCCGCCGCGTCGGTCCCCCACCGTACATGGCGGGGTCAGGTCTGGAATCGTGAATTGCTACAGCCGGTGGAACCGGCTGTAGCAATTCACGATTCCAGACCTGACCCCGTCGTTCCTACAGCGACAGCAGATACTGGACGAGATCCGCCTTCTGCTGCGGCGTGAGCCCGAGGTGGAAGTTCGAGTCGTAGCGATCCACCACGTCGGCCAGGGTGGGCGAGCTGCCGTCGTGGAAGTAGGGCGGATGCTGCCACACTCCACGAAGCGGCGCGGTGCGCCACATCTTCGTCGCGCTGCGGAGCGCGTAGCTCGGATCGGTGAAGTACTTCGCGGGATCGTGCAAGCGCACGTTGGCATCGGTGAAGGTGCTTCCAGTGTGGCAACTCGAGCAGCTCCCCGCCCCATTGAACACGTCGCGCCCACGCGCGGCGGCCGCGGGGTCGAAGCTCCCGGGAGGGGGCGGCGGCGCCTGGAGACTGAGCTGGTACGCCTGCAGTGCACCGACATTCGGCGCAACGAGGTCGGGCGACTGGTGGATGCTTATGTCCAGACGCGGATCGCTGAAATTCCCCTGACCGTGCATCTGCGTCACGGCCACGTAGCGATTCCAGTACTTGAGGTTCGGCCCGTCGCCGGTGACGGTCACGCTGTGGATCCCCTCGAGGCCGTACGCGGGCGGGATCGGCACGGGACCATTCTTGCCATCGAAGTTGAAGCGTGGGTCATAGCGGCCCGGACCCCACGAGTTGTAGACGGCCTTCTGCTCGGCGGTCAGCGCGGGCGAGAGCGCTATGATGGCGCCAGGGTTAAGCTCGCGGTTGGGATAGCCATCGAGTCGCTTGCCGATCCCCGGGGCGAAGGAATTATCCACGGTCGAATGGCAGAGCGCGCACGTGATCCCGACGCGCGTGATGTGGTTCGCGTCGTCCACCTCCGCCTTCACCCCCACCACGGCGTCGAGCTTCAACAGCAGCGCGGTGGTCGCCGGATCGTTCAGGTCGACGAGATTCTGTTGAATGGCTTCCACCACCGACGTGGGCAGCGCCTCGGCATCCACCTTGAGGCCCACCGACAGCGCGACCGCCGGACTGACGACGTCCTCGATCACCTGGTTCATGTGGAGGGTGTCGGTCCAGAACTTCTCGTCGCCGAAGGTCGAGTAGCGGAATATCCGCTGCCCCTCGGTCACGTTCTGCGGTTCGGTACGTTGAAACGCGACCGCCGCCGCGCCGGGAGTCTTGGGACTCACCGGTTCGGCGTCGGAACAGGCGAGGAGTACCGCTCCCGCCCCGACGATTGCCACTATGCAGGCCGCCTGCATATAGATCGCCCGATCCAGGAACCGGCGATCCGTCTTCCCCTCCCGTTCGCCCGATGCTGCTGCTCGCATGGCCTCACCCTCCGGAGTCGTGTGCTACAATTTGTCCAGAATTTATTGGACAATATCCGGCACGCGCCCCGGGAGCGCGACCGAATCGCGACTACGGATCAGCTTTGAGGGGTGAATGACCGCGAAAATGGGGTGAGCGCTCGACGGGGCTAGGTCCTGACCTGAACCCGTCGGTCCGCTGAGCGCTCAGACCTGCACCTTCGTCCCCGGCGTGGGGCAGCTGGCCTTGTAGCCGTGCTCCTCGAGCTGGCCAGCCAGCGCATCCTGTGCATCGGGCTCGCCGTGCACGAGGAACACCCGCTCGAGCGAGGGCGACGTCCCCTTTACCGCGTCCAACCAGCGCTCGAGCTCCGTGCGGTCCGCGTGCGCACTGTATCCGTTGATGATCTCCACCTGCGCCCGCAACGGAACCTCCTCGCCGAAGATCCTGAGGAAGGGCGCACGCTCCACGATGCGCCGACCCAGCGTGTGCTCCGCCATGAAGCCCACCACGAGGATGGTGTTGCGAGGATCGGAGGCACCGTGCAGCAGGTGGTGCAGGATGCGCCCACCCTCCGCCATCCCCGACGCCGCGATGATCACCATGGGACCGTTCATGGTGTTCAGCTTCTTCGACTCCTCCACGTCGCGCGTGTACCTCACGAGGTTGAAGCGGAAGAGCTCGTTGGACGTGCGAACGAGATCCTCGCTCCGGTCGTAAACCTCCGGGTGCGCCTCGAAGATTGCCGTAGCATCAGTTGCAAGAGGGCTGTCGATGTAGATAGGGATCTTCGGGATCCTGTCGGCGAGCGCGAGCGCGTGCAGCCCGTAGACGATCTCCTGCGTGCGCCCCACGGAGAATGCAGGTATGAGGAGCCGCCCGCCGCGCGCCGCCGTCTCGGTGACGGCCTTCGCCAGCTTCGCTCTCGCGCCGTCCACCGACTCGTGGTCACGATTGCCGTACGTGGACTCCATGATCACCGCGTCGGCGCGCTCGGGCGGGTGCGGATCACGGATGATGGCGAGTCCCCAGCGCCCCACGTCGCCGGAGAAAATGAGCCGCGTGCTGCTTCCGCCCTCTCGCGCCTCGAGCACCACCGAAGCGGAGCCCAGGATGTGGCCCGCGTCGGTGAAGGTGGCGCTCACGCCCGGGAGCACATCCACGGTCTTCTTGTACGGAACGCCGATCATCTGCTCCACCGCGCGGCGCGCGTCGTCGCCGTCGTAGAGCGGCTGTACCGCCTCGCGATTCCGCTTGCTCAGGAACTTCGCGTCCATCTCCTGGATGTGCGCCGAGTCGGCGAGCATGATGGCGGTGAGATCGCGAGTCGCCGAGGTGCACCAGATGGTCTTGTGGTAGCCCTTCCTGCTGAGATAGGGGAGCCGGCCCGCGTGATCCATGTGCGCATGGCTCAGCACTATCGCATCTATCTCATCCACCGGAACCGGAAGTCTGAGATTCTTCTCCTCCGATTCCTTGCGCTTTCCCTGGAAGAGACCGCAGTCGAGGAGGATGGTCTTGCCGCCCGTGCGTACGATGTGGCAGGAGCCGGTGACCTCACGAGCAGCGCCGAAGAACTCGATTTCCATTCAGGGTCCTCTGGTGAAGGTGGCGGAAGAGCGCGGCACACAGGAACATCGTAGATGCCTGCAGGCTCTGCCGCCAGTGATCGCGAGTAGCACACGCCTTGCTGCCACGCGCTTCCCTGGGGTCGCGTCAGCGGCGTCGCCGCACGAATCCGCCAACAGAAACGAGAGGTAGCTCATGAAGCAGCTCCGTACGATGGCACGTTCGCTCCCGATCATCGCTCTCGCGCTCGCCGTGCTCGTGACCGGCGCTTGCGGAGACGACGATTCGACCGGCAATCAGCTCAGCAACGCGGATGTGGCTGGCGACTGGACTCTCATGTCCTTCCAGATCGTGCCGCAGCCAGCGCTCGCCCCTCCGGTCGCCACGGGGACGCTTCACCTCACCGATGCCCGCTACGACATCATCATCGTCAATAACAGCGGCACCGCGCCGGACACCGTCGTGGCCGACAGCGGCAGCTACACGGTGAGCGGCTCGAGCTGGAGTCAGACGTCGGATGATCCGGGAGTGCCGCAGCTCACTGGCTCGGCCACTCTGACGAAGCAGAACGGGAACGAGATTCTCCAGGTCAACGCATCGGCGGCGGGTGTGGATACGCACTCGTTCTGGACGCGACCCGAGTAAGCGCGCTCGCGAACTCCAGTCGAGCCCCCGGCCGGCGCTTCACGTCTCCGCGTCGCGCGCTGCCCGGCCCGTGAGGCGCGCGAGGCGCGCCAGAGGCCAGCTCGCGATGAGCAGCGCGAGGACTATCGCGGCGCCACGCGGATCGCCCACCACCATGGCGATCATCAAGGCGAGCGCCACCGCGAGCGCGAACGCCGGCAACAGAGGGTAACCCCACGCGCGGTACGGACGCGGAGTATCGGGCTCGCGGCGGCGGAGCGCGAAGAGCGCCGTGAAGCACGCCGTGTACTTCACGACGATGAAGAGCGCCGAGAGCCCGAGCACGGCTCTGAAGGATCCGGTTGCGAGGAAGACGGCGATCACGAGCGCGCTCACCGCGAGCGCCACGTACGGCGTGCCGCCCGCGTTGACGAGCGCGGCCTGGCGCGGGAAGAGGCCGCTCCGTCCCATCGCGAGAAGAACGCGCGAGAGGGCAATGAGAATGGCGTTGATGGTGCCGACTACCGAAACGATCATGATGACGCGGATGATGGTGTCCCCCGCCGAGCCGAAGAGCACCCGCGCCACCGTTCCGCCCACGAAGGGATCGCCCGCAATCGTGCCGATGGGGAGCACCGCGAGGCAGGCGAGATTCACCAGCAGGTAGAGCGTGATGATGAGGAGCACGCTGCGAAACATCGAGCGCGGTATTTCCCGTCCCGGGTCACGCATCTCCTCGCCGCAGTATATCACGGCGTAGTACGACTCGTAGGTGAAGATCACGCCCTGCATGGCTATGCCGAATGCGAGAACGAGCGCGATCCCCTCGGGCGCGGCGACCCGCGGCGCGGCAACCACCTGGTGCGGGAGGACGAACGCCGCCACGACCAGCACCAGGAGGGCGATGGCCTTGAGAACGGTGGTGATCTCCTGCATGCGTCCGCTCGAGCGGATGCCCACCCACTGGATGGCCACGATCGAACCGAGAGTAACCAGGTCCACGGCAATTGCATGGCCGGCCAGAGGCGGGAAAAGCGCGCCCATGTACTCGCCCACGATCATCGTGAGTGCCACCGCTCCGAGGCACCAGGTGAGCCAGTCGGCGTAGCCTACGAAGAAAGCGACCCCGTCGCCGAATGCACGGCGCGCGTAGACGAAGGGGCCGCCGGCGCGCGGCATCATCGCGCCGAGCTCGGAAAAGACATTGGCACCGAGGAGCGCGTTCACCCCGCCGAACACCCACGCCGCCATGAAGAGCGCAGCGTTGGGAAGCGCGGCCGCAACTTCACCCGGCGTGCGGACGATCCCGCCACCCACCGTGGCGCCGACGGCGATGGCCAGGCCGAAGGCCATGCCGAGCACGCGGTGGAGTCCGCGTGGCTGGGCGACGGCTCCCGTCGTGTCGGTGACCGGAATGGTCTGCGGCATGGTGGCGCCAATATGCCGGGTGGCTCGGGGAAAGTCACGAACGTGGCCGGGGTCCGACGACCCCGTTGACAGAGGCACTCGTACTTCCTAGCGTGGTGCCCCCGGCGCTCCATGTCCCACTCTCCATACACGGAGGGGCGGCCCGCGTGTCGCCCTCAAAGGAGGTGCAACATGCTCCTGCCCGCTCTCGCAGTCGCGCTCGCCCTGGCCGGCCAGGCTACCGGCGCGTCCACCGACACGGTCCCGCTCTACGATAACCTCGGCGATCATCATCGCGAGATCACCACCAGCGTGCCCACCGCCCAGAAGTACTTCGACCAGGGGCTGCGGCTCTACTACGCCTTCAATCACCCCGAAGCGATCCGCGCGTTTCGAGAGGCGCAACGGCTCGACTCGCTCTGCGCCATGTGCTACTGGGGCGAGGCGCTCGCGTGGGGACCGAACATAAACCTGCCGATGGATTCGGCCGGCGGCGTGGCGGCGCACGCCGCATTGCAACGCGCACTCGGTGCTCGCTCACATGCATCCGGAGTGGAGCGCGCGCTGATCGACGCGCTCGCATCGCGCTACGCACCGACCGAGCGAGTGGCCGCTCCGCGAGCCGCTCTCGATTCCGCGTACGCCACCGCAATGGCCGACGTAGCGCGCGCACATCCCGGAGACCAGGACATCGCGGTGCTCTACAGCGAGTCGCTGATGGATCTCCGCCCGTGGAATTACTGGACGCGCGATGGCTCGCTGCAACCGGGGATGGACGCCGCTCTTACCCGGCTCGAGCGCGTGGTCGCGTCGAACCCGAGGCACCCGGGCGCGTGCCACTTCTATATCCACGCAGTGGAGGCGGCGCACCCGGAGCGCGCGGTGCCGTGCGCGGAGCGGCTCGCGGCGCTCATGCCCGGCGCGGGTCACATAGTGCACATGCCGGGACACATCTACATCCGTGTGGGCCGCTACATGGATGCGGTGAAGGCCAACGAGCACGCCGTACACGCGGATGAGACGTACATCCGCGACCAGCGCCCCGGCGTGAGCGTGTACACCGCCGGCTACTATCCGCACAACTTCGACTTCCTGGCATTCGCGGCCGCGATGGCGGGTCGAGCCGAACAGGCTATTGGTGCCGCCGATAGACAGGCGTCCGTCGTGCCCTCCGACATGCTCGGCGCTCCCGGCATGACCTTCCTGCAGCACCACATCACGCGCCGGCTGCAGTTGCGCGTTCGATTCGGCCGGTGGGACGAGATCCTCCGCACTCCCGCCCCCTCGCAAGAGCTGCCGCACGCGATTGGAATGTGGCACTATGCTCGCGGTCGCGCGCTGGCTGCCGCCGGGAAGCTCAGCGAAGCGGAGACGGAGCTCGCGCGCGTGCACGCCATGGCCTCCGATCCGCGACTCGCCGGTGTGAGACTCGAGTTCAACGACTCGCCCACGATCCTCGGCATCGCCGAGCACGTGCTCGCGGGGAGCATCGCGTCCGCTCGAGGGGACCACGCCGCGGCGGTCAGCCATCTGCGCAAGGCCGCGACGATCGAAGATGGGCTCACCTACGGCGAGCCGCCCGATTGGACCGTCCCCGTTCGGCACGACCTCGGCGCCGCACTCCTTGCCGCGGGCCAGGCGACCGCGGCGGAGCGGGTATACCGCGAGGATCTCGAGCGCTTCCCGGCCAACGGCTGGTCGCTGCTCGGACTCTCGCAGTCGCTCCGCGCCCAGGCGAAGGGCGCCGAAGCAGGGCGCG
>DATCXR010000418.1:0-3606 GCA_036565685.1 Gemmatimonadaceae bacterium
AGGCAGGGTTCAGGGGTCAGGGACTACAGGAACCAGGAACCAGGAACTGTCCTCGCATAGAGGGCTCTGGTCGCGGGAGCCGGTGCCTGTTTCCTGTTTCCTGTTTCCTGTTTCCTTGTACCTTCAACTTCCTGAACCCTGAACCCTGCCTCCTGAACCCTGCTTCTATGCCTCGCGCCGGAATCGTCACAGTCGTCGGGAAGCCGAACGTCGGAAAATCGACGCTGCTCAACAGGATCATTGGGCAGAAGCTCAGCATCACGAGCTCCAAGCCGCAATCCACGCGCGATCGCATTGTGGGCATCCATAGCGACGACGACGTTCAGATGGTCATCCTTGATACACCCGGGCTCCTCGAGCCACGCTACGAGCTGCAGCGTGCGATGCGCGCAACAGCGCTCAGGGCGCTCGACGATGCAGACGTCGTCGTCTACCTCGTCGACGCTCACGATCCCTCGGCGCCGCCACTCGCCGACGCCGCAGCGCTCGAGAAACCGCCTGCTGCACCGGTGATCACGGCGTTCAACAAGGTCGATACTCTCGATCCCGAGGCGCGTGAGAAGCTCCTGAGCCGCGCGGCCGGCGATGAAGCGGTCGTACCCATCTCGGCCGCGTCCGGTGAGGGGGTCGAGCTGCTTCTCGAGCGGATCGGCACGCTCCTTCCGGAGAGCCCCTTCCTCTACCCCGAAGACGAGATCGGGACGCAGTCGCTTCGTTTCTTCGCCGCCGAGCTGATCCGCGAGACGGCGCTCGAGCAGCTGGAGGAAGAGGTGCCGTACAGTGTGGCCTGCGAGATCGAGGAGTTTCGCGAGGAGCGCCGGCCGATATACATTCGGGCCGTAGTCTACGTGGAGCGTCCTACACAGAAGCAGATCCTCATCGGCCGCAAGGGCGAAAGGATACGAGAGATCGGCCGCGCTTCGAGAGCCAAGATCGAAGATCTCGTCGGAGCGCCGGTCTACCTCGACCTGTGGGTCAAAGTGCTCCCCAACTGGAGGCGTAACGTGAAGGCGCTTCGCCGATTCGGCTATAAACCACCGGAGGATACTACGCCATGAGCCTGTCGCCGCAGCTTCTGGAGCTCCTCGTCTGCCCGAAGTGCAAGGGTGAGCTCGAGTACAGGGAAGCGGAGGAGTGCCTCATCTGCCATGCGTGCGCGCTCCGCTACCCGGTTCGCGAAGACATCCCAATCATGCTTATCGACGAAGCGACGCCGGCGTAGCGACCAGTGAAATTCTGGTACGCGCTGCTTGTCTTCGTCCCCGTGGCGGTCGTTGCGGAGCTCCTGGGTGCTGAGCCGCTTCTCATCTTCGTCTTCAGCGCCCTCGCGATCCTCCCCCTCTCCACGCTGCTCGGTGACGCCACCGAGCACCTCGCGGCCTACGCGGGCCCGACGGTCGGCGGACTGCTCAACGCGACGCTGGGGAATCTGGCCGAGCTCATCATCGCTATCATTGCGCTGAGGGCCGGCCTCATCGATCTGGTGAAGGCGTCCATCACCGGCTCGATAATCGGGAACCTGCTCCTGGTGCTCGGGGTGGCGCAGGTGGTGGGTGGGATGAAATACAAGACGCAGAAGTTCAGCCCGCACCTGGCCGGGATGAACGCCGCACTCCTCATCATCGCCGCGGTCGGGCTCATCGTGCCCGCTCTCTTCCACGGCGCCCACCCCGACCCCGCACGCGTCCAGACGGTACGCATGTCGGAATTCGTGGCCGTGCTCCTGATCATCGGCTATGGCCTCTCGCTGGTCTACTCCATGTGGACCCATCGTGCCGCGTTCGCCGAGTCGGCGCACGAGGCAGGGAAAGAGATCGGGAAAGCCGCCGCTGGAGGGGAGGTAGAACGTGGGGAGGGCGGCTGGTCGCTGACGCGTTCCGTCGTCGTCCTCCTCGTGGTCGCGGTCGCAATCGCGTTCATGTCGGAGCTCCTCGTCGGCGCGACCCAGGAGTCCATCGATACGCTCGGCCTCTCCGAGCTCTTCGTCGGAATCATAGTGGTGCCGATCATCGGCAACGCCGCCGAGCACAGCGCGGCTATCCTCATGGCTGCCCGCAATCGGATGGACCTCGCGGTAGGGATCGCGGTGGGCTCTTCGGTGCAGGTCGCGTTGCTCGTGGCGCCTATCCTCGTCTTCGCCGGGCTGATCTTCGGCCAGCCCATGGACCTCGCCTTCACTGCCTTTGAGGTGGCCAGCGTGGCGCTCGCGGTATGGATCGGAGCGACCATTGTGGTGGATGCCGAGTCCAACTGGCTCGAGGGCGCGCTCCTGCTCTCCGTGTATGCCATACTTGCCGTTGCGTTCTTCTTTTTCTGATCGTCGGTTGTGGAACGCCTGTCCACACTCGCCCCGCCAGCCGGTACGGCCTTCGTCCGGTACGAGCGGGGTGCCCGCAGACGCGAGGATCGCCTAGCGTGGCCCAGCCCCACGCCATCTACTTCTCATCCGATGCGCAGCAACCGCCGGACGACGTCCGCAGCTGGTGCTGCTCCCACGGTCTAGCCGTCATCGTTTCCTCGTCGATGGAGGATCTGATGTCGCGCGCGCTGCGTGGGCGGCCGCGTGCGGTGATCTTCGAGGCGAGAAGCTGCGCTGAGAGCGCGCTGGCCGCCTGTTCGCGGCTCAAGGGCGATTCGTACACCGCGGTGGTACCTGGCGCCGTGCTCGTGGGGGTCGCGGCCGGGATGACCGGCCCGGCGGGCGTGGCCAGGGCGATCACCGCTGCCTTCGAGGCCGGCGCCGATGAGGTCCTCTCTCCGCTCACTCCGGCGAGCGAGGGGAGGGTGCGGCTCGACGCGATGCTCCGCCGCGCCGAGCGCGACGTGCGCGTGCATCCCTCCACCCGTCTCCCCGGTGCACCGGAGATCGAGGGCGAGATCGCGCGGCGGATCTCGCTCTCGCTCCCTTTCGCGGTGTGCTACGCGGACCTCGATCACTTCAAGGAATACAACGACCGGTACAGCTACTACGAGGGCGACCGGGTGATCCGTCTGCTCGCGAAGGTGCTCCACGATGTCGTGCGCGGACTCTGCCCGGACGAGGGATTCGTTGGCCATATCGGGGGCGATGATTTTATCTTCGTGGTGCCCCACGCTGATGCGCGGGAGATCTCGCAGGAGATCATCACCATCTTCGATGCTCTGGTGCCATACCAGTACTCCGAGCAGGATCGGAACGCGGGCTACTTCTTCGGCAAGGATCGCCGCGGGCAGCTCCACCGTGTTCCGCTCATGACTCTCAGCATCGGGATCGTGACCAACGAGCGACGCACGTTCGCGCACGCGGCTCAGGTGAGCGAACTGGCCACGGAGATGAAGAGCTATGCGAAGACGCTACCGGGTTCTGTGTTCGTCGTGGACAGGCGTCACGACTCGGCGGAGGTCGGGGCCGAGTCGGCGCCGGCGCGTTGAGCGGTTGACGGGCGAGGCGCGGCGATGAACGTCGGCTGTCCCGAGTGCGGCACCATCTTCCGCGTGGACCCCGCCAAGATCCCCGTAGCCGGCATCCGCGCGCGTTGCTCCGTGTGCGGCGGAGTCATGGCGATCGGGGAAACCGGCCGCATAGACGACGACTTTGCGGCGCCCACGCGGGCACCCGAGGGCGCG
>DATCXR010000163.1:0-2920 GCA_036565685.1 Gemmatimonadaceae bacterium
CCGCTTCGACGGCGGCGCGCGCATCGTCGACAGAGCCCTGGGGTACCCGGGCGATCACGTCCGACGAGTCGGAGGGGTTGAGGTCGTCGATCCAGGAGTCGGATTCCACCGCGTGGAAGCCGCCCGATACGAAGTTGCGGAGGAGGGGAGCCGTAGAAGCCATCAGAGCGTTGGCATTTGCTGAATGAGAAGAGTCGCGCGGCGCGATCGGTCGAGCACCGGTCGCATCACGATGCGCCACTCGAGTGCGTGCCGCCATCTGCCCGCTCTCCACGGAGGAAGCGAACCAGCGAGCGTCCTGCGCCCAGGATGTGCGCGCTTAGGAGCGTGCTCGCGCGGCTCGCGTCCCGCTTGCGAGCCGCCGCCAGGATCGCGCCGTGCTCCTTCTGCGCGCGCGCCTCGCCGCGTGTGAGCGCGAGCTGCATCCGCGCGTAGCGGTTGGTGTGCATGTGCAGTCGCTCCACCACGGCCATGGTGACCGGCCGCCGGGCCGCGGAGTAGAGCGTGGAGTGGAACTGCCAGTTCAGGTCGCCCCATGCGGAGACGTCGCGGTTGCGGAAAGCGGCGTCGTACTCGCGCAGGATCTCCTCGGCGCGCGCGAGGTCCTCTTCGGTGAGGAGCGGGACCGCGCGACGGAGGATGATCGTTTCCAGCCGGGCGCGCAGCGCGAAGAGCTCCTCGATATCGGCGATCGACAGTGAGGAGACCACCGCTCCGCGGTGCGGGCTGAAGGTGACCAGCCCTTCGGCTTCGAGCTGGCGGAGCGCTTCGCGCACGGGGATCCTGCTGACGCCGAGATCCGCGGCGAGAACGTCCTGACGGAGCTGTTCGCCCTCGGCGTAGGTGCGGTCGAGGATGCGCTCCCTGATGCCTTCGACCGTGGCAGCGGCGACGGTCTGGCGCTGTACGGGCCGCCGCTCCCTCATGTTGCTGGCTCCGACCCGCCGACTGGCGGGTCGCGGGCGAGTGGGTGATTTGGCCATGATTTGCTGTATAAAATATCCGTTGTTCCGAGGGAAATGCAACCTCGTCCCGGCATCCGGGCCGGTCACCGCCGCTCCGGCACTCGTAGCAGCGCGTCGCTCAGTCCCGCGCCGGCCATCGCCCGCTCTACGTCATCGATCTCCACCGGCACGAACTCCGAAAGATTCTCGTAGCCGGTATCCGTCATCAGTATGACGTCCTCCAGCCGGAGGCCGATGTGCTCGTCCGGAATCGTCATCTGCGGCTCGATCGTGAAGATCTGGCCGGGCTCGAGCGTCGGTGTGGGAAGCCGCACATCGTGTACCTCCATCCCGATCGTATGACCCAGCGCCCGCGGCTCGCTCTTCCGGTAGCGCTCGACGAAGCGCACCGCCGCGGCCTCGATCTTCGGATCCGTGAACCGATACGAGGCCATGATGGAATCCATCCTGGCCACCGCGTCCGCCACGATCTCGCGCGGCGTCGCGTGCACCCTGATGGATGTCATCAACGCCTGGTAGAGACGCAGGTAGATGGTGTAGAGCTCCCGCTGCCTCGGCGTGAACTTTCCGTTCGCGGGAAAGACCCGCGTCACGTCGGAGGTGTAGTTGCGGTAATCCGGGGCGTAGTCGAATTGCACCAGGTCACCGGGCTCGAGGCGCGTCGTGTTCTTGTGATAGTGCGTGTAGAGGGTGTTTTGCCCCGTCGCCACGAGCGCGAAGTAGGCGGGACCGTACGAGCCGTGCTTCTTGAAGACGTACTCGGCAGCGGCCTGTAGCTCGTACTCGTACATCCCCGGCCTCGCATCGCGCATCACCTCCATGATCCCCAGACCGGTTATGCGCGTCGCCTCGCGGATGACCGCTATCTCGCGCGGGCTCTTCGTGGCGCGCAGGGTATCGAGGATCGGGTCGAGATCCCTCATCTCCGACTTCGGCGTTCTCTCACGCAGCTTCGCGATGAAGCTCTCGACGCGCGAAATGCGCCCGTCCCAGGGGTCTTCGCGAGTCGCCTTCGCCAGCTTCACCACGTCGCCGGCAGAAGCGCTGCCGAGCACCTCGGGCCGGAACGGAGTGTAGACCGTACGCCCTTCGCGCGAGATCTCCGAAACGGCCTTCGCGAGCTCATCGCGCGCGAGCACCGCATCCATCCCCGTGATGCGGGCGGCGGAGTCGCCCGGCTCGAGCAGCGGGCCGAACATGACCTGCACGCGCCGCTCGCTCTCCGGCTCGAGATAGAGCGTGGAGCGCTTCGCGCGCCCGTCGATCACGAGCAGCGCGCGGGGCGCGACCACGCCCGAGAGATAGTGAAACTGGTTGCTCTGCCGGAGAGGCTGCTCGCCCGGACGCTCCGTGGTTCCCTGCAGGATCGCGACGCCGTCGCCTATCGCCGCCATCACCCTCGCGCGCCGCGCCGCGTACTCCTCGGCCGGGAAGACATCCGTCACCACCGGCTGCGCCGCGGAGCGCGCGACGGGGAGAAGCAGCGTCAGAGCGAGGAGCACCGCGCAGCTGCTTGCCACCGACACGCCACGGGCGCAGCGCGTGCCGCTCACGGCACCGGCGACGGCGTGCGTGGGGACTCCTCCAGCGCGGTGCCGGGCATGGGGAGCGCGATCGGCCATCGGGAGGAGAGCTGCTCCTGTTTGGGTGGCCACGTTGCTGTTCCTCCACGGCCGGCATGGGCCGGTCAGGGTATGGTGGCGTGGTCGTGCGGCGAACCTGGCGGGCAGGCTGTCGGCGCGGCAGGCGGCGGTGGCCCGCACGTCGGATACATTATCCCGTTCCCGGTGACGGGACATACCAAGCACTTTCGGCCGCCGCCTGTCAAGAGGGGATTTCGCCTAAAGATGGGGCTCCGCCCGTTTCCCGCATGCGCTCTTGCGGAAAGCGCGCACACACATAATTGTATCCTAACTAGAATATCGGATACAATATCCGCCTGGAGCCCGATGGGC